>RFHU01000075.1 GCA_003695705.1 Planctomycetota bacterium
CCATGATCTTCGGCATGCTGCTGCTCGCGCTCGGCACCGGACCGGACAGCGAGTCGCGCGCTGATGGCCTCGGCCATCAGCGGAGGTCTGGTCACCTCCACGCTCCTGACCTTGGTGGTTTGTCGCACCCGGTTTTCCTGGACACGTAGTCCTACCGAGAAGCCGAGCCTCGCGGTCGCGCTGCGGCATCGATCCGTGGTCGCGCCGCGGCGGAGCCTCCGGCCGCGAGGCCTCTCTCGCGGGCCGGTGCGCAGGGGGGCGAAGGCTCACCGACCGAGGCGCTCGACCCAGTCCTTCCAACGCGGATCCTCGCGCAGGGGCGCCAGCGCGGGCGCCTGCAATCGCTCGGGGCCGCGCAGACCGTGCGCGTAGGCGCGCTCGAGCCAGGAAAAGGCCGCGTCGATCTCGCCGAGCTGCGCGCAGACCTTGGCGGCGAGGAAGGCGTTGGCCCATTGTGGCTCCAGGGCGTAGGAGCGTTCGAGGTGCAAGCGCGCCCGTTCGAGGTCGTCTCGCCCGAAGTCCTTCCGCGCCAAACACGCTTGGGCGAGCTGGAAGTGCGCAATGCCGGCTTCGTTCCGGCGCGTCGATTCCTGCTCCGGAGAAAGCAAGTCGCCGTGGGCTTCGAGCACCGCAAGCGCTCGCTCCGGTTGCCCGACCTGACGGTAGGCCCGCGAGAGGAGGAGGACCGACAGTCCCGGCAGGGGAGCGCCCGGACTCCCCCCCAGTTCGAGGGCGCGTTCGAAGTCGGCAATGGCCGCGGGAATCCGTCCGAGCTGAAAGCGATACAGCCCGCGGATCGCCCACAGGCGGCCCAGGTCGGGAGCGTGTTCCAGACCCTCGCCGATGAGCCGCTCGGCGGCCGCCAGGTCCCCGCGAGCCTCCGCCAACCCGGCCCGCTGGACCCACACCTGCGGCTTGCGGGGATCGCGCTGCGAGGCCTCCTTCAAGTCGGCCTCCGCCTCGGCCAGCCGGCCGAGGCGCAACTGGGCCGCCGCGCGGTTGGCCCAGTTCTCCGCGCTCGGATCGAGCTTCCGTGCGTGCTCGTAGGCCGCCAGCGCCTCGGCGTAGCGGCCGAGTTCCATGCAAATGGAGCCACGGTTCTGGAAGAGGATCGGGTCCTCGCAGCCGAGGCGCTCGGCCTCGGCGAGCGCCCTGAGCCCTTCCTCGGAGCGTCCCACCGCGTGCAAGGCCGCGCCGAGGCTCAGCCAGGCCCGCGGAGCGTTGCGCTGCCGGTCGAGGGCGCGGCGCAGAGCGGCAATGGCTTCTTCGTAGCGTTGCAGACGAAAGAGCACGTGGCCTAGGTTGACCAGGTCCGTGGCCAGACCGGGGTCGCTCCGCTCCGCAGCCCGCTCCGCGAAGGGGAGCGCGTCGGCGGGGCGGTCCTGAGCCAGGAGGGCCGCCGCGACGCCGCGTAGGTTCATGACTTCGTCGGGCTCGAGTTCGAGGGCGTGGCGAAAGGCCTCTTCGGCGGCCTGGGCCCGGTCGGGCCCGAGGCGCAGGCGCGCGTAGCCCAGAGCGTGCCACACCTCCCACAGGTACGGCGCCTCGCGGACGGTGGGTTCGAGCAGGGCGCAGGCGGCCTGGGGTTGGCCGTCCTCGGCAAGGACCATGGCCTCGCCGACCGCGGCGAAGGGCGTGACTTCTTGGCCCAGCGCCGCCGCCTGCTGGAAGTAGCGCCGTGCTTGGGCCCGGGCCGCCGCGGCCCTGGGATCGCGAAGGTCGTAGCCGTAGAGGTAGGCTTGGCCGAGCCGCACCAGCCAGTGGCCGTTGCCCGGCTGGGCCTCGATGGCCGCCAGCATTTCCGCGCGGCCGCGATCGGCCCGGTAGGCCGCGACGTAGGCGCGTCCCAAGGCGAAGCGAGCCTCGGCGAAATCGGGATCGAGGGAGAGCGCGCGCTCGAAGGCGGGAATCGCGCGTTCGCGCAGGGTGGCTAGGTCCAGGCGGCGAGCGAGCAGGTCCAGCCCGGTCAGGTAGGGCACCGTGGCCGCCTGGCGGCGGCGAAGCGCTGCGAGTTCGGCGCTGCGCAGGCGGTCGCGCCACACGGCGAGCGCGACGCCGGCCCCCAAGGCCACCACCAAGCCGCTCGCCAGGGTGGCCACGAGCGTGCGATGCCGGCCAGCCCACTTGCGGAGCCGCACGCCGAGGGGGTCCCGGCAAGCGCTGACCGTGCGCCCTTCCTGAAAGGCACGCAGGTCTTCCAGCAGCGCCTCGACCGCGGCGTAGCGAGCGGACTTCTCCCGGGCCAGCGCCTTGAGGGCAATGGCCTCCAGCTCGCGAGGGACCTTTCGCTCGGGGGCTCGTTTGCGCGGCGGAACGGGGTCGGTGCGCTGGATCGCCTCGAGGAGCGCTCGCCCGCGCAACCCCTCGTAGGGCCGCCTGAGGGTCAACAGTTCGTAGAGGAGGACGCCGAGTTGGTAGACGTCGGTCCGGGCGTCGACTTCGTCTTGGCGTCCCGAGGCCTGCTCGGGAGCCATGTAGGCCGGGGTGCCCACGATCGCGCCGTCCGCGCTCACGAAGCTCTCGCCGACCTCTTCGAGTTCGCCGCAGGCTTGGAGAGGCTCTCCGTCCTCGGCGTCCGGATCCACGCGCTTGGCCAGCCCGAAGTCGGTCAGGAAGACCTGTCCGAAGCGACCGAGCAGGACGTTGTCCGGTTTGATGTCGCGGTGGATCACTCCCTGCGCGTGCGCGTAGGCCACCGCCTGGCACACGGCGGCAAACACTTCCAGCTGCCAGGCCCGACCGCGTTCGGGCTCCTCGCCCGCGCGCAGGCGACGAATCACCTCCCCCAAGCTCTCGCCGGTCACCTTCCGCATGGCCAGGCTGGCGCCTTCCGGACGCTCGTCGAGGTCGTAGACCGGAACGATGTGCGGGTGTTCGAGCTGGGAAGCCAGGCGGGCTTCGCGGCGGAAGCGAGCCAAGCGCGCGGGGTCGTCGCCCAGCACCGTCTTGACCGCCACCCGTCGTCCAAGGCGCACGTCGTCGACTTCGACCACCGTTCCCATGCCCCCACGACCCAGCTCCCGCACGTAGCGATAGCGCTCGGTGGAGAGGAGCAGGCTCGGGTCCTCGCGGTCCCGTTCGTGCCGCAGCAGGCGACGGCGCACCCGCGAACGCAGGCTCCGCGGCGGCGTGGCCTTCGCCGCCTCCGGAAGGTCCACGGTCTCTTGGCCGGAGACCTCCTTCTCGGGGGCTGCGTCGGAAGCCGACCGCTGCGAGGAACTCATGAGCGCGGCACCGCCCTTTCCCGCGGGCTCGCCAGCGGCGAGAGGGAATTCGCAGGATCCTACCCCGAAGGCCGCGAGCTTCCTGCGCTCGCGTCGCTGGGCCTCGGCCCGGACCGCCCGCAGAGGCGCAACCGGGCCGCGCTCTCGGGAAGGCCTCGTGCGTCGCGCGCGCCGCGACGCTGCGGTCCCCTTCGCGGCCATGCCGGGGAGCACGAGACTTACGAAGCCCGAGGGTCCCTTTTCGAATTCCTTCCAGACGCTCTCGGCGAGGCGCACAAGAGGAAGGCGTGGCGCTCGCGCGGGCGCCGAACCGGACCAAGCGCCAAGAGAGAGGAATCGAGGCATGGGAAACAAGCACTGGTACGTGGCCGCCGGCAAGCGGAAGGCCGGCCCGATGACGAGCGAGCGCCTCGCGCTGCAAGTCCGTCGAGGCAGGGTCCCCAAGGGGGCCCTCGCCTGGAAGGAAGGCATGGAGGAGTGGGAACCACTCGAACGCATGGAGCGCTTTCGCGCGGAGTCCTCGGCGGACGAGCCCGCCCCCGAGGCTCCCTCGGCGGACGAGCCCGCCGCCGACGCCTCCTCGGCGGACGAGCCCGCCCCCAAAACCGTCAAGCGCAAGAAGCGGAGGACGTCCGCCGTCGAGAAGGCCTCCCCTCGGGGCAAGAGGAAGACGAAGCGGCGGTCGTCCTCCTCGGTCGAGGCAAAGCCCTCCAAGAAGAAGCGCCCCTCGAAGGCCCGACGCCCTGCGGTCGCGGCCCCCCTCGAGGACGAAGCGAGGGCGCCCTTCTCTCCCCTCTACCGGCTGGAGCGCAAGGACATGTGGCGGGCCTTCGGCATGGGCTTGGAGGCTGGACGCCTGCGCCTGGCCCTGGCCGCGACCGGCCTTCCGGTGGCCGGAGCCGCGGCCGTCGCGGGCCTGGGGCTCCTCGCCGGCAAGGCGCACCCCCTGCTCGCGATCCCCTTCTTCCTGGTGGCGCCCCTCGTCGCCTACGTCCTCTGGGCGGTGGGCTCGGGGGCCCTCAGCCGCTACGGACGCAGCCAGCTCGAAGAAGGAGAACGACCCGCCCTTGGGGCCTGCCTGCGCTACGCGCTGCGGCGCAGGGGCGCCATGAGCCTGCCGCCCCTGCTGCTGGCCCTCGGGTCCTTCGGATTGCTGCTGGCCCTCGGGATCCTGGCCTTCGTCGCCAAGATTCCCTACGCCGGACCGCTGGCCACGGGCGCTCTGTTCGGCGTCCACGTGGTCCTGGGTGCGGGAGCCTTGTTCCTCCTCGTCGCCGCGGCCCTGGCCAGTGTGTTCGGACCCGTGACCGCCGCCTTCGAGGAGACCGGGGCCAAGGACACCGCACGCCACGTGCTCGACTTCGCCCGCCGCTCCCTGGCGCGCACCCTCCTTTGGGGCTTCTTCCCGACCTTCGCGCTCGGGCCCTTCGCCGGACTGCTCCTGGCCCTCGGGGCCCTCGCCCTGGCCCTGCCGCTGGCGGCGGTGGTGGGCGCCTGCGGCCCGGAGCTGGTGCAGTGGATCCTCGCCGGCGCCGCGGGAGACCCACCCCTTCCCATGGCTCTGCCCATGGCCTACTTGATCGTGCTCTGGACCGGAGTCCTCCTCGTCGCGATCCTCTCCGTCGTCGCCTCCGTCCACAACGCGCTGACGACGCTGCTTTACGTGGGCGGCCGCGAGGGCAACGACGCCTCGATCTCGCGCGACGCCTTCCTCGAGCGGCGAAACGGCGGAGTGGAGGCCTGAATGACGCGGCGCGAGAAGCGCCCCGCCGCAGTCCTCCCGGCCCTCCTCGCCCCCCGCGGCGAGGAGGGCCGGGAGGGATCCGCGGCGGAGGGGCGAGGCTCGCTCGTCCCCGGCGACGCTCCCACCCGTCCCGCCGCCCGCCCGAGGCCGGCCGAACTCGCGCAGCGAGAGCGGCTCCTCGCCGAACGCGAGCGCGTCCTCGAGGAGGTCATCGACCTGCGCGTTCGCATGGCCACCGCCCAGGTCCGCGCCGAACTCGCGCAGCGAGAGCGACTCCTCGTCGAGCGCGAGCGCGCCCTCGAGGAGCTCGTCGACTTGCGCGTTCGCACGGCCACCGCCCGGGTCCGGGCCGAACTCGCGCAGCGAGAGCGACTCCTCGCCGAACGCGAGCGCTCCCTCGAGGAAGCCATCGACGCCCTCCGGGACGCGACCACCGCGGCGACCCACGCCGAGCTTGCCCGGCGAGAACGAGCCCTCGCCGAACGCGAGCGCCCAACCCCGCCGCCCGCGCTGGCCGAACAAGGGCTTTCCGCCCGGTCCGCGGCGCGCCCACTCCGGTCCGCCCCGAGCGCTCGCGCCGACCCGCACCGGTCCGAGCCGCCCCCCGCGAGGGACGCTCGGCGCGCGTCGTCACGAATTCGCGCCGGACTCAGCGTCCACGAGACCGAGCGCGCGACCGCGGGGGTGCGGAAGGCCACCGACGGCGCCGCGTCGCTCCCGCCGAACCAACAACCCGCGAAGCCCGCCGAGGGGACTGCCGGTCCCACCCCGCCGGACGAAGGGGGAGGACGCGCTGCGGCAGCGCGTTCGGAAGGTTCGCCTGCTGCCGAAGCGCACTCCGCTCCTTTCCCAAGCAGGATGGTTCCATAGATCGACCCGGGCCGTCCCGCGGGGCTCCGGGCCCCACGGACGGTCTCCGGGCTCAGGGATCGAACTCGCCATTGGCTGGGTCGAGGGACACAGCGACGCCGTGCCGGGCTTCGGCCCGAGGCCCGCTGAAGAAATGTCGCTGGCTGGCCGTACGAGGCTCCGCGGGGGCGCGACTCAAAAGCGGGAGGAGCGCGGCAGCGCAACGCAGGAAGCAAGGCCGCACCGTCTCGCGGTGGCGGCGACGCGCCGGGAAGCTCAGCCGAACACGAGCCTCCACTCCTCTTCGAGCTGCTCTGCGGAGGAGACGGTCTCGCGCAGCTCTCGGCGGATCTCGCTGCGC
>RFHU01000076.1 GCA_003695705.1 Planctomycetota bacterium
AAGTTCATTCGCAACCACGACACCATCTACCACTACGGGAAGAGCCCGCGGCCCTTGTTCAACAAGCGCTACCTGCCCTACCCGGAGGGCTACGTGCGGCGCGACGGGAAGCCTCCGCGTGGGAAGGGGATTCCCCTCGAAGACACCTGGAACTGCAGCCCGGCCGATCGGCTGGACTCGATCCAGATCATGAGCTTCAGCCGCGAGAAGGTGGGTCGCGGCAACCTCACGCAGAAGAACGAGAACCTGCTCGAGCGCATGCTCGAGGCTTCTTCGCTTCCGGGCGACTGGGTGCTCGACCCCTTCCTCGGCTCGGGGACGACCTGCGCCGTGGCGCAGAAGATGGGCCGGCGCTGGATCGGAGTGGAGCGCAGCGCGCTGCTGGAAGATGTTGCCCTGCCGCGCCTCAAGCGCGTGCTCCACGGCGATCCCTACGGGATCAGCGCCGCCCGTGGTTGGCGGGGAGGAGGCGCCTTTCAGGTGTTGCGCCTCGAGGGCTACGCGGATGCCATGGCCAACGCCCGGGGCCGCGGGACGGCGCGGGGGCACCTGCAAGTCCGCGCCGTGGAGGGGCTGTGCGTCCTGCGCAGTGAGCCCCTCGCCGAACCGGAGACCTGCCGCGTGCGCACGGCCACGGGGTGGGCTGCGGTCGACGCGGTGGAGAGCTTCGCTCGTTTGCTGGGCTTGCGCCTGGGACGGCGGCGGCGGGTTCCGGGGGCGCTGCTGCTCTGGGGGGAGGACGCCGCCGGCGCGCCGGCCCTCGTGGTCTGGTGCTCGGGCGGGGGGCCCGGAGAGCTCGAGCTGCCGCCCCTGCCCTCCGCGGGGCGGGCCTGGATCAACGGCCCGCCGGAGCTCCTGGCCTCACTCGAGGGCTGGCGGATCGAGCGCGTCGAGGAGGCCTTTGCCGCCGCCCTTCGGGTAACCTCGGAGGAATGAACTGCCCCAAGTGCGCCGGCCCGTCGCTGTCGCCGGTGGTCGTCGACGGCATCGAAGTGGACCGCTGCCCTTCGTGCGAAGGGATCTGGTTCGACAAGCGGGAGCTCACCGACTTGCTCGAGAGCAATTCGGGCGAAGTGCGCGAGATCCTCGGCGGCGAAGACGCCCACGGACACGACCAGAGCCCGGGCACCTGTCCCCGCGACGGCGGAAAGCTCCTCCGGGTGCGGAGCAGCCGCAACCGCGAGGTGACCCTCGACTGCTGCGTGGTGTGCCAGGGGGTGTGGCTGGACGGGGGCGAGTTCGAGCGCATCCGCGCCGCCCGGCCGCAGACGCGGCTCGGCGACCTGCTCTGAGGGGGGGGGTCGCCTCGCCCTGACGACCCGAGCTCGCTCGGTGGTGTCCGCCCTCGTCCGCGGGTGCGCGAGCCCGACGGGCTCCGCGCGCGGACGGGCCCAAGCGGCGCCGCGTCGCCGATCGAGCGCGGTCAGCGCGAACGCCGGCGGCGTCGCGAGCGTGTGCCCTTCGCGGGCGGGCCGGCGCGGAGGAGCTCCTCCTGCGTCGAGTTGGGGCGCATGACGTAGAGCTGCAGGGCCACTTCGAGGGCGGGGCCCTGCATGTAGTCCACGACGATGCGGTAGTCGCCCTTGTCGAGCTTGAGGATGCGCGTGACGCTCCGCGGCCCGTGCAGGCCGTCGTTGTCGAGGACGAGGCGGCCGTCGAGGTAGACCCGCGCGCCGTCGTCCGAGAGGAGGCGGAGGCGGTAGTGCCCCTTGCGCTCGGCGTGGAAGGTGCCGCGGTAGCGGATGGCGAACCACTCGAAGCGGTCCGAGAGTCCGGGGAAGCCGCGGTCGAAGGGCTGGGGGGCGACGTTCAGGGTCTGGGTGTAGATCTTCCCTTCGGGCCGTCGGCCGCGGAAGTCAGGAAGCCGCTGGGTGCCCGGCTCGAGGAAGAAGACTTCGCCTACGAATCCCTGGGGGCCTTGGGGGCGGGTCCGGGTGTGGCCGAAGGGCGAGGCGCTCTGGGGAGCGCCGCCAGGAGCGCGGCCCTCCGCGCCGAGTTCGAGCACCGAGTTGAAGCCGCCGTGGCCGTCGGGCTCGCGCTCCGCCTGCTCGGGGTCGTGGGCCCAGCGCTCTCCGTCGACGACGAACTTGTAGAGGTGTCGCCCCGGGGGGAGTTCGAAGCTGCCCTCGAAGCGGCCGTCCCCGTCGTCGTCCCGCAGCGCCCAAGCCGGGTCCGGCTTCCAGTGGTTGAAGCTCCCCGCGAGGAGGACTTCCCGCGCGCCTTGGTCGGCGGGCGGGCGGTAGGCGAAGCGCACGCGGGCACGCTCGCCCTGGGCTTCGACCACCGCCGAGGCCGCGGCGGGACCGGCGGCGGCCAGCGCCGCAGCGGCGCCAAGGACGCAGAACGAGTACTTCACGGCCTTCCTCCAAGTGCGGCGTGGGCAGGGAGCGCGGGGCGGTGCGCTCCTACGACGCGGTTCGCCCCGACGGAGATGAGGCTCTCCGCGGAGGGATCCGGACACCGGAAGGAGCGGGGGAGAGAGGGACGGAACTGCATGCGGAGGAAGGGCTTGCAGGTGTCGTCAGCCCTCGGCAGCGGGGGT
>RFHU01000077.1 GCA_003695705.1 Planctomycetota bacterium
AGCCGGCCCCGCCCGCGGACCCCTTCGCCGCGGACCCCTTCGCCGCGGACCCCTTCGCCGCGGACCCCTTCGCCGGTCCCCCTCGTGGCGAGCCAGGCTGGAGCGAACTGCCCGTGCGCAGGCTGGCCGGACACGGTCCCGGCGCCCACCGGAGTCCCACCCTCGTGCGTGCGCGCTGGATCCCGGACCGCGGCGCACCGCGTCGTCGCGTGCTCTTTGACGCCCCCTCCGCTCCGGCGGGCGAGGAGTTCCCCGTGCGCGTCCTCAGCGGCGACGGGCTGGAGTCCTTGAGCCTCGCCATCCACACCAGCGTCGTTCGCCCGGGCGGCGCCGACGTCGAGGCCGACGGCTTCCCCGTGCTCGAAGAAGTACGTCTCTTGAACCGCGAGGGCGCGGAGCCCCCCGCTGCGGAGTCCCACCAGGGCGCGCGGGTGGAACTCTGGCTGCGGGTTCCTCCCGAACGAATCGAAGCCTTTCGCCGAGTCCGAGCGGACGTCGCCCGCAACGCAGCCCTCCGCCTTCGCCTCGCCCTCGACGCCGTGGGCCGGGACGGCCGCGTCCTCTCGCCGGCCCCTCGCACCGTAACCTTCACCGAGCCCTGGGCAGCTCGGTAAGGCCTCCGGAGGTCGTCGGCCTCTCTGCGAGCCGCTCCTGCCCCCGGCAGCCGGTTTGGAACTTCCGACGAGGCAGGGGAGGGTCCCGACCTCCTTGGGTTCCGAGGGAAGGCTGCCGCCCGCGGCGGTGGAAGGGAGGGAAGGCACGCTTGGCCGCGAAGCCGAGCGGGTCCAGCCCGTCGACTCCCCGCGCCGGCACGGGGGACCGCCGCACTTCGAGCGCGCGCACCCAGCGCAGGGATCTCGCGTCGAGCAACGCGACCTCGAGGCGCTTGGCCTCCCTCCCCAGGCCGTTGGGCGTGTTCGACGTCGCCTACTCCCGGGGCGTCCCCGCCCGCCCGAAGGACCCGCCGCAGGCGCTCGAGCGCGTGGCGAGCGTTGCCGGCGATCTCCTCGGGGTCGGGACCCGGGCCGACGAACTCTGGCGTCGACGCCCCTCCGTGGCCCTCCACTCGCGGGGCCGCCACCGGCTTGGCGACGGGCACGGCCTCGACCCGTCCAGCGTCGCTACCGCGCTGGAACCCGTCGGCCTTCCGACCTCCTCAGCGGCGGATCGGACGCAGGGTGCGCACCCGCCAACCCCTGGGGCCCTTGAACAAACGCAGTTCCAGCGGAGGAAGCTCGACGCGCTCTCCGCGCTCCGAATCGTCGTAGGAGAACTCCGACACCTCGGCGCGAGCCTCATCTCCCGTCAACGTTGGAGTGCTCACCCGAAGACGAAGCCGTCGCGCGCTGCGGAAGGTCGTCTCGAAGAAGTAGCGATCGGTCCCGGGGTCCTCGTAGAGCCTGAGGACGGCTCCCAGATCCTTGCGCGAAATCGCCCCCACCAGCTTGGCGACGAGGTCGTGCACCGCGTTCACGTCCCGGGCTCGGTCGGCAAGCGCGCTCCACCGCCGGCCCAACTCCTCCCAACGTCCGCAGCGCTCCTCCACGTTGGCGCAGAGCGCCTCCAGCGCGGCCGGCGTCGCTCCCACGGGGTCCGGCGGCGCCGCGGCTGCCTCCTCTGCGGCGGCGGCACGGGTGTCGGCGTCGGCCCGCGCGTAGTCATCCGCGAGCGCCACGTCGGCCATGCTTCGCAACGCCTCGGCGCGAAGGGTCTCCACCCCGCGCCGCGCTTCGTTCAAGCGAGCGAGCAGGGTCGCCAGCCGGTCCCGCTGCGCGGCGAGTTCCCCGACGGCGCGGTATCGCTCGGCTGCGGCCCGCGCAGCGGAGAAGCCCTCGGGGCCGCGCAGGAGGCGCTCCTTCGCCCAGCGAGCGTCCGCTGCTTCGAGCTCAGCCCGAGCAAGCCGCCGAGCCAATTGCTCCGCAGACGCGCGGGCCTCGGCGACGGCGCGGCGCGGGTCCGCCTCGCGGGCGTCCGGCAACAACTCGAAGAAGGCGCGCCGGGCTCGCTCCCAGGCTTCGAGGCGGGAGAGCA
The DNA here is from genome assembly GCA_003695705.1 of Planctomycetota bacterium. Lineage (GTDB taxonomy): Bacteria > Planctomycetota > J058 > J058 > J058 > J058. The sequence goes on from RFHU01000077.1 coordinate 2,032, forward strand.
GCGGCGCCTCGCGCGCTTCGAGGCGGCTCGCTTCCCGGTAGGCCGCCTCTGCCCTGCCGTAGCGCTCGGGCAGCGAGCCGTCGGCAAGGAGCTCGCGGGCTTCGCACCGCGACGCCTCGGCCGCCTCGCGGGTCCGGCCCAGCGTCGCCACCACCCCCCGGGCGCCGAGCGCCTCGCCGGGTCCCACGGTCAGGGCGCTGGTCTCCTCGCCTCGCACCTCGACGGCCTCCTCACACGCCCGCTTCCCGTCGTGGACGACCACCACGTAGCGTCCCGGCGGAAGGCCCTCGAAGCGTGCGAAGCCCTCGGCGTCCCCCCGCCCCGACCGACGAACGTCGGCCAAGTCGCCGACTCCGCTCAGCTCGACCTTCGCGCCGGGAGCGGAGCGAACCAGCAAACTGCCCCGCGAGCCTCCCCAGGACCCCAGGCCAAGCCCCGCAACCACCGCGACCGCACCCGCCGCGGCCGCCGCCCAGCGCCAGCGTCCCCGTGCCCGCGAAGGAGCCTGCTCCTCGCCAAAGCTCGGCACCGAGAGGCGCAGGGCTTCCAAGAAGGCCTCGGCGTCGCGAAAGGGACGCGGACCGGTGGCGCTCACCAGGATCTCCCACAGCGGCGGCTTGGCGAGTTCGAGCCCGCGCAGACGAACGACCTCCGGACCGAGATCTTCTTCGAGGGCGCCGGCGAGGAGCTGCAAGAAGAGCCCGCCCAGCGCCCGCACGTCTTCGCTCGGATCGACCTCCTCCTCGCGCAAGGCCGCCAAGAGCCCCAGCCCCAGGACCACCGGCCGCTCCTCCTCGTCGAGCCGCACCGTCTCCGGCCCCAGGAGGCCGTGCGTCAGGCCACGGCGATGCGCGCAACCGAGCGTCTCGAGGAGCGGGCGGGCGAGTTCGGCCAAGCCTTCGCTCGCAGCGGGTCCGCGGCGGATCCGTTCGGCCAGCGCGACGCTCCCGCCGCAGGGGACGAAAGCGAAGGGACGGCGAGAGTCGAGGAAGCCGGCCACACGCGGACCTCGGACCCCCGGAGGGGAGGCCTCGGAAAAGCGCAACAGCTTCCGCTCCAGTGCGCTGCGCCGCGCCTCGGGCGGACCGAGGACGGGCTCGCAAAGCCACAAGAGGCCCTCCTCGGGGGTCTCCGACACCCGGCGCGCGCGCCAGAGGGCGTAGCCCTCGCCCGCCCGCAGGCGCTCTTCCTGGGCAAAGGCCTCCTCCGGCAGGTCCCGGAAGTCGAAGGTCGGCGCCGCCGGCGAAGGGCGCGATCCGGCATTCAGAGCGACCCGGCGCACGCGGCGCGTGGCCTTGGGATCCGAACCTCGAGGAGGAGGAGCGACGAAGTCGTCGGGCCGCATGGCGGTATCCTACGGCCTCCGTGCCACACCGGGAGAACACCCCTCGCTCGGGCCTCCCGGACTGCCCCACCGCTCGCAGCCTCGGCCCCTTGCCCGCTCCCCCTCGCTCCTCCGCAGGCCTCCGCGGCGCGCGGACGCCGGCGATCCCGCTCGCCCTCGCGGCCCCCCGACGTGTCGCCCTTCGCAAGCCCGAACCCCCAGTCCCGCCGCAGCGCGCAGTGCCGGCGGAAACGAGCAGCCCTCTCCCCGGCGAGATCCCTAACGCTTGCGGTTTACCGCTTCGCGCACGAGCCGCTTGATCGCGTCCTCCGCCTGCTTCACGTACGGCTTCGCCTCCAGGGGGCTGGAACGGTCGAAGGGCGCTACCAAGCGCCGGTGGCGGTCGAGGCGGATCCCGCGCCGAAAGGGACGCTCGAACTCGAGCTTCAGCGTGGGGGTGATGCTCCGGGTCTTCCGATCCTCGAGACGAATCCAGAGCCCGACGGCCAGCACGTTGGGAGGGACCGAGTCGGTCACCCGCGAACGCACGCCGATGAGAGCGCGGAAGCGCCCCTTCCCGAGGCGCGCCAGGTAGTCCCGCAGTCCATCGAAGGCGCGGGTTGGCAAGAAGTGCACCGCCCCGGGAAAGGCGCGACGCACCAGAACGGCATCCGTCTCCTCGACCACCAGGGTCGGGTCGCGCTCGAGCTTCACCGCCCCCGCGGGAGGACGCTCCACTCCCTCCCGCTGCAGCACGAACTCGGCCAATTCTTCCTGCCCCTCCGTGGACAGGACCGTGTAGAGCTCCTGGGCCGCGCGCACGCGCAGACGCTCGACTTCCTCGTCCTTGCGCAACAGCCGCAGAGCACGCTCCAGATCGTCGAGGGCCGCCAGGTAGCCGTCTTGGATCTTCCGCGGGTCCTCCTGCCGGCGCACGAGTTCGTGGCACTCCTTCACCCGCCGGCGGGCGCGACGCACCAGGAGGTCCGCGCGCCGCTTTCGCGCCGCCTGGGCCTTGGCGCGCTCCCGCTCGCGCAGGGCCCGGTCGACGCGCAAGAGCCCCTCGCGCGCCTCGGCGTGCGAGCCGTCGAAGCCCAAGGCCTGCACCAGAGCGCGGCGCGCTTCCTCGAGGTCTCCGCGCGCCTCCGCACTCCGCGCCTGGGCGACGAGGCGGCTCGCCTGCTCGGCGCGTCCTCGGTCGAAGGCCTCGGCCCGGCGCCGCTCCAAGACCGCCTCCGCCTCGCGCTTCCCTTGCCGGGCGTCGAGGTGCTCGGGGTCCAAGGCGAGGGCCTTCACGAAGTATTCCTTGGCGAGCTCGGCGTCGCCGCCTTCGAGCGCCCGCTTCCCCGCCGCGACCAGTCCGTTCACCTCAACGCGGCGGCGCGCACGGTCCGCGCGCGCCTGCGCGCTGCGGTCGCTCTCGCGCTCCGCGAAGGCGCGGCGAGCGGCGGCGGCTTCGGTGTTCGCCTTGGTGACCCACACGCCGGCCGCCACGAGCAAGAGCAACACCAAGCCTTGGAAGGAGAAGAAGACCGCGTGCCGACGCAGGAGGCGGAAGAGCTGCGCGGAGGGGCTCCGGCGGTAGACCGACACTTCGCGGCCCTCCAGGTAGGCGCGCAGGTCGGCGACCATTCCTTCCACGGAGGTGTAGCGGTAGGCCTTGTCGGCGGCCAAGGCCTTCGCCGCGATCGCGTTCAGCTCCGGCGCCACTCGCGGGTCGCGCTGGGCGGGGAGTTCGATGCGGCCCTCGTTGGTCGCCGCGAGGACCTCGACGGAGTCGTCGCTGGCGAACGGTGGCCGCCCCGTGAGGACTTCGGTCAGGACGGCGCCCAGCGCGAACACGTCGGCCCGCCCGTCCACCTCTTCGCAGCGGAACTGCTCGGGGGCCACGTAGCCAGGAGTCCCCAGGAAGGCGCCGTCGCGCGTCAGACGCTCGCCCCTCGCTCCCGCCTCCGCCGGCCCCGAGGCGCCGAGGTCTTGGGCCAGGCGCGCGTCTTCCTGGGCGCTCTCTCCCAGGTTGCGCGCCAAGCCCCAGTCCATGACGAAGACCTCTGCGTGGGCGCCCACCATGATGTTGTCGGGCTTGAGGTCGCGGTGCACGATCCCGCGGCTGTGGGCGTAGCCCAGCGCTTCGCCCACCCGCACGAGCGCCGCGAGGAGCCGGCGCACTTCCTCGCGGCTGCGGCTCCCCCCCTGTTGCTCGCGACGGTCGAGGAGCTGCCGCAGGGAACTCCCTTCGACGTAGCGCATCAACAAGTAGTCCTCGCCCGCAGGGGTGCGGCCCGCCTCGTAGACCGACGGAATGCCCGGGTGATCCAGCCGAGCGGTCACGCCGGTCTCGCGCTGGAAGCGCCGGACCCGCGTCTCGTTCCGCCCACGCACGAGCTTCAACGCGGCCAGCCGTCCGAGCTGCGCGTCGCGTACCAAGTAGACGACGCCCATGCCGCCCCGACCCAAGAGGCGCTCGACGTTCAATTCCAGGCCCGGGCGGAGGAGGACCGCGCTCCCCGGTTCGAGCGCCGGCCCGTCGAGGTCCCAGCTCGACTCGCGCAAGCCCGAGTTGCCGTCGCTCCGAGTCCCCGGGTCGCGGGACCGATCGGTCACACGGTCGAGCAGGGGGAGCAGAGAAGGCAGGGGCGCACGCTCGGGGACCGAGAGCTGCGGAGCAAGCTCCTCGAAGCGCTGCGTCGTCTCTCGGGCCGAGGGCCTCGCCTCGGCCGGCCCGAGCAATTCTTCGAGGAGATGGGCCACGGGCGGGGGCAACCAGGGCACCCGCTTGCGCAGGTCGAACGGTTTCCCTGGAGGCGGCGGACGCACTCCGGATGCGGCGAAGACCAGCAGCTCCCCCAGGGCGCGCAGGTCGCCCGCCTTCTCGGGCCCGCGGCCGGCCAGGCGGTCCTTCCAGCCCAGGTCCACGATGCGTGGGCCCTCGGCGCACACCGCGACGGAGGCCGGCGCCAGGCCTCCGTGGGGCAAGTTCCTCCGGTGCAACGCCGAGAGCCCACTCGCTAGGCCGCGCCCCAGCCACACCAGCTCCGCAGCGTCCAGGGGCCGGCAACGGCGCACCAAGTCGAGCAGGCTCGCTCCGCCCGGGTCTTCGAGCAGGTAGTGGCCGGGATCGCCGCGCAGATCCCGACCCAGAACGCGCGCAACGTTCGGGCTGTAGAGATCCTCCAGGGAGGCGAGGGCCTCCTCCACCGGCTCGAGGGCTTCGGCCGCCAGCCCCTGCGCCACCAGGCGCACGAGCACTGCCCGCCCCTCCTCCGTCTCGGCCAGGTGGAGTTCGCCCAAGGGTCCGCGGCTGCGTCGCTCGAGCAAGCGGCAGCCGGAGACGCGCGTGCGCGCAACGGGGGAACGCTCCCCGGCCTGCGGCGGAGGGAGGACCATGGAGCCAACCTAGCACCCGCCTGGCGCCCGCGCCCGCGGGTGGCCATACTCGGCGGCGTGGCCGATCCCGCAGCCGAAGCCCCCGGCGAGGACTTCGATCCCATCGACGCGGGCCCGGGCGGACCGCCGCCCGGAGTCCTCTCCGTCCGCGGAGACTCCACCGACGACGACCCCGACGAGACCCTTGCCCCGCCCGAAGAGGCGCCCCGCGGGCAGGATCCCCGTGTCGCGGTCCCCGCGCCCGCGGACAAGGGCCGACGCGCCGCCGGACCTCGGCCACCGACCCGACGGCGGACGCCTCGCGCCCCCCCCCCGGCGGGAGCCGGCAGCACCCCGCCCGGCCGCCGCGGCCTCGACCCTTCGCACACGGCGACCTCGCGTCGGGCCCGCGCGGCGCTGGCCCGCGCACCTGCTCCGGTGGACAGCGACGATCCCCTCGTAGGGCAGGTGCTGGAAGGACGCTACCGCGTGCTGGAGCCCATCGGCAGCGGCGGCATGGCCGTCGTCTACCGCGCCTGGCACCTGCTGCTGGAAAAGACCGTCGCCCTCAAGTTGATCCACCCGCAGTCCGCCGAGCGAAGCAGCTTCCGCGAGCGCTTCTACCGAGAGGCGCGGATCGCCAGCGAACTCGTCCACGAGAACATCATCCAGACGCGCGAGTTCGGCGAGACGGCCGCTGGGCACTTCTACATGCTCATGGACTACTCTTCCGGGAGGACCCTTTCCCAGGTCCTCGAAGAGGAGGGCCCCCTGCCCTCGGAGCGGGCCGTGGCCATCGCCCGCCAGATCCTCGCCGCCCTTGCCTCCGCCCACACGCGCGGCGTCGTCCACCGCGACATCAAGCCCCAGAACATCATGGTGGAGCCGGGCGACCGCGTCCGCCTGCTCGACTTCGGCCTCGCCAAGCTGCTCGGAGACGCGGACGACGGGAGCGGACCCCGTACCCGCGACGGAGCCGTGATCGGCACGCCGAAGTACATGAGCCCAGAACAGGCGCTCGGCCAGCGCTGCGACCACAAGGCCGACCTCTACGCGGTGGGGGTCGTCCTCTACGAGCTCCTCAGCGGATCGCTCCCCTTCCCCGCCCAGACGTCCAACGACATCATGCGCGCGCACGTGGTCGCGACCCCCCGCCCTCTCCGGTCTGCGAACCCCAACCTCGACCACGGCGCGGCCCTCGAGGCCGTCCTCGCGCGGGCGCTGGCCAAGGCCCCGGCCGACCGCTGGGACTCGGCGGACGCCTTCGCCCGTGCCCTCGAGGACTCGCTCCGCGCTCCGGACCCAGCGGAAGGCGAAGGCTCCAAGGCCGGTGCCGACTCCTCCCAGAAGCCCGGAGGCCGGCGACTCCTCCGCCGCCTCCTGCCCGCGGTCGTCGGCCTCGCGGCGGTCGTCGGTGTCGCTCTGTTCTTCCTTTCCGAGCGACTCCTGTCTCGACGCGCCACCCTCGTGGTGCGCACCGCGCCCGGAGCTCGCGTCGAGCTGGCCTCGCTCGACGACCCCGCGTTCCGACGCCAAGGGCGTGGAGACGCCGCGGGGCTGCTGGTGTTCTCCGAACTCCCGCTGGGGAGCTACTCGCTGCGCGCCCGCCGCGAGAGCGGCCAGGCCCAGGAACGACGCGTCGAACTCGCTCCGGAGAGCGCTCCCGTGACCCTGCTCTGGGAAGAGACTCCTGCGCCCCCCCGCGACGACCGTCTGGTGGCCCTCATGCTCAGGAGCCTCGAGCTGCAGGTGCCCCTCTGCGCACAGCGGCTGGACCGCCTCGAGAAAGCCCTCGCCGCCGCGGCGGACCAGGGGATCGCCTGGCCAAGCTCCTCTTCTCCGGAGGTCCGCGCGCGCGCCTTGCGAACACGCCTGCGCGGGCTCCGCGACGAAGTGGCGGAGTTGCGGAGGACGAGCCCCCCGGAAGCCATCGAGAGCGTCTCCGAAGGCCTCGCCGAACTCGTCCGCGACCTCGAGGCCTGCACGCAGTCCGTCGACGCGGCCCTGACGAGGCACCGGGAACTCGCTCAGCGCGTTTCGGAACGGGCACGGCGCGCGCGCCGCTACGTGTCCGCCCTCGACCGACGGAAGGCCTCCGAGCGCGACGGGACGACCGACCGCTTGCGGCGGGCGGCCCGCTCCGCCTACGCCAACGGCCTGGCCGCCCAGCGCGCAAAGCGCCTGGAAGCCGCACTCGAACACTACGAGCGCTCGATCCGCGCCGGCGCGCGCGCGTGGAACCGCGCGCGCGCCCAGCGCGCATTGCAAGACGCCCTCGATGGCTTTGCCGCAGCGGTCCGCAGCCGCGACGCCGGACGCCTCGAGGCGTGGTTCCTCGACCCCGCCGCCTCCCACGAACTTCTCCAGGGGATCTTCCGCCGGGGCGCCTCGATCCGCTTCGAATGCGACGCCCCTACGCGCTCGGGCGAGGAGGCGCGCGCGAGCATCTCCGAGTTCAGCTACCTCGACCGACGCCGCGACGCGCGCGTCGTGCTCACCGGGTATCGGGTGCTGCTCCGCCTGCACCGAGGACGCTGGAAGGTCGTAAACGTGCGCAAGGAGGACTGACCGCGCGGGAGACCCGCCGTCAGGCTCCCCCCTGCCTCGATCCCGGCGGGATCTGCCGGCACGGGTCGTCGCTCCGAACGCGGCGCGCGAGCAGAAGCGGATCGCTCGGATCGAGGAATCGCAGGTGCTGCTGCTCGACGACGACGCGCTCGGCCCAGGCCTCGCGCTCGACGGGGTCGAGCGCGGCCGCGGCGAGCAGGCGACCGTGCAGGCGCGGGAGGAGTCGGTTCCTGCTCAACTCGATCCCCCCCGGACGCGCGAAGTGCGCGTCGACGAGGGCGCTCCGGAAGGCCACGCTGCGCCGGCGGAGCGCCGCGAGGCGCTGCACGGCGCGCAGGGACATGCTTCGCTCGAGCCGCTTCGAGAGCCGCTCCGAGAAGGTGTAGCGCGCCACCGTCTGCACGAGCGCGCGCGTGGCGCAACGGCGCAGAGGGCCCGCGCGCCGCGCAGGAAGGAACTCGCGCGCGCCGGCGGCCAGGAGGCGAGAGACCGCGTAGTGCTGGCTCTCGTCCTCGACGTGGAGTCGGGTCAACAGCGTGATCGTCGGGTCCCCGTCCGCGCGGCGCGCAAGCGGACGCTCGAAGCCCATGCCCATGATGTTCGCCAGCCCGCGGGCCAAGAAGTAGACGACGACGAAGTCCGCTCCGTAGGTGAGCAGCAGGGCGCGGACCGCTCCCGCGCTCACCAGCAGGCGACGCGCAGGCTTGGAGGGCATGGCGACCCCGCGCAGCCCGAGCCGTTCCAGGATCCGGGCCCGCGCGGCGCCGAAGGCCGCCAGGTGGTCCTCCTCCTCCCGCGCCTCGCGAAGGAGGAGTTGCGCGACCCCTTCGTCGTGCGGGCGCAACGCGGCCGCAACGATTCGGTTGGCGAGGCGAGCGTATTCCTCGCCGTCGCGAATGCGCGCGTAGACGAGCGCGTAGGTCCAATGGTTGAGGGCCAAGCGCTCGTCCTCCGCGAGCTCGTCCCAGAACGGGGTGCGGAAGCCCAGGGTGAACTCCTCGGGAACGAAGAAGCGGTCCCAGCGAAGCGCCGCCCCTTCCCGACGGAACCGGTCCCTCAAGGATCGTTCGTCCGCGCGGGAGCGCTTCGCTGCGAGGCGCTGCAAGGCGTCTGCGGCCGCTGCTCCCTGCGACACGGTCCCTCCTCGGCGCGCGGCCCCGCGGCACGGCGCCCGCGCCCCTACATAACACGCGACGGAGTCCAGCGCACCGCGCCCCTTCGAACCAGCGTTCGGCCCCCAGGCCCCCGAGGCCCTCGAGGCCCGCTACCTCCTGCGCAAGGCCGCGGGGCGGGCGGTGGACGCGGACCGCGACGGAGCACCGGAGGGCGTGGCGGCGATCGACTTCGGCACGACGACCCTCACCCTGGTGCCGGGAACGGCGGTGTGCGGGCGGGTGTTCGCGTCGGAACGGGGGGACGAAGGCGCAAACCGACCCCTGGCAGGGGTGCGGGTGACGGTGGACGGCGCGGAAGCGAGCCTGTTTGCGGAGACGGACGCCTTCGGCAACTTCCGCCTGGACCCCGCGCCGGCGGGGCGTTTCTTCGTGCACGTCGACGGGCGCAACGCGCGCGCACCGGTGCCGCCCGGGGCCTACTACCCGACGGTGGGCAAGGCCTTCGTTTCGGTGCCGGGCACCGAGACCAACCTGCCGGACAATCACCTGCCCTTGGTGGGGGAAGACGTGCTGGCTCCGCTCGCACCGCAAGGTCCGACGACGGTGCGCTTTCCGCCGTCGATCCTCAACGCGCACCCCGAGTTGGCGGGTACCGAGGGGACCGTGCCCCAGGGATCGCTCTTCTTCGACGACGGTCGCCCGGGAGGTCGGGTCGGGATTGCGCCCGTGGCGCCGGACCGGCTGCCGGGACCCTTGCCGGAGGGCCTCGACTTCGGAATCGTATTCGCGCTGCAAACGGACGGGGCGACCAACTTCGACTTGCCGGCGGCGGTGCGCTTCCCCAACACCCTGGGCACGCAGCCCCGCGGCAAGGCGAGCCTGTGGAGCTTCGACCACGACGCCGGCCGCTGGACGGTGGTGGGGACCCTCACCGCAAGTCCCGACGGCCGCTGCCTCGTCAGCGATCCCGGCAGCGGCATTCGGGCGCCGGGCCGGCACGCCGTGCAGCAGCCCAGCCAGGTCGGCGACGGGGGCGAGCCGAGCGCCGCGGAGCCGGGCCGGCGGGATACTAGCCGGGAATCCGGAGAGGCTAGGTCAGCGTTTTTTCCGCGCCGTTGCCTTCGGATCTCCGCCCGCCTTGCCTTCTCGGCCGCCGTTCTCGGAACGGGCTTCCAAGCGCGATCGCCGGGGCGAGGCACGCGGGGCTCTGCGACGTCGACTCCGGGCGTTTCCAAGAGGGCATGACCGAGGAGGCGGAGCAGTCGGATCTGCTCGGTGTTGGTACTGGTGACGACCACCGCGCCGTCCGGCAGCACGCCGCGAAGCGTGTCGATCCCTTCGAAGAGCCGGAACACGACCTCGGCGGTCAGGCCGAGCACGATCCGCTCGAGGTCGGGTCGGTGGTCCTTGCTGTGGCCGCGCGTCGCATGGGGAACGGCGTCCGGCTCCTCGGGATCCTCAGGTTCGACGCTGTGCCCGTAGTCTCCGTACACTTTCGCCGTCGTCGTATCGAAGTGGAGCTGGGCCAGCTCGAGCTTCAGCACGTCCACGGCCGTCGCGACGACCGACGCGTGCAC
>RFHU01000078.1 GCA_003695705.1 Planctomycetota bacterium
CCCCCCGGCCGCGCGACGGGCGGGCCCCCGAGCCCACCCTGGGTCCGCGCCAAGGGCGCAGGGTCCTCTTCCACCGAATCCTCGACGCCGGCGAGCATGGCGTCGCTCGGCGAGGGCGACGCGGCCCGTCGGCGGGAAGAGGGGCGGCGCTCGGAGGCCTCCTCGGGAACGGGGCCAAGGTCGGTCTGGGCCTCGGCGCGCTGCCGACGCGCGCGGCGCGAACGAGGCAGGAGCGAAGTGTCCTCGTCCATGCTCTCGCCCAGGCCGTGGATGGGCCCCTCGTCGCTCTCGAGGCCGAAGGTCGGCCCGAGGTCGCTGTCGAGGTCGCCCACCGACGGGCCCTCCCCGCTGTCGAGGAAGAGGTCGTCGTCGCTGTCGCCGGGACGCCGCGGAGTCACGCGGCCCCCGGGGCGCTGGGCGGCGGACCCGCGGCCTCGCCAAACTTGGTTTCGACGGCAATGCCCATGGACTCGAGGAAAGGAGTAGGCAAGAGGCCGCCGATGTTCACGACGACGTCGTCGATGGCGAGCGTCTCCTCGCGCCCGTCGTCGTGGCGCAGCACGACCTGGTCGGGGGCGATCCGTGCCACGTTGGTCCCGAAGTGCGGCCGGATCTTGCCCTCGGCAACGCGCTCGGCGAAGGCGTCGCGGTTCTTCTTGCGGCAGCGGAAGAGGGCCTCGCCGCGGTAGGAGAGGTGCACCTCGCAGCCGGCCACCCGCGACAGGCTCAAGGCCGCCTCCACTGACGAATCGCCGCCGCCCACGCAGAGGACCTTGCGGTGCCGGTATTGCTCGGGATCGAGGAGGCGGTAGACCACGTGCGGTAGGTCCGCGCCCGGGACTTCGAGGCGGCGCGGGGTGCCGCGGCGGCCAATGGCCAGCAAGACCGTGCGCGCCCGGTATTCTTCGGGACCCTCGGCGGTGTCGACGGCGATGCGGAAGTCCCCGGCGCGGCCGCTTACGCCGGTGACGCGCCGGCCCTCGAGCAGGGTGATGTCGGCCTGGAGGAGGATGCGCTCGAATTCGGCCACGAGCTCTTCCTTGAGCATTTCGGGCTTCCCGAAGGGGCCGACGATGGGCAGCGTGATCCGCTCGGTGAAGACCAGCTTGCGCCGGGGGTAGTGGGTGACGCTGCCGCCGAGGCTCCACTGCTCGAGGAGGACGTAGCGCAGCTTCTTCTCGCTGCAGGCGAGGGCCGCGGCGATGCCCGCGGGCCCGCCGCCGACGATGCATACGTCGGGGACCTCCTCGTCCGGCTCGGCGACCCCCGGCCGCTCGAGGATGCGGGGAATGGTCTCCACGGCCTTGAGGCCTTGGGTCATGGCGTTGCGTATCAGCCCCATGCCGCCGAGTTCCCCCGCGATGAGGATCCCGTCGACGTTGGTCTCGTAGCCCGCGCGGAGCAGGGGAATGTCCACCCCCCGCTCGGCGGTGCCGAAGACCAGGGTGATCGCCTCCACGGGGCAGGCCGCCTGGCAACGGCCGTGGCCGATGCAATCGGTGGCGTGCACGAGGTGCGTCTTGCCGCCCGCGCGCCCGAGCACCGACTCGGGGCAGGCCTTGAGGCAGGCGCCCGATCCGATGCACGCGTCGTTGTCGATCACCGGGTGGAGGCTGGCCGGTCGGTCGAGGCCCGCAGCCCGCGCCTCCTCGAGGGCCACGCGCGTCCGGTCCTCCCGGCGGAAGGCGAGCAGGGTCGCCGCGACCACGGCCACGACGAGCAGGACCCCGGAGATGATGATGAGGTTGGTGAGCATGGGAGAAGGGGTTTGGGGCAAGGTACCCGATGGCGGCGGCCTGGGGTAGGCCGGCCGGTCCCGTGACCCCTTCCAACCAAGGGGCTTAGAGCCTTCGTGCCGGGCTTCGTTTCGCCCCGTGCCCCGGTCGGCTCGCGCGGACTTCCACCGCGCACACCGTGCGCGCTAGCGGTTCAGGAGCGGATCGCGCGAATCGTTCCCCCTGCCCCCAAGGCCCTCTTGCGGGGCTGCAGGCGGGCCCCAAGCGTCTGCTCCCAAATGCCTTATGCCCCCTCCCCCCTCCTCCTTCGATCCGTTGGAACGACTTCTGCGCTAGGGGCCCCCGAGGCCACCGGTCAGAGAGTCCCAGAGAGAGGTCAAGGATGCGATTGATCGAGACGAAGCGCAGGAAGGGCGAGGTGTTCACTGCCCTGCTCACCATTTCCGCCCTCTGCGTCAGCGCCGCAGGGTGCGGCGGAAGCGGCGGAGGCGGCGGAGGCGGCAGCGTGGCCGCGGGCTCCACGAGCAAGGGGAACATCGGACCCCTGGTGGGCGTTGAGGTCTATCCCAGCGAGCCCCTGACCATCGACAACGACCAAACCTCGGTCAACGCGGGCTTCCAGCTCGTGGTCGACGCCAAGCACTCGGGCGGGACGGTCGACGCCACCCGCGAAGCCGAATACGTGGTCGAGGACCCGAGCATCGTCCAGGTCACCGGTTCGGGCCTGATCCAGCCCCTGCAGGAAGGCAGCACCAAGATCGCGGTGAGCTACCAGGGCCGCACCGAGCAGGTCGAAGTGACGGTCGTCGCCCCGGCGGCCACCCAGCCGAACCTGGTCTCCATGGAGATCTACCCCGAGACCCGCAACTTCCCGCGGGTCAGCATCGACCGGGGCGTGGAGGAGTACCAGCAGCTTGCGGTGCTCGCCCGCGACGACCAGGGCCGCCTGTGGGACTACACCCGCAGCGTCATGGTCGGGATCTTCGACACCAACAACAAGCCGAGCAACCTCGCGGTGACCGATTCCACCGGCCTCATGCGCGCCCGCGCCGACGGTGAGGTGATCGCCGTGGCTCGGATCGCGTCGGCGGCCCTGGTCTTCGGCGCCAACTACGTCTTCGGCGCCGGCGACCCCGCCCAGCCCGTCGACACCAACAGCCTCTACTCCGGCGGCACCCTGGGCGCCTCGACGAACCCCCTCGACCAGGCGATCCTCACCGGCCTCTTCGGCCAGTTGATCGAGCCCGCCGCCGAGGCGAGCGATGGCGAGTTCCTCCGCCGCCTCTACTCCGACGCCCTGGGCCGCACGCCCACCGAGCAGGAGTACATGGCCTTCGCGCAGAACAACGCGCCCACCAAGCGCAGCGACGAGGTCGAGAAGGTCCTCGCCGACCCCGCCTTCGCCACCCGCTGGGGCTCCAAGTTCGGCGAGTGGTTCCAAATGAAGAACACCGACGGCATGGCCGCCAACGCGAGCGCCTTCGAGCAGTGGGCGGCGACGCAGATCACCAACGACACCCCGATCGCGGACATGTTCGCCGAGCTCGCCCGCGGCAACGTGGCCTCCTTCGAGACCCTGCACGACAACGCCGCCAAGAAGGTGGACATCCTCCTCCTCGCCGGCACCGGCATGACGGCGAAGTGCGCGGTCTGCCACGACCACCCGCTGACCGGCCCCAACGACACGATCCGCTGGGTGCAAGCCGACCGCTACCCCCTCGACGCCTTCTTCGCCACGAACAACAGCGAAGCGATCCCCCTCGACAAGTTCGGCGTGCGCAGCGGCAACAACGGCAACCCCTACCAGCCGGCCTTCACCCTGGACCCCACGGCGACCGTCAACACCACCCTCAACGATCCCGTGGGCACCCGCCGGGCCGAGTTCGCGACGCTGTTCACCAAGTCGGCCGCCTTCTACCGCGGCATGGGCCACCGGATCTTCGGTGAGGTCTGCGGCAACCTGCTCGACCCGAACCAGTTCCTCGCCGCCAACCTCGACAAGGTCAAGGCCAAGCAGGTCCTCGACGCCCTGCAGCGGATCTTCGCGCAGAACAACAGCCTCAAGGCCTTCCTGCGCGTGATCTTCAACAGCGCCTACTACCAGCTCTCCTCGGCCATGGACCCCACCGTCGGCACCGCCGGCGACGAGTTCCTCGCCCGCCGCGTGCTGCGCCGCGCCCAGGCCGAGTGCGTGGACGCCAACCTGAGCCAGGCCACCGGCAACACCCTCGGCGGCGGCGACCGCGACTTCCTCCTCCAGACCTTCGGGTTCAACTTCACCCACGAGCAGATCAGCGGCACGATCCGCACGCCGAACATGAGCCAGGCCTTCGTGCTGCTCAACAGCCCGGTCGTCCAGGACCGGGTGACGGCGAACGGCGGCCAGGTGGCCCAGCTCGCCCAGGCGGTCAGCGGCGGCAGCATGACCCAGGCCGACGCGATCCGCAGCCTGTTCCGCTCCATCCTCACCCGCGAGCCGGCTCAGGAGGAGATCGACTGCTGCGTGCAGACGATCAACGGCGCGGCCAACGTCCGCGAGGGCCTCGAGGATTGCGCGGCTGCGCTCTTCGCGACGACGGAGTTCGTCACCCGCTAGGCCCGAGCCGCCCAGGGCGCTACCCCGGCGGGGCGCCCTGGGCTGGCACACCCCCGCCGGAACTTCTACACCGTAGACGAACCCTACAACGAGACACGACGGAGCTATCGAAATGACTCACATCAACTGCGGCTGCGACGAGAAGCGGCGCGACTTCCTCAAGAAGGTGGGCAAGAGCGGACTGGCCCTGGGCTTCATGGGGCTCTCCATGCAGTCGGACATCTTCGTCCAGCGCGCCTTCGGCGAGGTGCCCCGCAAGAACGCCCTCTACGACTGCGCCCTGCAGATCTTCTTCTCGGGCGGCCCCTCCCAGACCGACACCTGGGACCCCAAGCCGGGCGAGAACGTCAACCAGTTCAACACCATCAACCTGGGCGTCAACGACAAGTACGGCAACCCGATCCAGATCAGCGAGGTCTTCCCCAACCTGGCGAACCTGGTCATGAACGACGCCAACGTGGGGCTGGGCCTCCTGCGCTCCATGAGCCACGGCTCGAACAGCCACGGCAACGGCCAGCAGTACATGAACTGCTTCTGGAAGGGGACCACCTTCGCCGACATGTATCCCTCGACGGCCGCGGTCATGGCCTACTACTTCCAGGGCTCGGGCCTCGGGATCCCCGCGGTGGTGATCAACGGCTCGAACGGGCGGCAGGTCAACGACGCCAAGCAGTCGCGCTGCCCCACGGCCCTGCAGGTCAACGCGGGCAGCGGGCAGGGCAGCAACCGCGTGGTGCAGGCCCTCGGCCTCCCGCCGGGCGTGGACGCCCAGCGCTACGCCCGCCGCCAGAACCTGCTCACCAAGCTGAACGCGCGCTTCCTTAGCCAGCGCCCCGACCAGCTCGCCAAGGACTTCGACAAGGCGACGCGCGACGCCATCGACATCGCCGCCAAGGGCGACGCCGCGCGGGCCTTCGACCTCACGGGCACCCCCCTGGTCCCGGGCGCCAACAACGGCGTGCGCCAGCGCCTCACCCAGGCCGCCAAGCTCCTCACGGCGGGCATCCCCTACGTCGCCTGCGGGATCGGGGGCAACGACTCCCACAGCAACAACATGCGCACGATCCGCCGCAACTGGGGCCAGGAAGTCGACCAGGGCGTCGTCGAGGTGATCAATCGGATCAAGAACAGCGGCAAGCGCTGCCTGATCCTCATGGGCGGCGAGTTCGGCCGCACCCCCGAAGGCAAGGTCCCGCGCGGCGTCGACGGCCGCGACCACTGGGGCGACGGCTTCAGCTGGGCCATGGTCTCGGTCAACCAGCCGCTCTTCAAGACCGGCGCCTGGGGCGACACCGGACCGCGCGGCACCTTCCGGGTGCGCGACAACAACCTGGTCGATCCCGTGGAGCCCAAGGACCTCGGCGCGCTGCTCTACCGCTCCATGGGCTTCCAGGTCGGCCTCGAGGTCGCCTACGACGTGCCGCTCAACGCCCGCGACGCGCCGCCCGTGGACCGCATGAACAACGGCACCGCGCTCATGAAGTACTTCGGCCTCACGGCCTGAGCCGGCGCCTCACCCACACCCTGCACCTTCCTGCCGGTCGAGCCTTCGGGCTCGGCCGGCGCATGTACCCGCGCCGGCCGCACAGGGGTGCGCGGCGGGGTGCCTTGGGAGGTGCCCCTTCGACGCCCTCGCGCTCCTCAAGCCTTGTGGGGGCAGAAGGGCCGGGATACGCTCCCTGCGAGGTCCCATGAGACGCTGCGCCTGCCTCCTCTCCCTGGTCCTCGCGCTGGGGGGTTGCGACGACGACGCCCCCACGCGTGCGATTTCCCACACCCGGGTGGCGACCGTCCCCGCCAAGCGGTTCTACGCCCAAGCCAAGAGCAGCGACCGCTTCGGTCGGTTCCCCGCGGCTCCTCCGCCGAGCGAAGGCTCGCCCCACGGCGAAACCTCCCCCGCGCCCTTCGCCTACGACCTCCCGGAAGGCTGGCACGCGCATCCGCCCCAGGGCATGCGCCTCCTCAGCTTCCACGTGGGCGGCGGACACGGCGCCGAGTGCAGCGTGGTGCACCTTCCCGGCGGCGGCGGCGGGACGCTGGCCAACGTGAACCGCTGGCGCAAGCAAATGGGCCTCGCGGCCATCGACGGGGCGGCCCTCGCCGCGCTGCCCTCGGTGAAGGTCCTCGGCCGCCAGGGCGTCCTCGTGGAGCTCGAGGGGAGCTACTCGGGCATGGGCGGGGAGGCGAAGCCCGACCACGCCCTCGTCGGGGTCATCGTCCCCCACGTGCTCTCGGGACGTGCCGGGACGCTGTTCATCAAGATGGTCGGCCCCAAGCAGACCGTCGCCGGCGAGCGCGCGCACTTCCTCGCCTTCTGCTCCTCGCTGCGTCCCGCAGGGGACGGCGGCCACGCGCGCGCGCCGGCCGACGGGGACCACACCGCCGGCGCACCCTCTCCCGAAGCCGCCGGACCTCCCCGACGCCCCCCGCTCCCCAAGCTCCGCTGGCAGACACCGAAGGGCTGGAGCGAGCGAGGCCCACGGCCCATGCGCGAGGTCACCTTCTCCTGCGCTGAGAGCCCCGGGGTGGAGTGCTACGTCACCGTCCTCCGCGGAGAAGCAGGCGGCGTCCGCGAAAACGTAAACCGCTGGCGCAAGCAAATCGGCCAAGAACCCCTCAGCGACGCCGAAGTCTCCGCCCTCCCGACCCTGCGGGTACTCGATCGCGACGCCACCCTCCTCGACGCCCAAGGCACCCTCGAAACCCGCGACGGGCCCAAAGCAGACCACCGTCTGCTCGGCCTTGTGTGCCCTCAAGAGGGCTTCACCGTGTTCGTGAAGCTGACCGGACCCGCCGAGGAGGTCCAGCGCGAACGAACGCGCTTCCGCGCGCTCTGCGCCTCCCTCGCCCTGGCCGCGAAGTCCGAGGAGGCCCAATGACGTCCTCTGCCACGACCTCGAACTTCCGCAGCAAGCTCGTCGACGTCCTCGCCTCCTACGGGCTGTGCTGTGTCCTCCTTCTCCTCCTCTTCGTGCTGACCTTCTTTGGCACCCTCGAGCAGACCGAGCTCGGCCTCTACGACGTGCAGAAGAAGTACTTCGAGTCGCTCTTCCTCGTCCACTGGCTCGGCGACCTAGTCCCAGTCCCCCTTCCGGGGGCCTACCTGGTCTTGATCGTGCTCGGGGTGAACTTGGTCCTGGGCGGCGTGGTGCGCATGCGCAAGACCAAGGCGACGCTCGGGGTCCTGGTGACTCACGCCGGCATCTTGATCCTCCTCCTGGCCGGCTTCGTAAAGCTGAAGTTCTCCAACGAAGGGCACCTGACCCTGTTCGAAGTCGGCCGCGTGCCGGACGCCCGCATGACGCGCTCCGACGAATACGTGAGCTACCACGAGTGGGAGATCGCCATCTGGGACGGCGCGCAGGAGCGCGACGTCAAGGAGTGGATCATCCCCGACAGCGAGTTCCTCTCCCTCGGCGAAGGATCGCGGACCTTCACCTCGCCCGACCTGCCCTTCGACCTCGAGGTCCGTCGCGTGCTTCGCAACTGCCAGGCCCTTCCCAAAGGGCCCATGTGGAAAGCCGCAGGTCCGGTCATCGACGGCTACGCCTTGCGCGAACTCGAACTCGCACGCGAAAACGAACAGAACGTCGCCGGGCTCTACGCGACGATCCGCACCTCCTCGGGCGAAGAGACCCAGGCGATCCTCTGGGGCGGTCAACGCTACCCCCTCGCGGTGCGCGCCGGCGGGCGCACGTGGGCCATCGACCTGCGCAAGCGACGCTTCAAGATGCCCTTCGCGGTGGCCCTCGACAAGTTCACCCGCGAGCTCTACCCGGGCACCAACATGCCGAAGGTGTTCAAGAGCGAGGTCACGGTCTACGAAGAAGGCGCGCCGCCCACCAAGCACCTGATCGAAATGAACGAGCCCCTGCGGCACCGCGGACTCGTGCTCTTTCAGGCCTCCTGGGGACCGGCCAACGCGCGGCCTGGCGACCCCCTGTTCTCCACCTTCGCGGTGGTGCGCAACCCCTCCGACTACTGGCCGCTCTACGCCTGCATCGTCATCAGCGTGGGCATGCTGCTCGCCTTTGGGCGCAAGCTCGTCGCGTCCATACGCACCCAGGCCAAGCAGCGGCGGGCCGCCGAGCAGACAGAGGGCCCCTCCCAGGCCCCCGCCAAGGTGACCGCATGAGACACCGCGCCCTCCCCCTCCTCGCCCTGGGCCTCTTGGTCTCCGCTCCCCTCTCGGCGCGCCCGGCGGCGACCATCGTCCCCCCACGCTGGGACCCCGAGGTCGTCTCCCTCTTCGAGAGTCTCCCGGTGCAAGACGCCGGCCGGGTCAAGCCCCTCAGCACACTGGCCGGCTTCCAACTCCTCCGACTGCGCGGCAGCCGCACCGCCTACCGCCCCGACGGCACCAAGCTCACGCCGGGCGAGTGGCTCTTGGACTGCCTCTTCTACCCCGAGGTGGCGAACACCTACGAGGTGTTCCTGGTGCAGAACGCCGAAGTGCTCACCGGCGCCGGCCTGGGCGCGGTGGTCAAGAAACGGCGCGCTCGCTACAGCTACGACGAACTGAAGGACGGCACGCACGAGCTCTTCAAGCGCGCGAACGTATTCTCCCAAAAGGAAGCCAAGCAGCGAACCCTGGTCGAACAGCAGACCCTCGACCTCGCGCGCAACCTGCAGGACTACATGGCCCTCGTCCACGCCCTGGACCTAGTGCGGGGCGGCCCCCTCCGGGTCGACGGCTCCGGCGGCCTGCAGAGGATCTTCGGCAAGAAACAGGCCCCGCTCAGCGAAGTCCTCGCCAAGGCGCGCTTGGTCACCTTCCTCTTCCAGCAAATGGACGCCGCCGAAGGCGTCCCCCAGGAGACCAAGGAACAGGAGATTGCGGCCATTCAGGAGTTGGCCAAGCGGATCGAGACGCGCTCGCGCCGCTCTGCAGCGCTCCGCCTCTTCGCGCCCGCCGAGCCCGTGGACGACGCCAAGGAGTGGCTCAGTCCCTACGACGTCGTGCATCTGAGCTTCACCGGCAGCAACGACCTCACCCGCCACCATCAGCTCCTCGGCGCACTGGAAAGCATGATGGCCTCCCGCGCGGATCCCGCCGCCTTCCGCGCAGCCCTGACCGCCTTCCACGAAGGCGCCGTCGCGCTGGCCAGCGCCCGGGGCGAGTACGCGAAGATCCCGCGCGAGGTCCGCTACTACCAGCGCGACTACTTCGGCCGAGCGCTGCTGCTCTTCAGCCTGGCCTTCGTGCTCACGGCCATCTCCTGGCTGCGGGACCACCGCTACCTCTACCGAGCGGTGTGGGCCCTCACCGTTCTCGGCGCCGCCGCCGTGACCTGGGGCGTCGCCGACCGCTGCCTGATCCGCGGCCGTCCGCCGGTCAGCACCCTCTACGAGACGATCCTCTTCGTCGCGGGCTGCGGCGTGTGGCTGTCCCTGTTCGTCGAGTGGCTGAACCGCCAGCGAATCGCCCTCGCCCTGGCGACCTTCGTCGGCATGGGGGGCATGTTCCTCGCCATGCGCTACGAGGCCCACGACGGCCAGGACACCATGGGCAACTTGGTCGCCGTGCTCGACACGAACTTCTGGCTGGCGACCCACGTGACCTGCATCACCCTCGGCTACATGGGGGCCCTCGTCGGCGCCCTCTTCGGTCACGTCTACTTGTTCGGCAAGCTGGTCGGCCTCAAGCGCGGCGAGCCGGCCTTCTACCGCAGCGTCAGCCGCATGACCTACGGGACGACCTGCTTTGCGCTCCTGTTCTCGGTGGTGGGGACGATCCTGGGCGGGATCTGGGCCAACTACTCCTGGGGTCGTTTCTGGGGCTGGGACCCCAAGGAAAACGGCGCGCTGCTGATCTGCCTCTGGCTGCTCGCCATGCTCCACGCCCGCCTGGGCGGGTACGTCAAACACTGGGGCTTCAACGCGCTCGCCGTGGTGGGCGCGAGCGTGGTCGCCTTCTCCTGGTGGGGCGTCAACCTGCTCGGCGTCGGGCTGCACAGCTACGGGTTCACCAGCGGCGTCCTCAAGGTGCTCGCCGGCTTCTACGCCCTCGAGGGCCTCTTCGTCCTCGTGTGCCTGGGCCACTTCCTCGGGACGCGCA
>RFHU01000079.1 GCA_003695705.1 Planctomycetota bacterium
GCGTCGTCCTCGTCGTCCAGCTCGGCGTCGTCCTCGTCGTCCAGCTCGGCGTCGTCCTCGTCGTCCAGCTCGGCGTCGTCCAGGTCGGCGTCGTCCAGGTCGTCGTCGTCCTCGTCGGCGTCGTCCTCGTCGTCCAGCTCGGCGTCGTCCTCGTCGTCCAGGTCGGCGTCGTCCAGGTCGGCGTCGTCCAGGTCGTCGTCGTCCTCGTCGGCGGAGGCGTCGCTCCCGCTGAGGTTGAGGACGAAGCCTTCGCTTTCTCCCGCTGCGGCGCCCTCGGCTTCGTCGTCGAGGTCGAGGTCGTCGTCGAGGTCGTCGTCGAGGTCGAGGTCGGCGTCGTCCTCCTCCTCGCCGTCGAGGTCCAGGTCGTCGAGGGCCTCCACGGAGGACGTGGCGTCCAACTCTTCTTCGGCTCCGACCTCGCTGACGTCGTCTACGTCGAGTTCGGAGGGGTGGACCTCTCCGATGCCCGAGAGTTCTTCGAGCTCCTCGATGGACTGGGGGTCGTCCTCCCGCACGCCGAGATCGTCATCGAGGGTGTTCTCGCTGAGGGCTTCGATGGGCTGGCTGGCGATGTCGTCGAGGTCCTGCAATTCGTCTTCGAGATCGGGCGCAGGCGACGCAGCCGCCGGCTTGCGGGCCTTGCCCTTTTGCTTGCCGCGGGACGCTCCCCCCCCTTTCTTCTTGCGCCGTCGCTCGCGGATGCCTTCGATGGCCCGGAGGATGGCCCGGTTCTCGCGACTGTTGATGTAGCCCTTCTCCAGCAGGATCTTGTTGATGCGGACGAGCCGGCGCTCTTTCACGTGGATGCGCTTCTGCTCGCGCAGGGCGGCGTTGACCCACTTCTGCTCGCAAATGTCGCTCTGGACGGCGATCTTTCCGTAGAAGCGGTCGGCCTTGCGGACGAGGTAGTAGATGATCGCGTAACGGAGACCCTTGAGCTGCTTGCCCTTCAGGATGCCCATGTCCAGGAGGACGCGCTCGAGGGACTGCTTTTGTCCCTCGGTGTCGAGGATCTCGCGCTGGAGCTCGAGGGCCTCCTCGAGCTTGTCCTCGTCGACCATGTTGTGCTGCAGGACGATGCGGGACACGATGTCGTTGAGCGACTCGGTCTGCGGCGCAGCAGAGCGGGAACTCGCCATCCGAACCCTCGTTGTGGCAGAGGCTTTGGCTCAGGGGACCCGATGACCCCGCCCTCTGTCAAGCGGCCGGGAAACTTGAGGCGAAGCCCAGCCCCTTTCGTTACAATCCGCCGACTCCGCCTAGCCTAAGCCCTTGGAACGCCTCGTCCGCTCGAGGAGGGGACCCATGAAGCCCGCCCTGCGCCTCGCTTCCTGCGCCGTCGCCATCGCGGCGGCCGGCCTGCTTCCGCCTCGAGACGCGAGCGGCTACGCCATCGAGGTTCACAAGGACTTCTACGACCTGGCCTTCGGCGGACGCGACGCCGGCCGCAGCGTGCAGCCCCCGGCCGCAGAGGACCTGGTGGCCTTCCGGCGCTTCGTCTACGACCGCGCGGCAGCCCATCCGGACTTCCGGAAGCGTTGGCCCAGCTTCGAGCGCTTCGACGCCGCAGCCTTCAAGGAGTTCCTCCTTCTCAATCCGGGCAAGCGGGTGGTTGGCATCGACCACGTCCCTGCGGACCGGCCCACCGACGTACGCACCGTCGTCCGCGAAGGGTCGGTCGATCCGGACAACGACGAGCGCAATCAGGATCGACTCTACCTGGACGGGAACGAAGTGCGCCTCGATCCCTTCGGCCGCGCCGTGCCCTACGATCCCCGCACCGTGTGGTTCGGCGGACTCACGGGCATTCCCAGCCAGTTCGACGCCCACGGCGCCACCCTGCGCACGGGCAAGAAGGGCGGCGGCCTGTGGACCGCCCTCCGGGCACCGGAGCAATTCGCTCGCCCGCCGGTTCCCCTCGGCTCCGCTCCGGAGTTCAGCGAGACCTACACCGAGCTGGCGATGATCGCCGCCCTCAGGGGCGGACCCGGGGGAGAGTGGCTTGCCCTGACCTTCGGCGGCAACAACCTGCACGGAATCGAGGACCTCGGCAACCAGATCCACACGACCGTCCTCGGCATTCCGGAGTTCTTCCTCGACGCCAAGCTGACCCACACCTGGCTGCGCATCCGCAACATGTTCGCTTCGCGCGCCCCCGACCCCGCCAGCCTGGGCTTCGTTCCCCCCGCTCGATTGACCACGGACCAGGTCAACCAGGCCATGGCGCTCATCAAGGCGGGCAAGGAAGATCAGGTCGACCCGAAGATCCGCTGGGCGCTGGGCAAGGAGCCCAAGGGCCAGCCCACCGACACGGAACTCGGGATTCGGATCATCGGCAACCACCATCGGCTTCTCGAGGACTTCGTGCAGGAGCAATACCTCGCCGGCGCTCGCGCGATCGAGGCGGGGCATCCCGAGCGAGCCCTCCCGGCGGTCCGAGACCTGATCCGGCGCGCCCAGGCGGGCGACGACGCCTTCGAGCGTCGCTGTCGCAACGCCCTTGCCCGCGCGGGGCTGGGAGCGCGGGCCAAGGGACAAACCCCCTACGCGCGGGTCATCGCCGAAGTGATGATCGAGGCTTCGGCGCCGGAGGCGGCGCCCATCTACCGGGCGACGCGCAAGATCTCCAAGAAGAGCCTTCAGCGGGGAGGCGTCTACGACAAGCAACTCGGACACGACGTCATGGACTTCGTCGAACTCGAGGGCAACGAGAAGCACGTGCGGACGATCTGGGAGCTGAGCGCTCGTGCCTTCGCGCGGGTGGTCAGCGCGATCCGCCTCTGGGACGAGGTGTTCCAGCGCGAGACCTCCGACGTGGCTGCGGGGAGCCCCGAGGCGCTTGCCCGAGCGGCCGCCATCGTGGACCGCCTCGTAGAGCGGCAGCTCGCAGCCCTCGAGGCGGCGGAAGCGCGGCGCCGGGACTACCTCCAAGAGGTGGAAACGCGCTGGCGCGAGGAGAAGGAAGCGGCCTCGCGGCCGGGCTTCCTCTCGCGCATCAAAGGATGGTTCCGCGGTCGGTAGCTCGGGCGCAGACCCTCGAAACCCGCGTCGGGCGGCTCCCGCGGAGTTCCTCCCTTGCGTCGGCGCCGCGCGGCGGTTGACGGATCGGGTCGGGGCTCGGACGATGGCCTTCGTTCCCTCGCGCGAGTTCGGTGTGGCCCGCGGGGCTGGAGGGGACCGCAGTCGCCGGCCCCGATCGCGGGCCGCGGCGGCTGCGCTCGAAGAACTGCGGACGAGGGTTCACTGGGAGCGCTGTCGGCTGGGGAGGTCTCTTGGACTCGGTTCCTTCGCCCGTGGATGAACCCCTCCCCGCCGGCGGCGGGGGAGACCGTTCGGGGTCGGGCCCGGAGGGCCCGCGAGCGCGGGGTGGGTTGGCCGAGCGCCTGCGGGCCCGCGCGACCGTAGCCTTCGTCGCATCGGTCGCGCTCCTTTTCTTCCTCGAAGCCCGCGAGACCCCCAACCTGCGGCTTCCCTTCTCCGATCAGGTCTACGCCAAGTACGGGGGCTACCACGACTGCTTCGTCCTCTCAGCGAAGCGTGCCCCTCCCGTGGCCTCCTGCGCGCTGTGCTCCTGGGAACGCCGCCAGGAGGCTTCCTGGGAGCGACCGCACGGGCAATGGTGGCGACTCCTCTCGACCCTCTTCGTTCCCCGCTGGGGCCTGGACGCCTTCGTCTACCTGTTCCTCTTCCTCTCGCTCGGTCCGCCGCTCGAAAGGGCGCTGGGGACGGCGCGCTTCTGCGTCCTCTACCTAGGCGCTGGAATGGGCGGCGTAGCGGTGGGAGCCCTGGTGGCTCCCACCGCCCCCACCCCCGGCACGGTCCTCGTCATCTACGCTCTCCTTGGAGGCCTCCCCGGCGTGGTGCTCGGACGCACGGGATCCTTGCGACGGACCATCGCCTCTCCGGAGGCTCGCAGCGCGGCCCTTTGGCTCGCCTTCTGGCTCGGCCTGGGCGTCCTGCAGTCCTGGGGGTACTTCGCGGCGGGCTGGCAACTCGCCGCCGAAGTCGCCGCCGCGGTCTTCGCCATGGCCTTCGGATGGGCCCTGGGCCGTCCGCTCGGGGTCGTCGGAAGCGCGGCGCGCGCGTTCGTGCCTGCGCTGGCGGTTGCCTCCTGCGCGGGGCTCGTCGTCACCGGCCACCGCTGGTTCGAGGGCGGCATCGTCTCGCGCTCCGAGCTGCGTCCGGGAGGCCGGGGGAGCGCGGTCGCGAATCCGAGCTCAGGCGACCGCGACGGAGGGGTCGAACGGATCCGCGGCGAGCGCGCCGCGCGGGAGGCGCATCCGCTGCGCGAGAAGTGGGAGCCCTTCCTGAACCGTTTCGGCCCCCTCCCTGCCGTCGATCCCGCGGACGTGCGCGCCGAGGACTTGGCGCGCCTGCGGACGGCCTACCGGGAACTCAGCGAGGCCACCCGCAGCCACCGCACCGGAATCGTCGGGGAACTCGACGACCTGCGCGTGCGCTGCTTGATCCTCATGGGACGCGAGGACGCCCCCGAAGTCGCCGACGAGTACCTGGCGCTGAACCCGTCGCCTCGAGCGCGGGCCCTGGCCGGGGTGGCCTACCACTACCGCGCGGGCCAGCGGCTCGGCCCGGACGCCGACCGCGCCGAGGACTACCTGGAGGGCGCCCTGGCGGGTGCCCCCGAGTTGGCGGTCGAGCTGCCCGAGGCCCTTTACTTTTACGCGCTCCAGCTCGCGTTGCGCGGCGACGCCCGCAACGCGGAGGAGCAGTTTCGCCGCTACCTCGCCCTCGTGGAGAAGGGCTCTGCGCTCCCGACCTTCCGCGCCAGGTTGGTGCGCCAAGCGCGGGCGCAGCTACGGGACGACTAATTGCCTTGAGCGACCGCGACGCACTCCGAGAACGACGGCGCGTCCTCCTCCTCTTCGCCATCTCGGTCTTGCCGCCCTTCCTGCTCCTGGTCGCGCTGGGGCTGGTGGCCCTGCGCAACGACGAGGCCGCCTTGACCTACGTGGAGCAGGAGCGAGCCCGCCAGGCAGCGGAGAAGGCCCGCGGCCGGCTCCTGGCCGCCTTGGAGCGTGCAGAGGCCTCCGTCTTCGCTGCCTTCACGCCCAGCGCCATCGAAGCCCTGGAAGCAGGAGGTCCGCAGGCCGAAGCGACGGCGAGGGCCCTGCGCGACGAACACCCCCTCGCCGCAGCCCTCTTCGTCCTCGACGGCGGCGGCCACGTCCTCTGGCCCGCACCCGATCTCCCTTTCCTCGACCCTGTAGGCGTTCCGGTCCCGAACGAGCGCTTCGCGGTGAGCGAGGGGCAGGACTTCCGCCGCCTGGCGGAATTGCAGGCCCTCTACGACCGCGCCGTCGTGGACCAACGCGGCGGGCAGAACGAGCGCGCCGCCCGCGCGCTCCGCGTCGTGTGCGAGGACCCGGAGGCCACCCCCACGCTGGCGGCGCGGGCCGCCTTTCGCCTCGCCGAATGTCTCCTCGCGCAGGGGAGGCAGGAGGAAGCACGGCGCGCGTATGCGCGGGCGGCGGCCGCAGAGGAAGCGGTGCGCGACGACGAGCTCGGGCGGCCGCTGCGCAGCGAGGCGCGCGAGGCCATCGTACGCCTCGCCAACGAAGCCGGACGGCGAGAAGAGGCCGTGCGCGCCCTGAACGAATTCGCGCAGGCGCTGCTGGGTGGCGGACTGCGCGGCGATCTGCGCGAGGACGAGTGGTTTGCTGCGGTTGCGCGGGCCGCAGCCCTCGCGCGCGGGCTGGAAGAAGGCGAGTTGGCGCGGCGCCTCGGCCAGCGCTCGGAGCAACTCCGCGAAGTCCTTCGCTGGACGCGCCTCGTGGAGCGAGAGGCGGAAGCGCTCTTGCTGCAGGCCTTGCGTAGCCCCGGAGAGCCCCGTACCCACGTCGTGGCCGGTCGCCCTCCGACCCTTCTCTCCTGCAAGGCTCGCGGAGAGGACGGGCGCCCGCGCCTGATCGGGTTTCGCATGGACCCCGAACGCCTGGCTCGGGATGTCCTCACCCCGGTTTGCGCGGAACTCTCCACCAACGAAGGTGCGACCGTCGCGGTTCTCGATGCAGGAGGGGAGGTCCGCGCGCACGGCGCCGCGGACGAGGCGGTGGACCTCGCAGGGGGCACGGCGGTGAAGCTGGAACCCCTCCCCTGGGAAGTTCGCGCCGTGCGGCCCACGGCAGCGCTCGAACAGGCACGACGCAACCGCCTCCTCCTCTACGGTTCGCTCATCGTCCTCTCGCTTGCGAGCGCGCTCGTGGGGGCCGCTGCCACCATCCGCTACGTGAGCCGCTCGCTCGAGCTAGCGCGCATGAAGAGCGATTTCCTCTCGAACATCACCCACGAGCTCAAGACCCCGCTCACGTCGATCAAGATGTATGGCGAGATGATCGCGGCCGGACGCCTGCGGAGCGACGAGAAGCGGCAGGAGTACGCCTCGCACATCGTCCGCGAAGGAGACCGGCTGCAGAAGCTCATCGAAAACGTACTCGACTTCGCTCGCCAGGATTCCGGGCAGCACGACTACGTCTTGGCCGAGGAAGACGTCGCCGACACGGTGCGCGAAGCCATCGACCTGTTCCGGCTCTCCGCCAAGGCGCGCGGCTTCGACCTCTACGTGGACCTCCCTCCGGTCGGCGCGCTTCCTCCGGTCGACCTCGACCGCGACGCCATCGTGCGCAGTGTCCTCAACCTCCTCTCCAACGCGGTGAAGTACTCCACCGACCGGCGCTACATCAAGGTCACCGTGCGGCGAGAAGACCGGGCGTTGATTGCCGTCGCCGTGGAGGATCGAGGCATCGGCATCGCCGCAGAGGACCTCGACAAGATCTTCGAGCGCTTCTACCGGGCGGGCGACGAACTCACCCGCGGCGTCTCGGGGGCTGGGCTCGGGCTGGCGCTGGTCGACCACATCGTGCGCGCCCACCACGGTCAAATCCAAGTGGAGAGCCAGCGGGGGCAGGGCTCGGTGTTCACCATTCTCTTGCCCATCGTCGAGGACTACCGCGAGCAGTGGCCGCCGCCAGAGGACCCCGACCCGGCGCAAGAGGAGGAGGCCACCGAGCGCGCAGGGTCGGCCTGAGCGCCGCGCGGTCCACACCGTCGCCGGCATGTGTCAGAATCGCGCTCCCGAGGGAGGCTGTGCCGATGGTGGATCCGAGCGACGACTACCGCCGGAAGATCCTCGTGGTGGAGGACGAGCCGGCCATTCTGGCCGGGATCAAGGACAACCTCGAACTCGAAGACTACGAGGTGCTCACGGCGACCGACGGGCAGGAGGGCCTCAAGCTCGCGCTGGAGAGCGACCCCGACCTGATCCTGCTCGACGTCATGATGCCGAAACTCTCTGGCTTCGACGTGCTCCGCAAATTGCGGGAGAACCGGATCCGCGGCTCGGTCATCCTCCTCACGGCCAAGAAGGCCGAGGAGGACAAGGTGCGGGGGCTCAAGCTCGGCGCCGATGACTACGTCAGCAAGCCCTTCTCGGTCGTGGAACTCCTCGCGCGCGTCCAGGCGGTGCTGCGCCGCACCGATCCGCCCAAGGATCCGCTGAAGAACGTTCGTTTCCACGATGTCCGCATCGACTTCCAGAAGATGGAGGCCTTCAAAGGCGAGCGCGCCCTCACACTCACCCCGCGCGAGTTCAAGATCCTGCGCTTGTTCGTGGAGAACCCAGGCAAGGTGGTCTCGCGCAACGAACTCCTCGACAAGGTGTGGGGTTACGACGTCTTTCCGACCACGCGCACGGTAGACAACCACATCGTGAAGCTGCGCAAGCAGGTCGAAGACGTCCCTTCGGAGCCGAAGATCATCACCTCGGTACGAGGCGTCGGCTACAAGTTCAATGCCGAAGTCCGCATCGACGACGAGGAGGGCGGGGCTTCCTGAACTGCGCCCTCCGGGCGCTCCGAGGGAGCGCTCCGAAGAAGGGGCTCAGGTCGCGGTCTTGCGCTGGTCGAATTCGGCGCTGAGAAACTGATCGAGGACCAGGAGTACGTCGCCGATGTCCTGGTAGCGGTCGGCGGGATCCTTGGCGAGGCACTTCTCGACCGTGCGCACGATGACCCGGGGCACGTCGGGGCGAAACGCCTCGATGGACGTCGGGGTCGCAGCGCGGATGAGCTGGAAGTAGTCCACGTGGCTGCGCGCCACAAACGGCGGGACGCCGGTCAGCATGTGGTAGACCGTCGCGCCGAAGGAGTAGATGTCCGAGCGGTGGTCGGCAAAGAGGGCCTCGTCGATTTGTTCGGGGGGCATGTAGGGGAGGGTGCCGAGGCCGTCGCCGGGGCGGGTGAGTTGGGAGGAGCCGGCGGTGAGGGTGCTCTTGGCCAGACCGAAGTCCGCGAGCTTGGCGTGTCCCTCGTCGGTTACGAGGATGTTTTCGGGCTTGACGTCGCGATGCACGACGTGGCGCGCCGCAGCGTGTTGCAGGGCCTGCGCGACTTGGTGCGCAACGCGCAGCACGACCGTAAGCGGAAGCGGCCCGTGGTGTTCGATCCACTCCTTGAGGCTTCGTCCGCGCACGAACTCCATCACGCAGTAGACGAAGGGAGGGGCCTCCCCGAACTCGAGGACACGGACGATGTTCGGATGATCGAGGCTGGCCGCCGTGGAGGCTTCCCGCTCGAAGCGGAGCTTGTCCTCTGCGTCGAAGGAACCGCGCAGCTTGAGGATCTTGAGGGCGACCGGACGACCCCGGCGCAGGTCCTCGGCGAGGTAGACCTTCCCCATGCCCCCCTCTCCGAGCAGTCGCTCGAAGCGGTAGCCGGGGACCTCGGCACGAGGGGCGCAGCGCGGGCAGAGGACGCGACCGCGGTGGACGACGGCGAAGGGCAGGAGGCGCGCGGCGATGGGCTGGCCGCAGAAAGCGCAGGGGGCGCCGGGCGCAACGCCGCCGGCGGAGCGTCCGAGGGCTTCCGCCACCGACTGGGGCCGCTCCGCGCCTGCGGAGGCCGCGAGCGAGCGGTGGGTCTCGGTCGGCGGGCTGTCGCGAGAGACGTAGGTCGGGGGAACGACGGCGGAGACGAGCTGCAAGCCGATTTCCGTGTGCCCGAGGGTGAGCACGGCGCCGCTGCGGGCCTCCGCTTCTTCGACCCTCCGCCCGTTGAGGAGGGTCCCGTTGCCGCTGCCGAGGTCGCGAATGCGGAGGCGACCTCCCTCGAAGCGGAGCGCGCAGTGGCGCCGCGAGATGCGCTCGTCTTGGATCTGCACGTCCGTGTTGCTTCCGCGTCCGAGAATGAGGGTCCGCGGGCCGGTGAACTCGAGCCGCTGGCCCGCGTGGTGTCCGTTGCGGAAGTTGAGGCGAAGGCGCGGCCCGGGCGTCGCGCCGTCCTCGAGCGTCACTTCGCCACCAGAAGACTGGGCGCAGTCATTTCCGCAGGCGCGGGAAGCCCCATGAGTTCGAGCGCGGTGGGCGCCACGGAGGCCAAGGCGCAACCCGGGCGGAGGCGGCGACCTTCGAGTTCCTTCCCGCACAGGACCGCGTGCACGGGGTTGGTGGTGTGCGCGGTGTGGACGCGACCGGTCTCGGGATCGAGCATCGTCTCGCAGTTGCCGTGGTCGGCGGTGACGATGGCCGCCCCTCCCTTGGCGAGCACGGCCTCGACGCAGCGGCCGACGGCGTCGTCAACGGCCTCGACGGCCTCGATGGCGGCCTCCAGAACGCCCGTGTGCCCCACCATGTCGGGGTTCGCGAAGTTGACGACGAGCAAGGCGTCGTCGTGGGAGCGAATCCGAGCGACCGTTCCGTCCGCCACCTCGCGCGCGGACATCTCCGGCTGCATGTCGTAGGTCGCCACGCGGGGCGAGGGGACGAGCAAGCGCTCCTCGCCTGGGTAGGGCTCCTCGACGCCACCGTTCCAGAAGAAGGTGACGTGGGCGTACTTCTCCGTCTCGGCGCATTTGAACGTCGAGAGGCCCGCCCGGCCGAGGTACTCGACGATGTGGTTGCGGACTTCCTGCGGGGGATAGGCAACGCCGCGGAAGGGAATGTCGTCGGCGTACTCGGTCATGGCCACGAGTTCGAAGACCTGCGGGCCCCGCTCGAAGTCGGCGAAGTCGGGGTCGGCGAGGGCGCGGCAGATCTGACGCATGCGGTCGGCTCGGAAGTTGAAGGCGATGATCTGGTCTCCCCGCCGCACGGGCGCCAGCGGTCGCCCCTCCGCATCGACGATGACGGTAGGCACGATGAACTCGTCGCTCACATCGTTGGCGTAGGAGTCGAGGACCGCTTGCACCGGATCCTTCGCCTGGGGTCCGCGCCCGTGGACCATGGCCTCGTATCCCTTGCGCACCCGGTCCCAGCGCCGATCCCGGTCCATGGTGTAGTAGCGACCCGCCACGGTGGCCACGCGCCCCACGCCGAGTTCCTTGGTCCAGGCGACCACCGTGGCGAGGTGGTCCTTTCCGCTGTACGGGTCGACGTCGCGTCCATCGGTGAGCGCGTGGATCGCCACGCGCGGGACGCCGGCCTCGCGCGCCATGACGAGCAATTCCCGCAGATGGGTGAGGTGGCTGTGCACTCCCCCGTCGGAGCAGAGTCCGAGGAGGTGCAGGGTCCGGTCTCGCTCCTGCGCGCGTTGCATGGCACCGAGAAGGGCCGCGTTGCTGCGGAAGCGACCTTCGCGGATGTCCCGCTCGATGCGGGCGTAGTCCTGGTAGACGGTGCGCCCCGCGCCCATGTTGAGGTGACCGACCTCCGAGTTGCCCATCTGGCCGTCGGGAAGGCCGACGAAGTGCTCCGAAGCGTTGACCAGGGTGGCGGGGTAGCGGGCGAGGAGATCGTCGTGACGGGGGGTGCGGGCCAACGCCACGGCGTTGCCCTCGGTGGCCTCGCGGACACCCCAGCCGTCCCGAACCACGATGAGCACCGGACGCTCGGCCTGCATGGACCTCACGATACTACTTCCAGGGCAGGGAGCCAGGACCGGGCGGCGCCGGAGCGTCGCCGAGGGACCTCAGTTCGACGCGCAGTCGTCCTCCCTCGGAGCGCACCAGGGCGATGGTGTGGGGGGGCGCCCTCAGCGGTGGCAAGGTGAGGACGAGGCCGCCCTCTTCGCGACGGAGGGCGACGGTCTCGCCGAGCGCGATCCGCAAGCGGCCTCCGGCGTCGCGGCGTACCACCAAGTCGCCCGCGGAGTCGCGGAGGGGGGTGAGGCCGTCCACGCTGGGTCCTCGGGCCGTGACGACCCCCTCCTCGCCTTCCAGGCAGCCGGCCAAGGTGGCGAGAAACTCCTTCCGCGCGGCCTCGGCCGCGGAGGGGCCGACGATGACCGGCGCGGCCACCGAACCCAGGGCGCCGCCCAGGGCCTCGGCGGCGGCGGGGTCGGCGGTCGCCGTCAGGGGCCCCGGAACCAGGCAGAAGGCGAGGGAGTCTTCGAGGCTGAGCTCGGTGACGGCTTCGAGGAGGAGTTCTTCGCCCTCCCCGGCCTCATCGCCGACGCGCGGCGCAGGGACCACGGCGAAGCGCACGACGGGAGGAGGGCCGCCTGCGGCGGGCGCGGACGCACAGCCAAGGGGAGCGAGAAGGCCGAGGAGGAGGAGCGCACGCATGGTTTCCTCGCGCAGAAGGGTCAATGCTTCCCTGCGATGAGGCACCATACCGCCTTGCAGTTGCGCACCGGTCGATCGGCGTCGCGGGTGGTGGGGAGGCGGACGTGGCGGTAGACGGCGCGGCCGCGCCGAGTGAGTGCACAACCACAGCGGGTCTGGCGCTCGCGGGGGCCGGTAACGCGCGCTGCGGGCAGGACCTGGCGGGCGAGCTCCGCAGCGGCGCGCAGGCGTTCCTTCGCTCCGGGCGCGCCGGCGCGGTCGACCAGGAGCACTTCGGGACGAGGTCCGCCCAGGGACGAGAAGACGGCCCGCAGGGTGTCGGCGCTCTCCCCGGGGAGCTCGGTGCGCCCGCGGGGAGGCAGCTCGCTGAGCAGGTTGGCGGCCACCAGGAGTTCCGACTTCCGCGCGGCCTCCAGGACGGACTCGGGAACTGGACCCACGGTAAGGTCGCACACCAGCGCTGCGGAGGGTGCTTCGAACGTCCAGTCGTCGTCGAAGCCACCGCCACGGGCTGCGAGCTGCTCGCGCAGGGGTGGGAGCAAGGCGGAGAAGCTCGCGTCCCAGGCCGGACTGCGGTCGACCCGCAGGGCCCGGACGCCCTCGAGGTCGGAGAGCTCGCCGCGGGCACGGGCCGCCGAAGCCGCCTCGAGCAGGGCGAGGACTTCGCTGCCGGGCCCAGCCCCCAGGCCGAGCAAGCGGAGCTCACGCCGTCCCTCCAGGACGCCGAGGTCGAGGAACAGGCGGGAGAGCTCGCAGACGTGCGCAGGAACGTGGTGCCAGAGATAGGCCGCTCGGCCTGCGGGGCTCCGGTGGTCGAAGGCGTCGGCCCCCGAGCGATAGGCCGCGGAGAGGCGCGTGATGGCCTCTCCGACAAGGCGGTCGTCGAGCGCGCCGACGGCGCGCCCCACCACGTCGAAGTAGTTGATCCGATGCCCCTTCCCCATCAGTCCGAACGTGGCCGGGGCACACGCTCGAGCAGCGGACGCCAATCCGCGTCCGAGTCGATGCGCAGGAGAAGCGGGACGCCGGCCGCGCGGCCCGCCTCGATGTCGCGGTCGCTGTCGCCAATGAGCAGGGAGCGCGAAATGTCGAGCCCGAGTTCCTCCGCTGCGCGGAAGAGGAGGCCGGGGGCCGGTTTCCTGCAGGCGCAACCGGCGTCTCGCTCGTGGGTGCACGCGTAAATGCCGTCGAGGGGAACACCGGCCTCCGCGCAGCGGCGGGCGAGCGCCGCGTGGACTTCGTCGAGGTCGGCGGAGCTCATCAGCCCCCGCGCGACGCCACGTTGGTTGGTGACGACCACCAAGGCGTAGCCGCGCGCGGCCAAGTCTCGCAGGCCATCGAGGGCGTGATCGAGGACGAAGAGCTCTTCGGGCCGGGTCACGTAGGTATCGCCCGGAAGTCGGCGGTTCAAGACGCCGTCGCGGTCCAGGAAGGCCGCCGGGCGCGAGCGGGAAGTCGTCAGCCGAGGCTCCCCTTGCTCGTGCCGAGGTCGATGCCCTGCAGCGCGAGCCGCAGCTGCTCGGGGTTGCTCGCGTAGCGCATGGCCGTCTCCTCGGTGATGTAGCCCCGCTGACAGCGGTCCTTGATGCACTGGTCGAAGGTCATCATGCCTTCGCGAGCGCCGCTGGCCATGACCCCGTGCAGCTTCGCGTCCTCTCCTTCGCCGAGGATCTTCTTCACGATGGGGGTGCAGATGAGGATTTCGTTCAGGGGGACGCGTCCGAAGCGGGGCGAGGGGGCCAGCTTCTGGCAAATGATCGCTCTCAAGTTGAACTGCAGTCCCTGGCGGAGCATCGGATGCTTCTCGGGAGGGAACAGGCCGAGGATGCGGCCGATGGACTGGCTGACCGTCCCTGCGTGGAGGGTGCCGAAGACCAGGTGACCCGTCTCGGCCGCGGTGAGACCGAATTCGAAGGTCTCCTGGTCGCGCATCTCGCCGATGAGGATGACGTCGGGGTCTTGGCGCACCAAGGTGCGGATGGCTGCCTTGAAATCCTGGCAGTCCACCCCGATCTCCCGCTGGGAGATGAAGGAGCGCTTGTTCTTGAACTCGTATTCGATGGGGTCCTCGACGGTGATGATGTGCTTGGCGTAGTGGGTGTTGATGTAGTCGAGACAGCCCGCGATGGTCGTCGACTTGCCCGAGCCGGTCACACCCGCGAGCACGATGAGCCCGTCCTCGGCGTCGAGGATCTTGATGAGCGACTCCTCGGGCAGGTTCATTTCCTTGAAGCTCGGAATCTCGGTATTGATGCGCCTCGCCACGAGGGCGTTGGCGCGCTTGTCTCGGAAGCAGTTGAGGCGAAAGCGGGAACGCGCCGCATCGGGGAGGACGTGGGCGAAGTCGAGGTCTCCGGTTTCGTCGTAGACCTTCATTTGCTCGGGCGTGGCGATGTCGGCGAGGAAGCGATAGATCTCGTCGCTCGAGAGGGGGTTCCCGGCAAGCGGTCGCATTTCGCCCTTGATGCGCATGATCACCGGGCAGCCGGCCTTGAGGTGCAAGTCGGAGGAGTCGTACTGGGCCATGAGCGCGAACAGGCGCTCGAGGGGTTTGAGCTTGGGGTCGTTGGGGTTCGCCATGCCCGGCCGGATGCCTCCGGTCACCGACCTGGCGGGTTGGGCGGGCTGGGCCTGGGGCGACGAGGAGGTCGGTCGGGCCGCCCCGCCGGCCGGAACGCGCACCGGGGTCACGGTCACCGGGGTCGACCCACCGCCGGGTTGCTGCGGAGGCTGCAGCGTGACCCTTCGTTGCTGTTGCTGCTGCTGGTTGAGCTTGACCTGCCGGTTGATCGCGGGCCCGCGGGAGCCGCCGCCGATGGGAGTCCGGTTCGGGTTTGGTTGCATGAGCCCTCACGGTCCGGGCCCGGCGTCGTCCTCCGGAGCCCGTGGTCTGTATAGCGGAAGAGGGCCTTCTTTACACCTGGAACTCGAGGCCCTCGCGGGCGGGCTCCACGCGAAGGGGGAGGCCGCGCGCAGCGATCTTCTCCCGCTCGCGCGCCACCGCGGCGTGGATGTCGGCGTCGCTGTGGTCTGGGTGGTGGTAGAAGTAGTGCAGCCTCTGCGCTCCGGCCGCGATGGCCACCTCGGTGGCCTGGCCGAAGGAGCAGTGGCCTCCCGAGGGGGGGCCGCTGGGGCCCGCCAAGCTGTTCCCACCGGCCGCGAGTTCCTCGTCGGTGTAGAAGGCTTCGTGTACGAGGACGTCGACCCCGCGCGCCAACTCGACGATGGTCGGATCGAGTCCCGCGCGGTGGTCGGCTTCGGAGATGTAGCAGAGGCTCTTGCCGTCCTCCTCGATGCGGTAGCCGACCATGTCGTGAGGACCGTTGCGGTAGTGGGCGTGGGTGATGCGAAAGCGTCCTCGTTCGAGCACCGGGCACTGGGAGAGGTCGCCGACCTCGATGCTCGCCCCCATGTTCGCCATTCCGTCGATGGGCGAATAGGTGCCGCTCATTTGCCCTTCGAGCACGTCTCGGAGGGTAGCGACCCCTCCCCCCCAAATGTCGATCCGGTTCCCGGGGATGAACGCGGGCACGAAGAAGGGGAAGCCCTGGATGTGGTCCCAGTGGCTGTGGGTGAGGAGAATGGTCGCCTCTCCCTTGCCGCGCCCCAGGGGTCCCGCGAGGAGGCTGCGCCCCAGCCAGTAGAGGCCGATGCCGGCGTCCAAGATGAGCAGGTGACCGTCGCGGTCGCGGAGTTCCACGCAGGGCGTGTTGCCGCCGATCCCCTGGGCGTCCTGGCGAGTCGCCGCGATGCCCCCGCGCACCCCCCAGAACCGAACGCGCATCAGAGTTCGACCGACTCCCCCTCCCGGGCGAGACCGATCTCCAGCCCCTCGCTGCCGTAGCGTTCGGCGTAGTCGCGGACGCGCGCCTCGAGCTCGTCGTCCCAGGCCTCGGGATGGTGGTGGAAGTGGTAGAAGCGGCGCACGCCGCCCTGGCGGGCGAGCCGGATCCCCTCGTCCGGCGTGCTGTGGCCCCAGTGGGGGTTCTGCGCGTACTGCTCCGGCGTGAAGAAGGTGTCGTAGAGGAGCAGGTCGGCCCCCTCGACGAAGCGTTCCAGCGCGCGGCCAAGGCGCGCGATCTCCGCGAGGACTTCGGGGTCGGTGTCGGGCTTCCGCTCGTGGTAGCCCTCTCCGAGGAGCTGATCCTCGTAGGGCGCGGTGTCGGTCATGTAGACGAAGGACTTCCCGTCGAGTTCGATGCGGTAGCCCAACGCGATGCCGGGGTGGTTCAGCCGCGCAGTCCGGATGCGGAAAGGCCCCACGGCGAATTCTTCGCCTTCCTGAACGGCCTTCCAGGTGAGCTGGGCCTTGAAGGTATCGAGGCCGAAGCCGAAGTAGTGGCGGTCGGCCTGGCCGGCGAAGATCTGCTGGAGGCGACGGTCGTGGCTGGCGCGTGCGTGGATGCTGAAGCGGTTGGGGTGGAAGAAGGGCTCGAAGAACATGAAGCCCTGGATGTGGTCCCAGTGCGTATGGCTGAACAGGAAGGCGCCCTCGCGGCCTCCCTCCCCAAAGCCCTCGCGCACGAGCTCCTCGCCGAGACGGCGCAGGCCGGTGCCCGCGTCGACCACCAGGGTCGGGGCGCCTTCGGCGCGGACGGCCACGCAGGAGGTGTTCCCGCCCACCCGAGCCACCTTCGGGTGCGCGACGGGGAAGGAACCCCTCACGCCGTAAAAGGTAATGCGCAAGCCGCCGCTCCCGTCGCTTCCTGGCGGCCCGGCAGCCCCACCGAGGGGCGCTCGCCCGCCGCGACCGCGCACGACGACCCTCGGGTCGTGAACGCTTGGGACGCGCCGAGGACTTCCGCCGGCAGGCTGCTAAGCCACGTCGTTCCAAGGACGTTGCCACCCTACCGAGGGAGGCTGCGCGCGTCAACGCGACCGCGCCGCGTGGTCCGAGTCCGTGCGGGCCGGCGCTGGAGCGGCGGGGGGCGGCGGAGCCGAGGGGCGTGGGCCGCGTTCAGGGGCGAGGGGAAGGCGGCGGGCGCCGGCCACGCCGCCGGCGGTACCAGGCGACGACGAGGCCCGCGAGGGGAGGACCGAAGGTGATGGCGCAGAAGACGCCAACGATGATGGCGACTTCGTGGGCGCTGAGGGTGAGCACGGAAGCATCCTATCGGCTAGGCTTCTCGGGACGGGAGGTTTGGTGGGTCGGAACGTCGCCATCGTGGGTGCGACCGGGGCGGTGGGCGTCGAACTCTTGCGGGTGCTCGAGGCGCGGGAGTTTCCGCTGGACGCCCTGCGGCTTCTGGCCTCTCCGCGTTCTGCGGGGCGGCGCTTGCGCTTCCGCGGCGAGGAGTTGCCCGTCGAGCTCCTCGGCCCCAGGTCCTTCGACGGCTGCTCGCTGGCCTTCTTCTCGGCCGGGGCCGGGGTGTCGAGGGCCTGGGCGCCGCGCGCGGTGGAGGCCGGGGCAGTGGTCGTCGACAACAGCTCCGCCTTTCGCTACGAGCCCGACGTGCCCCTCGTCGTCCCGGAAGTCAACGCCGAGGCAGTCCTCGGCCACCGGGGCATCGTCGCCAACCCCAACTGCACGACGATCCTGCTGCTGGTCGTCCTTGCGCCCCTGCACGCCCGTGCGGGGGTTCGCCGCTGCGTCGTCGCGACCTACCAGGCCGCCTCGGGCGCAGGGGCGCAGGCCGTGCGCGAGCTCGAGGACCAGTCCCGTGCGCTCCTTGCAGGGGAGGAGCCGCGTCCCGAGCGCTTCCCCCGTCCCCTTGCCTTCAACCTCTTCCCCCACGTGGACTCCTTCCTCCCCGAGGAGGGCTTCGCGACCCGCGAGGAGATGAAGGTGGTGTGGGAGGCACGCAAGATCCTCGGCGTCCCCGACCTCGCGCTCGTCTGCACCTGCGTGCGCGTCCCGGTGTTTCGCGCGCATTCCGAGGCCGTGTTCCTCCAGTTCGAGCGTCCG
The DNA here is from genome assembly GCA_003695705.1 of Planctomycetota bacterium. Classification (GTDB taxonomy): domain Bacteria; phylum Planctomycetota; class J058; order J058; family J058; genus J058. Next base: position 17,420 of record RFHU01000079.1, read on the forward strand.
CTCTCGCTGGAAGAAGCCCGCTCCGCCCTGTCGCAGGCTCCGGGAGTGCGCGTCGTGGACGACCCGGAAGCCGCCGAGTACCCGACTCCGCGGCTCGCGGAAGGGGGAGACGAAGTCCTGGTGGGGCGCCTGCGGGTCGACCCGAGTTGCGAGCGCGGCCTGTGCCTGTTCCTCGCCGGGGACCAAGTGCGCAAAGGCGCGGCCTTGAACGCCGTCCAGATCGCGGAGTTGCTCGCCTGATGACCGAGGACGTGCGCGAGGAGCGCTGTGCCCGCTGCTACCACCTCCTCTCGGCGAGGCGCTGTCCGAAATGCGGCTGGGAGGACCTGCCCCTGGGGCCAAACCCCTCGTCCACCGGAGAAGGCCCGTCCCCGGGCGGCGCCGCCGACCCGGATCCCTTCTCTTGGCCCGAGGGCGGAGATTCCCCGGCCCCTCCCGGAAGCCCCCCGGGGGAGGCCTCGTCTCCCGCCTCCTTGGCCCCTCCTCTGCTCCACCCCCGGCGAGCGACTTGGCTCCTGCTGGCCGCCGCCATCGGGATCTACTTCGTCTCGGGAGGGAGCTTCTCGCTCCCCCTGACCGAGGCTCGCGCCCTGTCCCTGGGAGCGCTCCACGGCGAGGTCTTCGGGAACTTCGCGAACGAAGGCTGGAGGCTGTTGGCGGCCAGCGGGGTCCACACCTCCTTCTGGGTGCTGCTCGTCGCCTGCTTCATGATCTGGTCCCAGGCCGGTCTCGCCGAGCGCCTGGGAGGTTCGGGTCTCGTCTTGGGCTTGTTCGTCGTCGGCGGTGCGGCGCTCAACGTGCTCCGTTGCGGGCTCGAGGCTCCTGCGTCCCTGCTCCTGCTCGCGGGCGCTTGGCCACCGGCCTTGGCCTGCGGCGGAGCGGCGGTGTCCCTCGCCGCTCGGGCCAAGCTCGGGGCCGGGCGCGCGCTCTTTTCGCTCGCCTTCGAGGTCGGCATCCTCGCTTGGATCGCCTTCCAGGGACACCTCCTCACTCCGGGCCTCGCGGGCGTGGCCGCTTGCTCCTTCGGGCTCGGCCTCTTCGTGGGCTCGACTTGGCCGCGGCCGCCGGGAGGACTGGGCGTCTTCGCGGCCTTCGCCTCCGCAGGGCTCGTGGCGCTGGCCCTCGCCGAGCGCGGCGCAGAGGATCCCACGCCGCTGCCTCCGCCGCGCGAGTGGCGCGAACGGAATCCGGCCGAGTGGCAGGCTTGGCAAGAGAAACACCCCGAGGCCCGGCCGAGCGAGTCCGACCTCGAACCACAGAGCCTCGCGGAGCTCGGCCTGCGCCTCGAACTGCCGCCCGCCTGGAAACGCTCCCCCCTCCCCGAGCGCCGCGACTGCCCCCAGTGCGGGGCCTCGGTCGAGCGCTCTCCCCAAGAGGCCGCGGAGGGCCGCGCGGTGACCTGCCCCTCCTGCGGCGCCAAGGTCGCCTTCGGCAAGCGACCGCGGCAGGTCCTCTTCCAGGAGGCAAGCCTGTTGGGCCCAGGCCACCAGCTGTTGGTGTGGGCCGCTCCGCGCAGCCCCTTCGACGCCCCCGACACCCTGGCCACCCGCTTCGTCGCCGAGCTGACCCGCGCCGGCTCTTGGTTCGCGGGGGGCGAGCTGGTCGAGGAGCGAGACTTCCAGAGCGCGGGCTTTCCGCGCGGTTACCTTGCCGTCCTGCGCGGCCGCAGCGGAGGTCGGGAGCTGCTGATGCGCCTCTATTTGTTCGTCGACGAGCGAAGGACCATCCTCCTGCGAGGGCTGGGACCCACGCCGGCGGACCCCTTTGCCGCCGAGAAGGAGGCGGAACTCTACGACCGCATTGCGGCCAGCCTGCGTCCCCTCTGAGCGCGCGCCTTGCTCGGCGCGACCGTCGCCAGCCTGAGGCGAACCAAGATGCGGAACTCGTGGCGAGGGGCGGACGCGCTCAGCGTACTCCGGCTTCGATGGAGAAGGCGAAGCTCCCCCGCCCGCTGAGTTCGACTTGGTGCGTCAGCGCCACGGCGCGCGGCGAGGCCGGCGAGCCGTCGCTCGGCGCAGGATCGAGGCGCGCGTTCCCGCTCGTCACGGCGACCCACACCCGTCGTCGGCCGGCGCGCGCCTCGAGCGCGAAGCGTCCTGGGCGTGCCGCCTCGGACAGCAGCTCCTGCCCGCCGAAGACCAAGTGGCCGGCCGCCGGCGAAAGGCCGTTGCGCACGTAGAGGGTCCCTAGGTTCGGGTCGACGCGGTAGCGAACTTCGAGGCGCGCAGAGCCGGGGCGCAGGCGCACGGTCTTCTCGATGCGTCCGTCCGCGGAGCGGAGCCGCCAGCCGTCGGCAAGGCGCGCCGCCGCGTAAGGGGCGTTGACGTAGGCCGACGTCGCAGGCCCGCTGGCCCACAGGTCCTTGAGCCCCGACACGCGCTGCTGGGCGCCCGGGCGTTCGCCCTCGCGCTCGCTGTTGCGGTCGGAGCCGGGGTTTGCGGGGAAGGCGCCCAGCACCTGGTAGCCCTCGCCCGACGCCGGATCGCGCACGAAGAGCGCCACCAACCGACCGCCGTCGTCTTCCAGTACGGCAAACAGCCGCTCGTTGCGGAGGAGGAACTCCTCCTCGCCGTCGTGGTCTAGGTCGCTCTTCGCGACGGTCCCGCCCGCGCCTCCATGCGCCGCCCACTCCGCGGCGGCGGCCACCACGGAAGCCTCCCGCACGTGCCCGTGGAGGCCCAGGGCCCAGTCGGCAACCCGGTCGTAGCTGGTGTCGGGGTGGAGGTAGTCGCCGCTGGGAGTGCGCGCGTGGTAGTCGTTTTGGTCCTCGTCGTGCCACGCCGTCTCGAAGACCATGCAGGAGTAGACGAGCTCGGCCAGGCGCCGCAGGTTGCCCGGGGGCGCGCGGCGCACGTCGGCCCACACGTCGTGCAGGAGGGTCCCCGGGGTCCACACCTCCCCGAAGGGTTTGTGGGCCCTCCGTCCGCGGGCGAGGAGCGGGAAGATGTCGCGGAAGGACTCTTCCTGGGGCGATCCGTAGTACCAGTGGTCGTAACTCCGCTCGCAGGCATGCTGCAGCCAGTGGTAGGTCTCGAGGGGAAGTCCGTTCGGTCGGCCGCGCTCCACCGGGGTCCAGCCCCAGGTCGTGACCTCGTCGAGGCGAACGACTTGCACCCAGGGGTGGTTGGCGAGCCAGCGGATGTGGCGCTCGTAGTTGTCGGGGTTGTCGTTGCCAAGGCCGAAGGAAGTGAACGACCGCCCGGCGTAGGCCTCCCAGTCGTCGAACACGACGATGAGCTGCTGCTGGTCGGGGTCGAGGGCCTTGGCGACGAGCTGGCGGCGTGTGGCGAGCGCCGTCCCGCCATCGGTGTTGGCGAACTTCAGCTGGTCGGCGTCGTCGTTGATGACAAAGCAATTCACCCCGTGGATGCGGTTGATCTTGTGTCCGCGGCGCGAGCGCGCTTCGGCGGCCCCGAACCAGCGCTCGAGGTGGTTCGCCTGGTCGATGACGGTCCACTCGTAGCCGGCGGCGCGGATGTCGGCGAAGCTCGAGCCGCGCAGCACGCGCTCGGGGCTCCAGAAGACGCGCGCGCGGGGGAGCCCGAAATGCGCCCGCAAGGCCTCGTCCATGAGGCGAGCGCTGGCCTCGGTGACGCCCGAGCCTTCGAAGTAGGGAAGGATGTGCTCGGAGAAGACGCCGCCGAGGAACGATCCTTCGCCGTTGCGGGGGTCGCCGTCGACGAAGCGGGCCAGGCGGCGAAGGAAGGTCGGTCCGTCTCGGCGGGGGTCGGGATGCCGCGCCCAGGCCAGCGCGGCGATGAGGCTTCCGCTGAGGTGGATGTTCGCCGGCACCCGAAAGGTCTCGTGGGTGTCGAGCGCGCGCGCGTAGCCCGTGGGGCGACCCTCGGGCGTCCGCAGGCGTTCGTTGCGGATGAGGGGTGCGATCCAGTCCGCCCCGCCGAGGGACTGGTTCCCGTGCAGGATGACCGCGTACTTGGCCGTGCCGGCGCGCGCGTCTGCGGGAATCTGCTCGTCGAGGCGTCCGTCGTCGAGGCGGGCTTCGCCCACGGCGTCGGCGAGGTGCTTCGATCCGTCCTTCCAGGCGCAGACCTGAAAGCGCAACGCTGCGTGCCCGTCCCAACCGGCACGTCGCAGGAGGTCGAGGTCGATTCCGAATTCGCAGCCGTCGAGGTCGCTGCGAAAGGAGGCGCCGCGGAACAGGCTCGGACGGACGCGCGGGCTGGAGAGGACGCTCCAGTCCGCATCGTAGGCGACGAAGTCGCCTCCGTCGCGGAGCACCAGGGCGAACTCCCAGGGGTGCGCCGTGGTGGCCGCGAGGAAGTGCGGCAGGTAGGCCTGGCCGCCGGGGGCGAAGTCCACGAGCACGGCCAGGTCGAGGGCGCGGCCTTCGCTGCCGAAGCCTAGGTCGAGCAAGTCGACGCGCAGGAACAATTCGCGCGCCGTTCGGCGGCTGTAGAAGGCAATGAGGTCGCGGGCGAAGTCCTCGCCGTCGCCGAGCCTGCGCGCGTCGCCCGCCGGGTCGATGCGCCGGACGTCGTCGATGGCCCAGTCCATGAGGTCTTCGTGGTAGGCGACTCCGGAAGGGGCACCGAGGAGGGGACCGGGACCGATGGTGATGGGGCCGCCCTGGGCGAAGGCCGCGGGCACCGCGAGCAGGGCGAGGAGGAAGCAAGGTGCGGAGCGGAAAGGGCTCATGCACCGGAGAAGAGCCCCCGCCCGCGGCATCCGGACGGAGCGAGCGTCCTTGGAGAAAAGGACTTACGGGCAGTGCGCCGGGGCGGTCCCCGCTCCGCGGGCGGACGGGCGGAGGGTGCGGAGCCGCTGCCCTTCGGTGGGCGGGCGCGGGCGTTGGGCGAGCCCGGGCACTGCCGCCGCGCGCGACCCTCCCGAGAACGCGAACGGCTGCGGCGCGGGCCCTCGCCTTCAGCGGTAGAGGGGGAACTCCCGAGTCGAGGAACTCTCGCTGGGGAGGTAGAGGAGTTCTTCGAGGGAGCCGAAGCCGGCGCCAAGGGCGGCGATGGGTGCGTCGAGGGCGTGGGTCAAGGAGCCGCCGGCGGTGGGATCCTCCTCGGAACTGGAGGAGACGACCACGCTCTCGTCGATCTCGACGTTCCCGTTGCCGACTTGCGCGGCGGAGGCGGCCAGGGTGTCGTTGAAGTTGACGCTCGTGGTGTTGGCGTTGGTGAGGGGGGCGGTGACGGCGCCGGTGATGTCCGTGTCGAGGTCGCCGCCGACGACGCCGCCCGTGAGGGACAGGGCGAAGGAGATGGCGTCGGACGCGCCGGCGGACGGGGTGACCCCGAGGTCGGTGCCCACGGGCACGGTGACGTCGCCGTTGCCGTTCAGTCCCGTGAGGGCACCGATGACCAGGTTGGCGATGCTCTGGGAGAGCTGGCTGGTGGCGGGGCCCCCCGAGCGCGTGAAGATGTAGCGGCTCCCCACGGTCTCGGTGCGCTCGATGCGCGCCGTGAGGGTCCCCGTGCCGGTGATGGAGTATTCGATGAGCACCTCGGTGACGCGGGTGTAGGTCCCGCTGCGGGTGCCGTCGGCCCGCGCGGAGCCCGAGAGGTCGGGGGGACCCGTGAAGTCGACCAAGGTCGCCGTGCCGCTGTCGTTGGTGAAGCTGACGGTCACCGATCCGCTCTGGGTGATGCTCGCGATGATGAAGGCTTGGCCGGTTCCGGCCGCCGCCAGGGCGGCGTAGCCGTTGGGGGCCGCCCGGAAGGAGATGCTCGGCGAGTTCCAGGACACGGTTGCGTCGATGAAGGCAAAGCTGGTTGCGTCCTCGGTGACCTGGAGGTTCATGGAGCCCGAGCCGTTGGTGGCGTTGGCGTTCACCGCGAGGGTCGCGGTCACGTTCGTGGCGGTTCCTTCGTGGTTGGCGCCGGTGAGGGGAACCGTGCCGCTCGTCCCCGCGGTGGGGGCGGCGAGGGGGTTCGCCACGGCTCCGTTGGTAACGGAGGCGTCGAGGTTGGCGCTCTGGGTGAGCATGCTGGTGCGCAACGCGCCCAGGGTGGCGTCGATGGCGGCGTTGCCCACGCCGCCGCCTCCGCCGCCGCTGCTGCCCCCGCAGCCTCCAGCGAGCAAGCCCAGGCTCAGGATCCCCACGGCGGCGCCGCCCAGCGCCTTCGCTCGCTCGTTCATGAACGCCCTCCCGCGTGGGCCTGCGTCCCTGCAAGCTGCGTGCCGCCTGCGACCGGGCGGGCGGGATCCGGGGATCCCCCAGGGACGGTCCCCGGCTTCGACTTGTCTCCTCCCCCGCGGGGCCCGCAGCGCCGGCGCTCGCTCGGTTCGGGATCGCGCGACCGATTTCCGGCGTCGGTGCCAAAGCCCCGGCAACCGGGCCGTCCTGCCTGCGCCGGCTGACGACGCGCGAGAAGGAGGGCGCCGGTTCAGGGGGCTTGACCGCGCAAGACCGAGTTGCCTTCGTGAAGTTGCGTGCGGTCGATGCCCGGGTTTCCCTCGAAGTCGTCGAAGTCGATGCGCCCCGACTGGGCGAAGAAGGCGATGGGGTTGCGCCAGACGACCTTCTCGATCTCCTCCTCGTCCATGCCGGCCTTGCGCATCTGCAAGACGGTCTTGGGAACGAGGAGGGGGTCGCTGACGCCCCAGTCCGCCGCGGAGTTGATGAGCATGCGCTCGGTACCGAAGCGACGGAAGATCTCCACCATGCGCTCGGGCGTCATCTTCGTGTTGGGGTAGATGGAGAAGCCCGCCCAGCAGCCGGTTTCCTTGACCAAGGGAATGGTCTCCTCGTTGTTGTGGTCGACCAGCACCCGCTCTTCGGGAATGCCCGCCGCGCGCACGACTTCGAGGCTGCGCACCGTCCCCTTCTTCTTGTCGCGGTGCGGAGTGTGGATGAGGATGGGCAGCTCTGCGTCGATGGCGATCTGGATCTGCTCGGCGAAGACCCGCTCTTCGCGAGCGGTCATGTCGTCGAAACCGATCTCGCCGACGGCGACCACGCCCTCCTTGTGCACGTATTCGCGCACGAGTTCCACGACGTCTCGGTTCAGGCGCTCGTCGTTGGCTTCCTTGGGGTTGAGCGCCATGCTGCAGTAGTGGCGAATACCGAACTGGCGGGCGCGGAAGCGCTCCCAGCCGAGGAGGGTATCGAAGTAGTCCTTGAAGGAGCCCACGCTCGTTCGAGGCTGGCCGAGCCAGAAGGCCGGCTCGAGCACCCCTTCGATGCCCGCGAGCGCCATGCGCTCGTAGTCGTCGGTCGTGCGGCTGAACATGTGGATGTGGGGCTCGAAGATTCTCATGCCAGCTCCTCGAGCGCGGCTTCGAGGGCCGCGCGGACTTCCGGATCGTCCTCGCGTTCCAGGCGTTCGCGCACGAAGGAGGCCGCCCGCGCGTCGCGCGCGCGCGCCAGGGCGCGCGCGGCGACGCAACGCTCCTCGCGGTCGGGATGCTCGAGCATCCCGACCAGGCGGGCAACGAGCCCCGGTTGGGGATGGAGAGCCGCCACCGACCACAAGGCCCTGGGGACGGAACGTCCCGCGGCCAGGCGCTCGTCGATGTATTCGCACAGGCTCTCGGCGAGCTCGGCGTCCGCGCGCTCTTCGAGGCGCAGGAAGCCCGCGACGGGAACGTCGCAGAAGAAGGCCTTGAGGACGGCCTTGCGGTGGTCGTGGTCGGAGAGGTTCACCGCGCTGAAGGGGTTGTCGCACCAGGCCGCCCGCAGGAGTTCGGTGAGGTAGGTCCTCCCGGCGTCGAGAACGAGCTCGAGGCCTCGGGCAGGGTCGCCGCGGCGCACGAAGTTCAGCGCGCGCAGGGCGGCGACGCGCGTCTCCGTGTCGCCGAGGTCGTAGACCCGGAACAAGGCGTCGTAGGGAGCCTCTGCTCGCTCCGCGGATTCGGCGAGGAGGAGGACCCGCGCGGCGTCGGCCAGGGTCCACGCGCCCACGGGGACCTCGCCCCACACCCCGGGAAGGCGCGCCGCCGCGCGCTCGGCAAAGGCGCCGATGAGATGCCGACGGCCGGTTCGCCGCGGAACCTCCGCGAGGAGCGCGCGGACCGCCGCGGCATCTTCCTGGAGGCCTTCGCGCAGCCAGCGGCGCGCGGCTTCGTCGAGCCGGGCGTCGATGGCCGCCCGCAGCGCCGCACGGGCCTCGGTCGCCTCGGTCACGGACTCCCCCCGCCGCCGACGCGCGGCGAAGGCGGACGGGGCGCTCGCCCGTGCCGGCTCATGCGTCGATGGCCTCGCGGATGGAGGCTGCGAGGGCCGCTCCGTCGTCGAGGGTTCCGGCGGGCCAGCCGATGCCCAGGCCGCTCCCGTCGGCGTGCTTGGGGATGATGTGGAAGTGGACGTGGAACACGGCCTGGTGGGCAGGCACGCCGTTGTTCTGGAGCACGTTGAAGTGTTCGGCGCCGGTGGCCGAGAGCACGGCGCGGGCGATGCGGGGGAGCACCCGGCCCACGGCGGCGGCGCTGTCGTCCGAGAGGCGGTCGAGGGTGGGCGCGGGCTCCTTGGGGATGACGAGCGTGTGCCCGCGGCTCACGGGGTTGATGTCGAGGAAGGCGAGCACCTGCTCGTCCTCGTAGACCTTGTGGCAGGGGATCTCCCCGCGGATGATCTTGCTGAAAATCGTCTCGGCCATAGGGGCCCGATCCTACCCGACGGGGTAGCCTGAGGGCGTTTCCATGACCGATCCCCCCCTCGCACTCCTTCTCTCGCTGGGCTTCGTGCTCGCCGGCCCCTTGCTGGCCTGGCTGCTGGAGCGCTGGGCTCGATTGCGCGCGGCCCTCGACGGCTTCGTCCTGGTCAGCGTCGCGGGAATCTGCATCTGCTTCCTGCTGCCGCACGCCTGGGAAGCCTTGGGGGCCTGGGCGCTGCTGCTGGCGGGCCTGGGCCTCCTCCTTCCCGCGCTGGCCGAGCGAGGCCTCGACGACCACGGCGGCCGCGCCTCGCGCGCGGTCTTGCTCCTCGCCCTGGGCGGCTTGCTCCTGCACACCTTCATCGACGGAGTGGCGCTGGGCGCGGGCGGCGTCGAGCACGACCACCTCCACCCCCAGCACCACGAAGGGCTGGAGGTGACGGTGGCGATCCTGCTCCACCGCCTCCCCGTGGGGTTGCTCATCTGGACGACGGTCCGCCCCTGGCTCGGCCGCGCCGGCGCGTGGGCGGTGCTTGGGGCGGTGGTCGCCACCACCCTGGGGGGTTACGCCCTGGGCGGCGGCGCGGCGCACGCGGTCGAGGACCACGGCGCGGGCGTGGTGGACGCCCTCCTGGCGGGAGGGCTGCTGCACGTGGTCATCGACGAGCACCACACCGACCCCGCGCCCCGCGGGCTGGGCCAACTCCCGGCCGCGGCCGGCGCCTCGCTCGGGCTGCTGCTCTTCGTCCTCCTGCCCTTCGAACCTCCCGCCTTCCTCGGCGCGGCCTGGGCGGCGGGGGTGGGGCTGTTCTGCGAGAGCGCGCCGCCGGTGCTCCTGGGCTTCCTCGCGGCCGGGCTCCTCAGCCTGGTCCCCACGGCGGTCCTCGCGCGGCTGATGCAGGGGAAGACCGCCTTGGGAAGCGCCCTGCGCGGGGTGATCTTCGGCCTGCCCATTCCCATCTGCTCCTGCGGCGTGGTGCCCGTCTACGCGGGCCTCATGCGCAAAGGCGTCCCCGCGGCGGCAGGGGTGGCCTTCCTCATCGCGACGCCGGAACTCGGCGTGGACGCGGTGGCCATTTCCCTCCCCTTGCTCGGCTGGGAGCTCACCCTGGTGCGCCTGGGAGCGGCCTTCGCCCTCGCGGCCGCGGCCGGGCTGGCGGTACACTGGCTGAGCGGAGGCGGCACGGCTCCTGCGTCTCCCGCCGCGCCGGCGTGCGGGGGAGAAGGGTCGCCCACGCAAGGCTCCCGGACGGCGCGGGCGCTGCGCTACGGCTTCGTGGAGGCCTTCGACGACTTGGGCCCCTGGATCCTCGCGGGCGTCGCCGTCGCCGCCCTCCTCGAGCCGCTGCTCGACCCGGACTCCCTGGCGTCCGTGCCTCGCGCGGCGCAGGTGCCGCTCTTCGCCGGCCTTGCCGCACCCTTCTACGTATGCGCTTCCGCGGCGACGCCGCTCGCGGCCGTGCTCTTGGCCAAGGGCCTGGGCGCGGGGGCGGCCGTGGCCTTCCTCCTCGCAGGCCCGGCCACCAACGTGACCACCTACGGTGCCCTGCGCCGCTTCCACGGGCGAGGGACGACGCTCCTCGCGCTGGGCTTCATCGTCGCGGCCTGCGTCGTCCTCGGGCTCGTGGCCGAGGCCTTGCCGCTGGACGAGAGCGCCTGGAGCGGGGCCTCGGGCCACACACCCGCGCCCTGGGAGGGAGCGGCGGGCGCGGTCTTCGCCGCCCTGCTGTTCGCGTCCTTGGCCCGACAAGGTCCTCGCGGTTTCTTGCGTCGCCTCGGCCTCGCCCACGGCCACGGCGAAGGCGGCACGGTCGGCGACGCGCCGCACGGAGGTCCCGCAGGCGGCGGAGCGGTGGCGCCGAGCGTGGCGTCCGCCGCAGGCAGTGGCTGCTGCGCCGGGGAAGCGGAGACAGACCGTTGCGAGCCCAAAGCCGCAAGCGGCGGCTGCTGTCCTGGCGAGGGGGCGTCGGCCGCTGTGGAGCCTTGCGTTGCAGAAGCTACGGGCGTGTCCGGTGCGGGCTGCGGCGGGGAGGGCGCACGGTCCCCCGATCCCTGTGCCGGCGAACAGCCCTAGGGTCCGCCTCGAGGCAGACCATCGCCCGTCGCACCGCGGATCGACACGTACTGGAATTCAACCGCCGAGGACGCCCTCGAAGGGAAGGCCATGCTCTCTACGACACGGCGACTCGAAGCCCGGCGCCCCGAGGCCCCGCGGAACTCGAGCGACCCTCTGGGGGAGAAGCCGAGGGGGACCCTCGCCGGGCGGGGGCTCGCAGCCTCTCGTCGGGGCGGCCAGCCGGTCTGCGCTCCGGCGGCCCTCCGGCGGGGGAACGCCGCGAGCGGGGGGCGTTCCCCTCCCGGCTGCGCCCGGGTCACCGCAGCGTCATCATCAGGGGCCTTGACCTCGTCCGGAAGACCCCACTAAGATACGCCGCCTGAACGGGTAGAGAGCGCGCGCCGACCGCCGACCCCACAGGGGGATAGAAGGTTATGAGTCTCCTGGCCAAAGTCTTCATCGTGCTGCAGACGGTCTTGGTGATGGTGTTCCTTTCCATGACCGCGACCCTCTATCAGCACCGCCGCAACTGGCGCACGAGCTACATGAAGCTCAAGGGGCGCTACCAGACGGCCGTCTCCCGTGCGGCCAAGGAGATCGATGCGCTGCGCACCTTCGTGCAGGCCAAGAACGACCTCCTCGGCGTCAAGGAGCGGGAGATCCGCGACCTCAAGAAGGAGCTCGACGACGCCATTCGCTCTTCGCAGAGCCTGTCGGAGCAGCTTAGCCAGAAGTCCAGCGACTACACGCAGCTCAACGAGAACCTGAAGATGCAGGCCAACCTGCTCGAACAGGTGCGGGCGACCAACGAGAACCTCGAGGCCCGCAAGAAGGAACTCGAGGACCTGCTCGATACCGCGACCACCCGGCGCGAGATCGCCGAGAACCAGGTCACCCGACTCACCAACCTGACCACCGCCCTCCAGCAGGACCTCGCGGACTTGCGCAAGGACTTCGCCGAGAACCGCCGCTTGCTGCGCGAGAAGGAGCTGCTCATCAGCATGGCCGAGAGCCAGGGCGTCAACTTTGCCCAGCTCCTTCCCGGTCCGCCGGTGCCCGCCATCGACGGCAAGGTCGTCGCGGTCAAGACCGACCTCGACCCCCCCCTCGTTCTGCTGTCCGTGGGCGCCGACGACAAGGTCGAGCAGGGCTTCCGCTTCTCGATCTACCGGGGGAACACCTTCATCGGCAAGGTGATCGTCGAGAAGGTCCTGCGAGACAGCGCCGGTTGCCGAGTGCTCTACACGGCGCAAGGGGCCAGCATCCAGGCCGGCGACAACGCGGCCACGCGGCTGCAGTAGGAGGGCCGGCATGTCCGACGACGGCGGCGCGATCATCGCACGGCCTCCGAGCCACCCCATCGCCACTTCGTTGCTCATTTGCTGCGTGCTGGGCACCCTCATCTGCATCGGCATCGTGTGGAACGAACTCTTCACCGAGTACCTGCCCTCGCCCGGGCCCGGGGTGAAGATCGACAAGAGCCACAACTCGAAGTCCATTGCCGAGAAGCACCGCCGCGATCACTACGGAGCCGACCCGGCGTTCCGGGTCAGCATCGAGGAGGAACTCGGCGGGAAAGACCGCCCCCTGAGCAGCGTGGTCGGCGACGGCTTGGGCCGGAACGACTGAGCCCCACCCGCTCCGGCACGCCCTAGCCGCGGTTGCGGCACGCCCCGGCTCCCCAGCCGGGGCGGCTTCGTGTACGGTGGGCGCCATGGACGAGGCCTCGAAGCCCAGCGCCTCCCGACTGGGACGCACCTACCGCCTGGCGCGGCTGGCCACCGACGCGTCGGCGCGGGTTGCCCTGGGCATGGCCAAGAAGGCGGTCGGGAGCGAAGAGGAGGCGCGCCCCCGCAGCCTCGAGGAGCACCGCAGGATCGCGCGGCGGGCGGTGGAGATCTTGGGGGGAATGAAGGGCTTGGCGATGAAGGCCGGGCAGATCGTCTCCTACGTCGACGACTGGATTCCAGAGGACGTCCGTCCCGCCTACGCCGAACTGCTGCCGACCCTGCAGGCGAAAGCGCCCAAGGTTCCGTTGGCGGACATGCTCAACGTGTTCATCGACGAGGTGGGCGAGCCGCCCGACGAGGTCTTCCGGAGCTTCGACGAAGAGCCCATCGCCGCGGCCTCCATCGGCCAGGTCTACCGGGCGGAGTTGCCCGACGGACGCCCCGTGGCCGTCAAGATCCAGTACCCCGGCATCGACGAGGTCATTCGCAGCGACCTCAAGAACCTGGGCCTGTTGGAGACGGTTCTGCGGGCGTCCACCATGGGGCGATTCGACGTGAAGCAGTCCCTCGAGGACATCAAGCTCAAGATCGGCGAGGAGCTCGATTACCGGCGCGAGGCCGCGAACCAGCGGCGGTTCGCGGAGATCTACGCGGACCATCCTCGCATCGTCGTTCCCCGCGTCTACGACGAGTATTCGCACGCGCGCGTTCTGACCACCGAGCTCCTCGGGGGACGGAGCTATTACGAGTTCATCGCCGCCTCGGATCAGGAGGAGAAGAACCGCACTGCCGAGACGCTCTACGAGTTCGTCTTCGGCTCCTTCCACCGGCACGGCATCTTCAACGCCGACCCGCATCCGGGAAACTACGTGTTCCTCGGCGACGCGCGGGTTGGGTTCCTCGACTTCGGTTGCGTGCAGGAATTCCCCCTCGAGGTGCCCGGAAACTTCCGGCGCCTCGTGCAGCTCCTCTGGGCTGGCCGCGTGGACGAAGTCCGCGAAGGGCTTCCCGCGGCGCTCGGCTACCCGGGAGAGGCCAGCGAGGAGGAGAAGGACTTCTTCCTCGACTACGTGGGCTACCTATGGCGCCCCATACTGGAGGACCGTTCGTTCACCTACGACGAAGCCTTCGTGAAGGAGATCTTCTCCAACACCAAGCGCGGGGTGAAGCTGAGCGCCAAGCTGACGCTGACCAAGGGCATGCCCGACACCGAGCGGCGAGGTCTTGCGCTGCTCAATCGGCTCCAGTTCGGCTTCGTCTCCATCCTCGCGGGGCTGCGGGCCACCTCCAACTGGCATCGGCTGATCCGCGACTACTTCGCCTACCACACGGAGAACCAAGACGGCGGCGGCCCGCCGCCGCCTCCGCTGATCGCCCCGGAAGGCGAGGCTCGAGGAGAGGAGCCGGCGTGAGCGACTTTTGGAGCTACGTCTTCGACAGCGAATACCGACAGCGGGCAGACATCGAGGACCTCAAGCGGCGCGGGCAGGCTGTCCAGCGGCGCGTCCGCCGCGGCCTGCGCGACCTCGAAGAGCGGGTCGAAGAGCTCGAGCTGCAGGTGGGGTCGCTGGCCCTGCTGTGCAGGGCTCTGCTCTCGCTCTTACGGGAGCAAGGGACCGTCGATCCGGAAGCCCTGGCCGCGGCGGTGGATGCCATCGACCTCGAAGACGGCGTACGCGATGGCCTGGTGACGCCCGAGCGGCTGCGCCCGCGCGAGAAGCCCAAGGCCCCGGCGCCGAGGCGAAGGCGCCGCCGCTGATCCGGTCGGGGCCTCCGCGGCCGCGTGGGGGAGAGCGTGGGAAGGCCGCACCCGGCGGCAAACGCCGAGGCCCCCACGCGCCTTCGCCGCCCTAGAAGCGTTTCTTGAGGTCTCCGGGGGGAGCCTTGGGATTGGGCGAGGGGTTCTTCGGGCCCGGGTCCTGGCTTCCGGAGGCGGACGAATCTCGTGGGTCATTGGCCGCAGCCGGGACGTAGCGGGCCGGCGGGGGGAGCGCCTTTTGCGAGAGGGCGAGGACGGACATCGCGGTTCCGTAGTTGGCCGAGCGCGAAAAGACGCGGTCGTTCCAGGTGCCGTCCTCCGCGCGCACCTGGAACAAGATCCGGCGGAGCATCAGCCGATAGACGGGGCGCTCGTAGGCGGGCAGGAGCTCGATGGCCTGCGCGGCGTAGTAGTGGGCGTAGAAGTAGTAGTAGGGGGCGACCCCGAAGGGGCGGGCGTGGGTCCCCGTCTTGGCCCGGCGGCGTTCGAGCCACTCCCAGTGGGCGAAGAAGGCGTCGACGGCGCCGCGCACGCGGTCGACGCTCCCTCGCCCGGCGAGGAAGAGGGTGGACTCGGCGATGAGCATTCGGCCCACCGAGCCGGGAACGGGTTCGGGGCGGGCGGCGGTGCCCGCGTAGACGTAGCCGCCGGCGGGCGTGCGGGCCCTCTCCAGCGCGAGCAGCCCTGCGGCGACGACTTCCTCGCTCACGGGGTAGCCCTGAGCGCGTGCCTGGAAGAGGGCCTGCAGGGAGGAGCCCGTCATGAAGGGGGAAGGCGGTCCGGGGCGGCCGAAGCCGTTGCGGCGCGCGTAATTCCAGCCGCCAGCCTCGGGAATGGCCGTGTCCTCGAGGCCGTGCACGAAGAAGGCGATGGCCTCGCGCGCATCGGCGGCCAGGGCGTCGGGGAGGGCGTCCGCACGCTCGAGGGCGAGCAGGAAGGAGAGGCCGTAGGCGTAGCCCCAGCCGCGGACGTCGTAGGTCGCCTCGATGCGCTCGAACTGCATCAGCGGGTGCTTGCGGGCCGAGGCGACAAAGCGGGCGGCGCGAGCGAGAGCCTGTTGGCGGGCAGGATCCTCTGCGTAGCCCGGCGCGAGGAGGAGCGCGAGGCCGACGATGGAGGTTCCTCCCACGCGGTAGCCGATGGGGATCTCGCCGCCCACCCGGTAGACGCCTTCGTAGGGCCACTCGGCCCGGTCCTTGCCTTCCTGCATGGCCAGCAGGCGCTCGATTCCCTTGCGCACGGCCGCGGCGACTTCGGGGTCGAGCGGCGCGGCCCGCGCGGTCGCGGGCGGCAGGAGGGCCCAGAGGACGAGAGAACCGGCGAATGCGCTCGGCGCGCGACGAAGCATGGAGACCTCCTGAGGGAGGAGCATTGTAGGGGCGCTCCGGGAGCGCGGGGGCGGGCTCCGTCGAATCGCCCTGGCCTCCGGAGTCGGGGCCTTCCCAGCGCGATGGGGGCGCCCGTCGACGGCCACCCCCCTGCGACGGCCCGGACGGGCGAAGAGGGGACCGAAGGCATCCCCCCTGCGCCCGCTTCGCCGCGCCCGGCGGGGATCTGCGAAGGGCTGCGAGGGGTCCGGTTCTACGGAAGTCTTTGTACGACAGGCGCCCCGGGCGGGAGGCGCGACAGAAGTGCTAGGGCGGGTAGGAACTACGACGATCGCGCGACCTCCTCCGAAGGGCAGGAACTCCGCAATGTCTTTGACCGCAATGGATTGCTCTTCCCCGCGTCCCCGTGCTCGCGCCGTGGGGCCTCCGGGGGAGGGCGGATCCGTGCCTCCGCAAGGGGTGGCCAAGAAGAAATTCGAAAAACCTCTTAGAAAGTCTTCCCCACCTTCTCCACGGTGTTGGTGGTGAGCGGCCAAGGGCTTCCCGGCCGGTGTGGAAGAACGGGGCTCGACGCTCCACAGCCTGCGAGGCGCAGGCCGGCGAAAGGGGCTGGAGTCGGGGGGGAGCGGTGAGTATTCTCTCCCCCGTCAGGCGCGGAACGGTTCCCGCCGACAAGCCGAAACGGCGACGACGAGGCCCTCCGGGAGGAGTTCTTCAAAGTACGGCCCGAAGGGGTTGCTCAGCGCGCGGAGACGCGTTGCGGGTGGTCCCGGCGAACCAATGAGCCAGGGTCGGCGGAGCTCCGAAGCCTCGAGGTCGTCGAGGAGGCAAGAAACCCCATGAGCGGCGGTGGATCTCCACGGAGAACCACCAGCTTCCAGGTACTTCAAAGCTCTGGAGGCCAGGGCGGTCGCGCGGCGACGCGCGAGCGTTGAAAGGTCAGGAGAAGAAGGAGTCGTCGCCGAGAGGCGGCGCGGTCCGGCCTCGAAGGGGGCCGGGTACTGCCGACGAGGTCGACCCAGTGCCTTCGCGGTGCTGGCGAGGTCTCACCCGGTCGCGGGGGGTGCCGCTCCCCACGACCAACGGGTCAACGTCTGTGGACGAGGGCTCGTCCCTGGGTCGCGAGGCTCAGGAGGGTCGGAGGCTCCGAGGCTTGGAAGTGTTGTCGCTGGAGGGGCAGAAACCCAGGTGAGCATCGGCCGCCCGGTCTGGGGCAACCCAGGCGGGGCGTGAACGGATCTGCGAGGGGATCAAGACTTCGAAGCTGGTGAAGCTTGCGGTAGGGGACGAGTCCGCCGCACGCGATGCCAGGGCGACCGGGAGGTAGGTGCGAACCTGCCGAAAGGGACCCCATAGTCTTCGGGGGAGACCAAGGCTGCTGCCCGCAAAGGCGGAGGTCGGTCGAAACCGGAGGCGACAAGCTCGCGAGCGACGCGTCTGCGCACGCAGGTGGACAACAGCAAGGGAGTAGGGAAGGCCGAGAGGTGCTTCCGATCCTCGCAGGGGGAAAGCTCAGAAGGGAGACAGTCCAGGAACGGTTGCGGCACGAAACAAGGCCGTGGAACACGATCTCGCGGAAACCGCTGAAAGGGTGAGAAATCCTAAGAGCGGAACCCCGGTCGGGCTGGGCAATCCCGACCCTCGCAGTGGGCGCTTGATCGTGGATGCCGTTGAAGGGCGTCGAAACTCCAGGAGAAGTCGGTTTCCCAGCCTCAACCGGCTGGGCAGTCGGGAATAGGCGGTGAAGACTCTGTAGGGGGGTCGAGACCCAGAGCAGAATGAACCCGTGACGTTTCGACGCGGGGGACCGGCAGTCAGGGAATGCCTCGGACGCGAACAGGTCCGTTGATGCGCGTAACCGGCCCGGAAAGCGCGCTACCGAGCTGCCAACAAAGCTGCATAGGGCCTACCAACCCCAAGAGAGGGTGCCGGTCGACGGCGACGTCGGACGACTAGCCGTCCGATCCCGACCGCAAGACTCTGAAGGAGAACCGGCGGGGCCACGGGCCTGACACTTGTAGACGGGCGGGGAAACCCGCCCGTCTGCATGTACGTACGGCTCCTCGGAGGAGTCCGGGAGCGCGCCGAGGGCGTGGGAAGGTTGCTCCCCCCGCTTCCTCGGGCCTCCGCTCCGGCGCCCCGACCGGGCCCGGGAGCCCTCGCGCGGCGGGACCCCGCCCCGGGAGGCTCGCGGCGCCGGAGGCCTGCGGGGATCCGAGGGCTGCCCGGTGGGGCGGGGACTCAGCGAACGGTCGGGTACCAGCGGGCGAGCCGCTCGGCCGGGACGCCGAGTCGGTAGAGGAGGGGAAACACGTTGTGGGCCAGGGCGGTCCGTAGGGGGCGTCGCTGGTAGCGGCGCGCCGAGACTTCGACGCAGACGGGGAGGAGGACGAGCGTTCCCTGGCGCCGAAGCCGGCGAGCGAACTCGAGGTCCTCGAAGAGCGGCTGGTCGGGATACCCTCCGACCGCGCGAAAGGCGGCGCGACGCACGAAGAGGGACTGGTCTCCGTAGGGCAGTCGGGTTCGACGGGAGCGGAGGTCGGCCAGGCCGAGCAGAGGAGCGAACCAGGGCCGCGGGCCGTCGGGAACGGTGCGAACGCGGAAGGCTCCGCCGACGACCTTGGGGTCTTCGAGGGCCTCTCGGATCCAGCGCGAAGCGTCGACCGGCAAGCGGACGTCTGCGTGCAGGAAGAGGAGGACGTCGCCGCGGGCGGCCGCTGCCCCGGCGTTGAGCTGGGGTCCTCGGCCGCGACGCGCCCGGAGCACCCGGACGCCGGGGCGTCCTTGGGCGAGGGACACGGTGCCATCGCGGCTTCCGCCATCGACGACGAGGACTTCGAGGATTCCGGAGTGCTCGGCGAGGGCGTCGAGTTGGGCGGGGAGGCGCGCTTCCTCGTCGAGGACGGGAACGACGACCGAGAGGAAGGCGGCCGCCTCGACCGGGCGCCGCGCGCTGTGCCCTTCGGAGGGCGAAGAGGCCTCCCCGGGGGCGGGCCGCTGCGAGGTCCGCGCAGCCCCCGTCAACCGGCTGGCTCCCGCGGGCGCCCGAGCACGCGGCGCTTGAGGCGCCGGAGGCGCTCGGGAACCAGCGCGCCGAGGGCAGCCCGCCCCAGCCCCGGGCTCCCCCCAAGCAGGCGGCCGAGGGCCGCGCCCACCTCGGCGCCGAGTTGTCCTGGGGTCATCGCGGGGAGTTCCACGGCAACGGTCTGCTCGCTGACGAGGTCTTCGAGGGCACCCCGGGCTCGTGTGCGCAGGCCGTCGGAGCGGACCTCGATGACCATGCGGGCCACCAAGGGGAGTTCCTCCCGGGGTGCCGGCGGGGCGGTCTCTTCGCGGTCGCCCGGCGAGGGGACCGGAA
>RFHU01000009.1 GCA_003695705.1 Planctomycetota bacterium
GCCCCCACCCTCCTCGAAGACGGCCTCACCGCCGCGGTCCGCACACCGCCCCCGGGTCCCGCCGCCGCATCGGCGGAGACCATCCACGAGGGGCCACCCGCGAGCGTCTCCTCGCGCGGTGACGAGCGCACCGCCGCCGACGTGGAGGGCGTGGACCACAGCCTCGGCACCCGCCGACACCGTCGCCCGGCCTCCCTTCGCGCCCGCATGCCCGAGCGGATCGGCAACTACGCCCCCTACGCCGAACTCGGCCGCGGAGGAATGGGCGTGGTCTACGCGGCCCGCCACGTGCGGACCGAGCGCAAAGCCGCGGTCAAGGTGTTGCTCAATCGCGGCGAGGGCGTCGGGGAGTCGGCCATCGCTCGCTTCCACATCGAAGCCCGCGCCGCGGGGCGGCTCAAGCACCCCAACATCGTCTCGGTCCTCGACCAGGACCTCGATCCCGAGAGCGACCAGTGGTTCCTCGCCATGGAACTCATCGAGGGCCGCTCCCTCTACCAGCGTGTGCGCGAGGAGGGTCCCCTCGACCCGCGCCAGGCCGCCGAGTTGCTCCTGCAGCTCGCCGACGCCGTTGCGCACGCCCACGCCCACGACGTCCTGCATCGCGACCTCAAGCCGCACAACGTGCTCCTCGATGCCAACGAAGGGGACAAGCCCCTGCTCACGGACTTCGGCCTGGCCAAGCTCGTCGGCGACGAAACCAACCTCACCGGCGCCGGACCGACGATGATGGGCACTCCCGGCTTCATGCCTCCCGAGCAGGCAGGGGCCGACTACCCCGTCGACGAGCGTGCGGATGTCTACGGGCTGGGCGCGACGCTCTACTTTGCCCTCACCGGCCACGCGCCCTTCGAAGGGGGCTCGGTGCCCATCGTCCTCTCCCGCGTGGTCCACAAGTCGCCCCGCCGACCCAGCGCGCTGGTTCCGGGCGTCCCGCGCGACCTGGAGACCATCTGCCTCAAGTGCCTCGAGAAGGACCCGGCCCACCGCTACCCGAGCGCCTCCTACCTGCAGGCCGACCTCGAACGCTTCCTGGCCAGCCAGAAGATCGAGGCCGTCCGCCCGCCGGCCATCGTCCAGCTCTCCCGCTGGGCGTCCCGCAACCGCCTTCAGGCCGCCAGCCTTGCCAGCGCGCTCCTGCTCGCCGCCGGCGGGCTCGTGGTCTCGGCCGTCATCCTCACCCAGCAGGCCCGCGAGCGGAGGGCCCTCCTTGCTCGCGAGCGCGAGCTGCGCGAACGGCGGCGCGAGGTCTCCGCCCTCACCTCCACGGTGGAGCAGCGAGCGCGTGAGGTAGAACAGAGACAGCGTGCCCTGGAGGCGGTCCCACCGACGCTCGAAATTCGGAGCCCTCGGGAAGCCGAACTCACCACCCGCGAACCCTGGGTGAACGTGGTGGTGTGGATCCCTGACGACGACCTCGCGCGTGTGACCCTGAACGGTCGCCTCATGACCGAAAGCATCGAGCCGAAGACCTACACCGCCCGTTGGCTGCTCGAAAAGGAGGGGATCCAGCGCGCGCTGATTCAGGCCGTGGACGAACGCGGCAACACGACCGAGCGCGAGCTGGTCGCGCGGCGCGACACGACGCCGCCCTCCTTCTCCTGTTCGCTGGAACCCATCCGCTACGAACTGCCCGACGACCCGGGGACGCCGGTCGCCGCGCGGGTCCGGATCGAACTCGACGTCGCCGAGGTCGCCTCTCCGACCGTCACCGTGCACCGCCTGACCGAGAACGGAGGCGAAGACCTGGCCGTCCGGCCCGTCGGCGGGGGCTGGGAGGCCGAACTGCCGCTGCGTCTGGGCGAGAACCGAGTGCGCGTGCGTGTGACCGACGCCGTGGGCAACGCAGCCAGCGAAGAGCAGGTCCTCGTCCGCCACGAGCCCAAGCTCCTGCAAGGCGCCTGGTGGCCGGTGCACCCAGCCCAGCGCGCCTTCGCCATCGAACTCGGCGTCCCGGTGTGGGTCGAAAACGCCGTGGGGATGAAGTTCGTCCTCGTCCCCCCGGGGCGCTTCCGCATGGGCAGCCCTCCGGGCGAGCCGGGGCGCGAGGACGTGACCAGCGTGGGGCGCGAAACCCTCCACGAGGTCGAACTCAGCTCGGGCTTCTACCTCGGCAGCACCGAGGTCACTCGAGGCCAATTCCGGCGGGTGCTCAGCGGTCGCCTGGACGCTCCCCCCCAGCCCGGGGACGACGAGCCCGTGGTCGACGTCACCTGGGAAGCCGCGGTCGACTTTTGCCGGCGCCTCGGCGAGGCCGAAGGGCGACCGCGCCGCTACCGTCTCCCCACCGAGGCCGAGTGGGAGTACGCCTGCCGGGCCGGGACGACCACGCCCTGGTTCTGGGGGGACGACCCCCGGACCGCGGCGGAGTTCGCAAACGTCGCCGACCTCGACGCCCGCTCCCAGCTCGGCATCGCCGACGCCTCCCACTGCTTCCCCTTCGCCAGCGACGGGCACGTCCTCGTCGCCCCCGTGGGCATCCATCGCCCCAACCCCTTCGGTCTCTACGACACGGTCGGGAACGTGGCGGAGTGGTGCTTCGACCTCCTGAAGTACGACCTCGGACCGGCACCGGCCCGCGATCCCGACGGCCCCGAGCGGAACCCCAACGGCTGGCGGATCTTCCGCGGGGGAAGCTACCGCGACCGCCCCGCCTGGACCCGGGCGGCGAGCCGCCGCGCCTCGGGCCGCGCCCTCCGCACACTCGGCTTCCGGGTCCTCCGCATCGTGGACTGAGCCCTCGGCTCGCGCGGCCACGCGCCGGGCCACCCGGCGCCCGGAAGCCCGTGGGCCTGGGCGGTGAATGTGGTAGGGTGCCCGACCATCTCAGCCCGAGGGAGGTGCCATGTCCTGGCCGCGTCTTTGGACCCTCTGCGCCCTCATCGCCCTGGCCGGTTGCAACACCATCCGGGTGGTCGAGATCCGTACCGAACCCACAGGAGCGGAGATCTTGGTCGACGACCAGACCGTCGGCACCTCGCCGGTCACCTACGGCTTCGACTTCGCCGACCCCGACGCCATCTACAAGGTTACGGCCCGCAAGGAGGGCTACGTCCCCTCGCGCAAGCGGGTCTCCCAACTCCACCTCGACGCGGCGGCCGAGGAGCGCGACGGCACCGAGCGCGAGTTCGTCCTCATCAAGCTCGACGAGGACGAGTCGTGGACCCGCACCCTCCCTTCGCCCTGCGCCAACCAATGGGTCGAGATCCAGGTCGACCCCAACCTCGACAAGAAGCAGGTCTGGGAGCGACTCGTCGACACGGTCACCAAGTACTACCCGGACCTATCGAACCTCGACAGCGAGGGAGGCTACATCTCCGCCAAGCCCAAGGAGAAGCGCTTCAGCCGGGGACCCACCGCCACCGTGCTGGTGCGCAACCAGTTCTTCTGCTCCATGGCCTCGCCCATGCCCCTCGCCTACAAGGTGAAGATCGAGTCCAAGATCAACGAGAACGGCAAGTGGGAGCCCTTCGACCGCGTCTTCCAGGAAGACGCGCCCCTGCTCGCCGACCTGCAAGCCCAACTCGTCGCCCAGGAATGAGGACCGTCATGCCCCGCTCCGCGCGCTGGACTTCCGCGCTCCTCTGCGCCACCGCGCTGGCCCTCACCGGCTGCCACACCGGCTACTTCGCCCAAGTACAGCAGACCAACGTCACCCTCACCTCGAACAACTACCGCGTGCTGGAAACCGGGCTGCGCGGCTCCGACAGCGGGTACCGCGTCTTCGGCATCGGCACCAGCGCCAACTACAGCAAGGCCATGCAAAAGATCCGCGTCCTCGCCGAGTTGGAGGACCGCCCCCGCGCGCTGATCAACGTGACCGTCGACGAGAACAGCTGGAACTACGGAATCGTATCCGGAACCACCATCGTTATCACCGCGGACTTGATCGAGTTCACCGGTCCACCCAACGGACGCTGACACCTTCCCTCCCTTGCAAAGGAGTTCCCGTTTGACCCTACCGATCCGCATCGCGGCGCTCGTCGCAGGATCGCTGCTGCTGCTGGCGCCGCCGGCGTCTGCGCAGTCCGACCTCGAAAAGAAGCGCGACAAGAAACTGAACGAGGCCTGGTTCAAGGCCAACGACTGGACCAGCGACTACGACGAGGCCCGCAAACGGGCCAAGGAGACGGGGAAGGTCATCTTCGCCTACTTCACCCGCTCCTACGCCTACTGACCGCCTTGCGCCGCCCTGGAGAGCGGTCCGCTCTCCTCCCCCGAGTTCAAGGACTTCGCCAAGAAGGTCGTACTCTTCTGCCACGTCACCAGCCGCGTCCCCAGCGACAAGTACCAGAACCTCCTCATGGAGAAGGGCGGACGAGGCTTCCCCTACCTCGTCTACATGGACGCCGAAGGCGACGTCCTCGGCAAGCCCGCCGGGCGCGACGTCGCCTCCTTCGAACGCGGCGCCAAGACCGCCCAGGCCTACCTGGACCTCAAGAACAAGGCCGACCGCACCCCCGCCGAGGAGGCCGAACTCTTGGCCGCAGAGATCGGGCTGGGCAAGGTCAGCGTGGCCGAGGCCGAGAAGCGCATGCAGGGCCTCGAGCTCGATGAGGCCGGCAAGCAGAAGATCGAGGCCGCGTTGACCGACCTGCGCATCCTCGAGCGCGTCAAGAGCCTTCGCCAGGGCGACATGGCGGGCATCGCCGCCGCCGGCAAGGCCTACTACGAAATGTACCAGGCCGGCCAGCGCCCGCAGGGCGACGAGGCCTTCCAGGCCTTCTACATGCTCATCATGCGCTACGGGCAGAGCGAAAAGGACCCGGACATCTTCGAGGTCGGCCTCAAGGCCATGAAGGACAAATTCGGCCACCTCCCCCAGGCCGCGCGCTTCTTCGAGGCCCAAGAGAAGGCCCTCGCCGAACTCCGTAAGGCCAAGGGGCAGTAAGTCCTGCGCCGGCTCGGGTCCTCTCCGGCCCGCGCCGCTTCCGCCGCAGCCGCACGCGCCGCCGCTCCCGCAGGAGCCGGCGGCGCGCTGCGTGTGGCCCGTCCCGGCCACCGCAAACGGCACGGAACATGCCGATCCTTCGGTTATCGTTCCCGTGGCCCCGCGCGGGCCGCCCGCTGGGCCCGAGCCTCCCTCGGCCGCTGCGAGGACTGCATGCCGCTTCGTGTCACCAAGAGCAACCGCGCCGAGGTCCTGCTCGGGGTCCTCTGCGACGAGCTGCAACGGGCGGGCTTCGACCCCTTCGTGGCGCCCACCGTGGTCATCGGCGCAGACGGGGTTCGTCGCTGGCTCGCCCATGGACTCTCGGAGCGCTTCGGCGTGTGCGCGCAAGTGCGCTTCGTCTACCCCGGGCGCCTAGCCCACGAAGCCCTCGACCTGCTGGCCCCCGACCCCTCTCCTGCGCCCTGGCGCGACGAGGCCCTCGCCTGGGCCGTGCTCGCCGCCCTTCCCAGCCTCCTGAACCAGGGCGACTTCGGACCCCTGCGCAGCTACCTGACCGAGCCGGGGCGCGACGACCCGCACGTCGACGGCCTCAAGCCCTACCTCCTCGCCCGCGAGCTCGCCGACGTCCTCCGGCGCGCTCAGGTCTTCCGCCCCGAGCTCCTCGCTGCGTGGGCGCGCGGCGAGGGCCCTCCCGAGCGCGGCGCCCCCTGGCTTCCGGCGCTCTGGCGAGCGGTGCGTGCGCGACTGGCCGCCCGGCCCCCCGC
>RFHU01000080.1 GCA_003695705.1 Planctomycetota bacterium
GGGGTCGCGCTCCCGCTAAGTGCCGCGGCGGCAAGGTACGTCGAACGAAGCGCAGGCGAGGCCCCCTAGCCGGCGCCGCGGCCTTTTGCGCCGGGACGAGCCTCCCCCTCGACCTCGTGCTAGCCTGAATTCGTGCGGGGGGTTTGGTCGGGCGACGAGCCCGAGGCAAACCGGGGAGAAGGCTCTCTTGATCGAACTGCGTTGCCCCTGCGGCTTCAAGTCGAAGCACGACACGAGCACGTCGGGCCGCTTGGTCCGCTGCAAGCGCTGCCGCACCAAGCAGCGCGTCCCCGCCGAACCATCCGTGGAGGAGATCCTGCGCGCCCTCGAGGAGCGCAAGCGGGAGCGCACGCACCACTACGTGTTCGCGCACCGGGTCCTGCCGGAGGTCGCCTTCCAGGACCCGCGCCGCATCCTCTGCTTGTTCGCCAGCTGCGAGGCCAGCAACTTCCTCGTGGACCTCTGGGACGAGGTGGGGCGGGCCTGCCCCTGCCACCTCCCCGCCGAAGGCCTCGGGGTCAGCCTCGAAGAGGTCCCCGGGCTCGACGAGCCCGTGGTCCTGATCCGCTTCCCCGACCCGGAGATCCCGCCCGAGGCGCACTTCCTCGCCTTGGTCCCCTGGACCGAACGCCGCTTCCTCGGCCTCTGGCCCCGCCCGACCCTGCGCTGCTTCACGCTGGAGCAGGGCATTCGCCTCGGCGGCGGGCTGCGCACCGTCCTCTGCGAGTGGTCGCCCGAGAAGAAGGGCGAGGGGCTGAACCACACCAACTACGGCGACGGCCCCGCCCCGCAGCGGCGCGCCTTCCTCGAGCGGCTCGGAGCCCTCCTCAGCGAGGCGTGAGCGCAGGCCCGCCGGTCGTCCTCCTCCACGGCCTGGGGCGCACGCGACTGGCCATGCTGCCCCTGGCGCGGGCGCTGCGCCGCGAGGGCTTCGAGGCGGTGAACCTCGGCTACTTCGGCCCGGGCGGCGTGGCCCTCGGCCTCCGGCAGTTGCGCGAGCGCCTCGCCCGACGCCTCGGCGAGCGGGCCGCGGGCCCGCTCGACTTCGTCACCCACAGCATGGGAGGGATCGTGGCCCGCGCCCTCCTCGGCTCGGGCGAGGTCGCCGGCCGGCGCCTGGTCCAGCTCGCCCCGCCGAACCAAGGGGCGGCCATCGCCAACCGCGTGCGCCGACTCCCCCTCCTCGCGCGGGTCCCCGCCCTCTGGGACCTAGGGCGCCGGGCCGAAGGCGGGCTGGGCTTCGACGTCCCCCCCCTGCGCGGCGTGGAGGTGGGGGTCATCGCCGGGCGCAGCTTCGGCCCGTGGCACGGCGGACGCCCCAGCGACGGGGTGGTCCGCGTCGAGGAGACCTACCTGCCCGAAGCGCGGGACTGGATCCTCCTCGAGCATTTCCACACGGTGGTCATGAACGCCCGCGACACACGCGAAAACGTCGTCGCCTTCCTCCGCGGCGGACGCTTCCTCCCCGCGGCGCCGCGGCTCGAGCGCTCCGCCGCGGGCGAAGTTCGCCTCGCAGGCGCAGGCGCCCTCTGCTGAAGCGAGTCCTCCCTCCGCGCGCGGCGGCCCTCCGCGCGCGGCGGCGCGGGACAGGCTCCCTCAGTTGCCGATCAGGACCGGGTTCTGCCCCGTGTCGCGGTCGTCGTCGTCGTCGGTGGCGAAACCGAGCATGCGCTCGGCGTCCTGGATCAGCTCGTAGAGCTCCGCGCGGGTCTCGGCGCTGCGGAGGAGTTGCACGTAGCCGTCGTGCTTGAGGATCCCGCCGATGTGCGCGAGGAGCCGCAGGTGCCCCGACACGGCGCGGGCCGGGGAGAGGAAGAGGATGATCACGTGGACGGGGTCCTCGTCGCCACCAAAGTCGATCCCCTCGCGAGAGCGCGCGAGCACCCCCATGAACTCGTTGACCAGCTCGGTCTTGACGTGCGGAATCGCGACGCCGTTCCCGATGTTCGTCGCCCCGAGGGCCTCGCGCTTGCAGAGGGCGGTGAGGATGTCGTCTTGGTGCTCCGCAGCAATGCGTCCGGTGTCGACGAGGTGCTGCACGAGCATCATCAGCGCCTCGTCGCGGTCGGTCGCCTTGAGGCGGTGGACGATGCCTTCCTTGCCGATCAGGTCGCTGAGTCGCATGGGTCGCGGATTATAGCCGTCGCCTCGGGCCGCGCACAGCGTCCCTCCCTTCGCGCTGGAAATTGTCGGGAAGGAGTGCTCTATTCCTTAGCCTCCAAGGAGCGACTCCGATGTCGACCGAAGCGAATCGCCTCCCCACGGCGACGCTGCCTGGCGGTCACCTCGACTGCACGGGCTGCACCCACCGGACCGACGACTGGAAGACCGGTCCGACGGCCACCTTCCTCGGCCTGCTGCTGTTCATCGTCTACAGCACCGCGGCGGCCTTCCAGGGCGAACACTACATGTACGAGAACTACCTCTCGCCCATGTATTCGCCCGTGGTCTTCACCCAGCTCGAGCGCACCGTCACCACCCCCGAGGGCGAGACGCTCAAGGTGGCCATTCCCGGCGCCGCGCCCGTCGAGCACGCCTGGTTCGGGCTCAAACCCGACGCCTGGCCCGAGTGGCTGCCCTTCAGCCCGGCCTTCCTGATCCTGGCCTTCCCCGGCGCCTTCCGCTTCACCTGCTACTACTACCGCAAGGCCTACTACCGCTCCTTCTGGGCGAACCCCATAGGCTGCGCGGTGGGGCCCTTCCGCCGCGGGCTGTATCGAGGCGAGACGCACCTGCTCTTGTTCCAGAACCTGCACCGCTACGCCCTCTACTTCGCGATCGTCTTCATCGGAATCCTCTACTACGACGCCTACATGGGCTTCTTCCGCCACGGCGAGTTCGGGGTGGGCCTGGGCAGCATCGTCCTCTTGCTCAACGCCACCTTCCTCGCCTGCTACACCTTCGGCTGCCACTCCTTCCGACACCTGGTCGGCGGACGCCTGAACTGGTTCAGCAAGAGCCCGCTGGCGCACGCGCTCTGGAAGAGGGCCAGCTTCCTCAACGAACGGCACATGTTCTTCGCCTGGCTCAGCCTCTTCTGGGTCGGCTTCACCGACTTCTTCGTGCGGGCGACCTCCATGGGTTGGATCCCGGACATCAGCACCTGGGGCTAGGAGGCGACGTGGCGATCGACGTCAAGGAGCTGAAGACGATCGAGCACGACGTGCTCGTCGTGGGCGCCGGCGGGGCCGGCCTGCGCGCGGCCATCGAGTGCTCGGCCCAAGGCCTGAACACCGGAGTGGTCACCAAGTCGCTCCTGGGCAAGGCCCACACGGTCATGGCCGAAGGCGGCATGGCCGCGGCGCTCGGCAACGTGGACCGGCGCGACAACTGGAAGATCCACTTTCGCGACACCATGCGCGGCGGGAAGTTCCTCAACAACTGGCGCATGGCGGAGCTCCACGCCAAGCAGGCGCCGGACCGCGTCAACGAGCTCGAGCGCTGGGGCGCCGTCTTCGACCGCACCCCCGACGGGCTGATCAACCAGCGCAACTTCGGCGGGCACCGCTACCCGCGCCTCGCGCACGTGGGCGACCGCACCGGCCTCGAGCTGATCCGCACCCTGCAGGACCATGGGATCCACCAGGGCTTCAGCGTCTACGCCGAGTTCTGCGCCCTCGACCTGCTCTTGGACGACGGGCGCGTCGCCGGGCTGGTCGGCTACTTCCGCGAGACGGGGGAATTCGTCGTCTTCAAGACCAAGGCGGTGATCTTCGCCACCGGCGGCGGCGGCAAGTGCTGGCGCGTCACCAGCAACAGCTGGGAATACACCGGCGACGGCTTCGGCCTCGCCCTGCGCGCCGGCGCCGAGCTCCAAGACATGGAGTTCACCCAGTTCCACCCCACGGGCATGGTGTGGCCGCTGTCGGTGCGCGGGATCTTGGTCACCGAAGGCGTTCGCGGCGAGGGGGGGATCCTCCTCAACAACAAGGGCGAACGCTTCATGTTCAACTACATCCCCGAGCGCTTCAAATCGGAGACGGCCGACACCGAGGAAGAAGCCAACCGCTGGCTCGCCGGCGACAAGAACGCGCGCCGCCCTCCCGAGCTCCTCACCCGCGACGTGGTCGCCCGCGCGATCCTCGCCGAGGTCAAGGCCGGCCGCGGCTCGCCCAAGGGGGGGGCCTTCCTCGACATCGCCAGCCGACGCAGCGCAGAGGACATCAAGCGCAAGCTGCCCTCGATGTACCACCAGTTCAAGGTGCTGGCCGAGCTGGACATCACCCAGGAGCCCATGCAAGTCGGCCCCACCCTGCACTACTTCATGGGCGGGATCCGCGTCGACGCCGACTCGCAAATGTCCAGCTTGCCGGGCCTCTTCGCCTGCGGCGAGTGCTCGGCCGGGCTGCACGGCGCCAACCGACTGGGCGGCAATTCCCTCTCGGACTTGATCGTCTTCGGGCGCCTCGCCGGCCTTGGAGCTGCGGAGTACATCAAGGGGCTCGAGAAGACGCCGGCGCCCTCCGACGAACAGATCGAGGCCATCGTCAAGGAAGCGACCGCCCCCCTGCACCGCGAGACGGGGCCCAACCCCTTCCAGGTCCACGACGAACTGCAAGAGATCATGGGCGAGCACGTGGGGATCGTTCGCGAGGGCCCGTCCCTCGAGGAAGGGATCCAGAAGCTCGAAGGCCTGCGGGAGAAGGTGGCCGCGGTCAAGGCGCACCCCAGCGCGCAGTTCAACGCGGGCTGGAACGAGGCCCTCGACCTGCGCAACCTCCTCCTCACCGGGCTCGCCGTGGCCAAGGCCGCCAAGATGCGCGAAGAGAGCCGCGGCGCCCACACCCGCCTCGACTTCGAGGGCGAGCGCGAGGAGTGGGGCAAGGCGAACGTCGTCGTGCGCCTGGGCGAGGACGGCGGCGTAGAGGTCCGCCGGGTGGAGCGCCCCGATCCACCCGAGGAGCTTTCCAAGATCGCCTACGCGACCCTCGAAGAGCTGGAGGGCGGCAATGGCTGAGCGGACCTTCGAGATCTGGCGCGGCGATCGGAGCGGCGGCGAGTTCAAGGAATACACCGAGGAGGTGGACGAGGGCATGGTCGTCCTCGACATGCTCCACCGCATCCAGGCTCGCCAAGCCAACGACCTCTCCATTCGCTGGAACTGCAAGGCCGGCAAGTGCGGCTCGTGCAGCATGGAGATCAACGGCATGCCGCGCCTGGCCTGCATGACGCGCATGAACCAGCTCCCGGCCGAGGGGAAGATCAAGGTCCAGCCCATGAAGACCTTCCCCTTGATCAAGGACCTGGTCACCGACGTGAGTTGGAACTACCGCCAGAACGAGCGGATCCGCCCCTTCAAGCCCCCGGCTCCGGACTCCGACGGCAAGTACCGCTTCCAGCAGGCGGACGCCGACCGGGTGCAGGAGTTCCGCAAGTGCATTGAGTGCTTCCTCTGCCAGAACACCTGCCACGTGCTGCGGGACCACCGCAAGCAAGAGCACTTCGTCGGCCCGCGCTTCATGATCCGGGTCGCGAGCCTGGAAATGCACCCGCTCGACACCGACGACCGGATCCCCGACCTCAAGAACGAGTTCGGGTCGGGCTGGTGCAACATCACCCGCTGCTGCACCGAGGTGTGCCCCGAGTCGATCAACATCACCGACAACGGGATCATCCCCATGAAGGAGCGGGTCGTCGATCGCTACTACGACCCGGTGGCCCGCATCCTCCGCGCCATCACCGGCGGGGGGAAGAAGCTCCCCACGGCCTGAGGAGCCCCCGGCGCTCCGTTCTCCACGGGCCCCCGGACGCGCCGGCCCCGTTCAGCGCGCGGGCAAGGCGTCGGGCGCTACGGGCTCGCCGACCGCGGGCGTCTCGACGGGGCCCGGCTCGGTCGGCGCCTCGCCGCCGAGGAGCTGGAAGCGCACGAAAAGGGCGACCACGGCGATCAGGACGAGGGCGGCCAAGATCGTCTCCACCCGCCCGCTGTCCACCGTCCGCTCCTTCATCGGCTCCTCCTTCGCGTCCTTCGTCGGCTTCCCTCCCCGGCAGAGCAATCGTGACGCCCAAGCGACGTTCGCGCAACGCCCGAGGCGCTCGGCCCCAGGGCCTCAACGCCGGTTGTCGCTCGTCAGGTCCGCTTGACGCGCTCGCCCCGGCACGCACCCGAAGAGGATCGGGCGGACTGGATTGGGGCAAAGGGATCTCGTAGATTCTCCTCCCTTTACGACGGTCGGGGCCGCGCGTTGGCCACGAGCCCAGGACGGTGACTGCGGGTGGAGTTCAGCGAACGGGTCGGCGCGTCAACCGAACCTGAGGCGGCGCAGCCCTCCATCGGGCTCATCGAGTCGGCGAGCATCGCCAAGGGCTTCGAAATTGCCGACGCGGTCGCCAAGCGCTCGCCCGTCCAGCTCCTCTGGGCGCGGACCGTCTCCCCCGGCCATCACCTCACGCTCTTCGCGGGCGACGTCTCCGAGACGACCTACGCCTTCGAGCGCGGGGTCGAGGTGGGCGGCAAGGCGGTGCTCGACCGCATGTTGATCCCCAACGTCCACGTGGACCTAGTCCCCGCCATTCGCGGGCCGCGGCGCGTCGACCTCTCCGAGGCCTTGGGGATCGTCGAGCTCAAAACGGTGGCGAGCACCGTGCTCGCCGCGGACGCCGCGGCCAAGGCCTGCGCGGTGGAGCTGGTCGAGGTCCGCCTCGCCATGCATCTCGGGGGCAAAGGCTTCTTCCTCCTCGCCGGAGAGACGGGCGACGTCGAGGAGGCGGTCGCCGCCGCCGTCGAACGGGCGCGCGCGCGCGACGCTTTGGTGCGCGACGTGGTCATCCCGCGCCTCAGCGCCGAGCTCGCGGAGCACATCGTCTAGTGGCCCGCCCGATCGTCACCCGAGCCGACGTGGCCGCCGCCCAGGGCAGCCTGGAGGTCCCCGCCGACGCCGTCGTCACCGAGGCCGCACGGGAGCTCGCCGAGCGACGGGGAATCGCGCTGCGGCGCGCGGGCACCGAGGCGTCGCCAAGCGCGCCGAGCCCCGCCGAAGGCGGCCTCCCCCCGGCGCCCGAGGCGCCCAACCGCTGCCTGGTCACGGCGGTCGGACGCAACCGCCCCGGCATCCTGGCGGAGATTTCGGCGCGCATCGCCGAGCTCGGCGGGAGCGTACACGACATCTCCCAGCAGATCGTGGGCGACTACTTCTCGACCCTGCTCATGGTCGACCTCGCCGACATCGAGAGCTTCGGGGATTTCAAGCGCCAACTCGAAGCCCTCGGGCACGAAGGCGACTACAAGCTCCTCGTCCAACACGAGCGGATCTTCCGCGCCATGCACAGGCTCTAAGCGTGTTCCCCTACGCCGAGGAAGAGGTCCTGCAGACCTTCCGCATGGTCGAGATGGAGCATCTCGACATCCGCTGCGTGACCCTCGGCGTGAACCTGCTCGACTGCGCCGACCGCAGCGTGGAGGGCGTCGCCGAGAAGGTCCACGCCAAGCTCACCCGAGTGGCCCGCGACCTCGTCCCCGTATGCGACGCCATCCAGGACGAACTCGGGGTGCCCATCGTCAACAAGCGCCTGGCCATCACCCCCGTGGCCATCGTCGCCGCCGCCGCGGCGCGCGAGGACTCGGACCTCACCCCCATC
This sequence comes from Planctomycetota bacterium, assembly GCA_003695705.1. Lineage (GTDB taxonomy): Bacteria > Planctomycetota > J058 > J058 > J058 > J058. The sequence continues at coordinate 7,579 of RFHU01000080.1, forward strand.
GCCCGCGCCGTCGACCGCGCGGCGCGCACCGTCGGGGTCGACTTCGTGGGCGGCTTCTCGGCCTACGTCCACAAGGGGATCACCCCCGCCGACGAGGCCCTGCTCGCCTCCATCCCCCGGGCTCTGGCCGAGACCGAGCGGGTGTGCGCCTCGGTGAGCGTCGCCTCGCGCCAGGCCGGGATCAACGTGGACGCGGTCGCCCGCATGGGCTGGGTGATCAAGGACGCCGCCGAGGCCACCGCAGACCGCGGCGGCCTGGGCTGCGCCAAGCTGGTCGTGTTCTCGAACATGCCCGAGGACAACCCCTTCATGGCCGGCGCCGTGCACGGCCTCGGCGAACCGGAGTTGGTGATCAACGTCGGCGTCTCGGGGCCGGGGACCGTGGCCGCCGCCCTCAAGCAGCTCGGCCCCGGCGCCGACCTGCTCGCCGTTTCCGACTGCATCAAGCGCACGGCCTTCAAGATCACCCGCGTGGGCGCCCTCGTCGGCCGCGAAGCCGCCGCCCGCCTCGGCGTGGCCACCGGGATCGTGGACCTGTCCCTCGCGCCCACCCCCGCCGTGGGCGACAGCGTGGCCGAGATCCTCGAGGTCATGGGGGTGGACGCCTGCGGCGGACCCGGCTCCACCATGGCCCTCTCGCTCCTCACCGACGCGGTGAAGAAGGGCGGAGCCATGGCCTCCCACGCGGTGGGCGGGCTCTCGGGCGCCTTCATTCCGGTGAGCGAAGACTCCCTCATGGACCGCCGGGCGGCCGAGGGGAAGCTGACCCTCGAGAAGCTCGAGGCCATGACCTCGGTGTGCTCGGTGGGGCTCGACATGGTGGTCGTCCCCGGGGACACCCCCGCCAGCACCCTGTCCGCCATCGTCGGCGACCTCATGGCGATCGGCGTCATCAACGGCAAGACCACGGCGGTGCGGATCATTCCCGCCCCCGGCAAGGAGGTCGGCGACGTCGTCGACTTCGGCGGCCTCCTCGGCACGGGAACCGTCATGCCCGTGAGCACGGTCTCCGCCGAGCGGCTGATCGGCCGCGGCGGCCGCGTCCCGGCACCCACCCAAGCGCTCGTGAACTGACCCAGTCCGCGGGCGCCGCTTGCGCGCCGCCCGCGCCCGGCGCTCGCGGCCTCCGCCCGGGCCTCCGGAGGAACCGGCGCAGGGGCGGAGGGAGAGGGAGGGCCGCGATCAGCCCTCGGTGCGTCCTCCCCCTCCCTCGTCCGTGCCGACGACGCCCTCGGGGAGCAAGCGCCGCAGGCGTTCCCGCTCGCTGGCCGGGAGACGCCGCTCCCAGAGCTTCAGGCGTCGCAAGGCGGGGAGGGCGGCAAGCGCGTCGGGCAGGCGCGCGAGAGGGTTTCCGTGGAGGGCCAGGACCTCGAGGGACCGAAGGCGCGCGAGGTCCTCGGGCAGCGAGGCGAGGCGGTTGTGGCCGAGGTCGAGCTCGACGAGGCCGGAAAGCGCGAAGAGCTCGGGCGGAACCGAAGCGAGGGCGTTCCCCGCGAGGCGCAGACAGCGCAGCGCCGTGAGTTCGGCGACGCGCGGAGCGACGCGACGCACGCGCTGCTGGCAGAGGGAGAGCTCGCGCAGCGCGGGGAGCGTGCAGAGGGCGGCGGGGATCTCGCCGACGACGCCGGCCCGCGCGCCGAGCTCGCGGCCGGGTCCTCGCCGCCCGGCTCGCGCGTCGCCGTCGCACACCAGCCGCTGGAGGCGCTGCAGGTTCGCGATCTGCGGCGGGATCGCAGGGAGGGGGTTCGCGCTCAGGTCGAGGCGCTCCAGCCAAGGCATGCGCCAGACCGGGCCCAGGTCGGTGAGCCGATTCCACGACAAGTCGAGCTCGACGAGCCGCCGGAGGGAGGCCAGCTCCGGGCAGAGCGCGGCGAAGCCGTAGAGCTTCAGACGGCGGAGGTTCTGGAGGCGCTCGACGGAGCCGGGCAGCGTCGCGTTCCTGCGCGGGGCGGCCATTTCCAGCCGCTCGAGGGCGTCGAAGGAGGAGATCGCCTCGGGCCAGGCCTCGAAGCGGACGTCCCCCAAGAGCAAGGTCTTCAGCCGAGGGAGACGGAGCCCGGGGGCGAAGCGCACCGGGCTTGCGTTGGCAATTTCCAACCGCTCGAGGCGGACGAAGGCCGAGCACTCGGAGCCGAGGCAGAGCGGCTCGACGTGCAGCCCGTCCCCCACGAGCTCGAGGGAGGTCACGTCGTCGGGCGCGGCGAGGGCTTCTCCAAGGTCGTCGTAGTGGGCCATGAGCGAAGGCGTCGCGAGGTGCGAGGAAGTCCCTGGGGGCCGCGCCCGCCCCGCCCGGAGCCCGCGACCCCGTCGATCCTACGGCGAAGGGCGGCGTCGGCGCGGCCCGCCGAGGCACGCCCCCCCCGCGCCGCGAAGACGGGGGGCGCCTTCGCGCGGCGGACCTCGACCGAGGCGCAGCCCGACGCGCGGCCACCCCCGAGGCTCGACCCCCGTCGCCCGCAGCGGGCCCGAGACCGAGCAGGGACTCGCCGGGCCGACCCGGACGCGCAACGCCGCCTCCCCAAGCCAGGCCGAGGCGAAGGCCCGAGGCTCGACCGCCCGCCGCCCGCAGCGGGCCCGAGACCGAGCAGGGACTCGTCGTCTCCTCCCGAGCCGCACGCCAACGGGCCGCTCCCACCGAATCGCCCCGGCCCGCGGGAGACCGCCCCGGGGCAGACCGGCGCGCCGGACCCGGCGAACCTCGCCGCCCCCCGGACCGCGCGAAGTCGCTCCCGCCGGGCAGCCGAGGCGATGCACGAAGCGCGACCGCCCCGCCGCGGGAAGCGGGCCCGAGACCGAGAGGGGCCTCGCCGAATCGCTCCGGCCCCCGCAGGGCCGCCCCAAGGTCGGTCCCGGCGCGCCCGCTCGCGCCGGGACCGGCGAGGGCGCACGGAACCGGAACGCCACCGCGGGGAGCACCCGCGGCCCTCGCTCGACGGAACGACGCGGCGCGTCAGGACTCGGTACTGGAAGTGGTCGGCTTCATTCCGTACCGTGCGCGCCTCGCACGGGGCGCCCGCCTCCTCGGGCCGCGGCGCCCGGCACCCCCACAGCGAAGGTTCCACATGACGCGCTCCTACTGCACCAGCGTCCTCATCTGCTCGGCCGCGGCCCTGCTCGCGGCCGGCTGCTCGAAGAAGAGTTCGGGCTCGGCCCTGGCCACCGGCAACCAAGCTACGGCGGCAGCCCTCGCCAGCGGCGTGGCCGCCCTCGCCAGCGGCACGCCCGCAGCGGCCGGAGGCGCCGCGCCGGCGGCCGCGCCGACGCCGCCCGTTCCCCCGCTCACCCCCGAGGGCGATCCGCCCCAGGTCACCCTGAGCCGGCCCGCGCGCGGCCAGTTCGTGACCACCCAGCAGGTTCTCGTCGAAGGCGACGTGCAGGACCAGAGCGGGCTCGCCTACTTCCTCATCGACGGCCTCCCCGTGCAGCCCGACCCGAGCGGGCACTTCGTGGCGCCGGTCTCGCTCCAGAGCGGGCTGAACGTCATCACCATCGAGGCCGCCGACCCCTGGGCCAACCGCACGCAACTCGCCGTGCCCGTGATTTCGGGCTCCTACTTGCCCGAGACCAGCCAGGTCCCAGACGCCGTGGCCGTCCGCCTCAACCGCACGGCCTTCGACGCCATCGAGCGCCTCGCCGCCGCCCAGCTCGGCGGCGCGAACCTCGCCCAGACCATCCTCGCCCAGAACCCGCTCTACAGCGGAGGAGGTTCGGCGGCGAGCGTCGCGGTGAACGCCACGACGGTCCGCCTGGGCACCCCCCGACTCGACCTCGACCCGCGCCAGGGCGGGCTCTTCGTGCGCGCCGAGCTCCCGGCCATCGACATCACCGTGCGCGCCAACGGACGCTTGATCGGCATTCCCTACTCGCTGACCACCCAAGTCACCGCCACCCTCGCCGTCGTCGAAGCGACCGCCCAGGTCACCGTCGCGCAGGGACAAGTGACCACCCAGCTCGTGGGAACGAACGTCGACCTGCAAGGCTTCCGCTTCGACATCAACAACGTCCCGGGCTTCCTCGAGGCCCTCGCGCGCAACGCCGTGCGGCGCCTGATCGAGCGGGAGGTGCGCAAGCAAGTCGAGCAGGTCGTGCCCCGAGAGCTCAACCGCGCCATCGCCGGCGCCAACGGTCCCATCCAGCAGACCGTCCTCGGCCGCCCGGTCGCGCTGCACCTCGTCCCCACCGCGGTGGACTTCGACCCCGACGGGGCCTCCGTTCGCGCCGACGGCGACTTCGTGGTCGGAGGCGGAGCCGCCACGGGCCTGCCGACCTCGCCCGGTTCCTTCTCGACGCCGGGAACTCCCCCGGTGCATCCCACCCAGGGCGGCAAGTCGATCTACGCCGCCGCCGACGACGACTTCCTCAACCGGATCTCGCACGCCGCCTGGCGCGGAGGGCTCCTCTCCTACACCGTCGACCAGGCCGCGGCGGCGCGCCTCGGCCTGCCGAGCTGGCTGCAACTCGACGCCTTCCTCCTGCAGGTCTTCTTCCCTTCGCTCACCGCGCTGAACCCGAGCGATCCCCTCGAAATCGAAGTCCGCGCCCAGACGCCGGCGATCTTCCAAACCCGCCCCGCGCCCGGCCTCCTCGAAGCAGGCCTGGGCGACCTGAGCCTGGCCTTCTACGTGGCGCCTCCGGGTCGGCCGCGCCAGCTCGTGCTGGAGGTGGGCGTGCAGGCGCGCGCCGAGGTGGGCGTCCGCGTGCAAGGCGGCCTCGTGCGCCTCGACCTGGTCGGTCGGCCGCTCGTGGTGGCGGACGTGTTCCAGACCCCCCTCGCGCCCCTCGACACGACCGCGGTGGAGAACCTGGTGGGCTTCGTGGCGCCGCCCCTCCTGCAGCTCTACGCCCAGACCCTCTCTGGTTTTCCGCTGCCCGCCACGCCCGGAATCACGCTCAACGGCGTGGACGTGCACGCCGACGGACCCGCCGGCGACTACGTCACCATCGAAGGCGACCTGTAGCGGCGCGCCGCCCTCCGCACGCCGCGGGACGGGACGCGCCCGCCCTCAGGGCGCGCCGCAATAGAGTTCGCTGACGAAGGCGGTGAGGAGCCGCTCGGAGGCCGGCGCGGGGAGGGCGGCGAGGACTTCGTTCACCTCGGCCATGCGCTCGGGGAGCCCCCCCTCGCCCGCTCCCACGGCGGCCAAGAGCCCGCTCAGCTCCTTCGCTTCGCCCCCCGCGAGGGCCTCGGGCAGAGCGGCGAGGGCTTCCCGCAAGGGGCTGGGCTGGGA
>RFHU01000081.1 GCA_003695705.1 Planctomycetota bacterium
CCCTACCGCCCGGCAAACGACGTCCCCCTGCCCCCGGGGCCCGCCAACGCGAACGAGTTCGCCCTCGACGAGCACGCCCGGCTCCTCGCCTACGCGGAGGACAACACGGTCACCCTCCTCGACCTCGTCCGCGGCCGCGTCCTCCCCGACCGCCTCTCCACCGCCGGGCCCGTGCGCCGACTCCTCTTCCGGGGGCGTCGCCTGGCCATTGCCTTTGGGCAACAACGGCTCGCCTCCGAGCAGAGCTTCGGTCTCCTCCTCGCCAACGTCGGGGACGAAGGCCTCGCTCCGGCAGGAGGACGCTACGAATTGCCCACCCCGTCGGCCCTCGCCGCGCGCGGGCGGTTCCTCTACGCGGGCGACCAGGCGGGAGGGCTCTGGCGCCTCCGCCTGGGGAGCGAAGGCGCCCGCCCCGAACGCGTCGGCCCTCCGCCCCCGCTGGGCTCCCGCGCCGGCGTGCGCGGCCTGGGCCTTCTGCCCGACGGCCGTCCGGTCTTGGTTGCGAACGCCCTCCTCCCCGCTCGGGAAGACCCCGCCGCTCCGGCCACGCGCCTGACGGTGCGCTCGAAGTTCGGTGCCCGCCTTGCGGGCTGGGTCCTCCCGCGGGCGGCCGGGAGGACACGCAGCAACGAAGAGGAAGTCCGTGGCCTCGACCTCAGCCCGTCGGCCACCGAAGCCCTCGTGTGGGTGCGGTTTCGCGGCGCGGAACGGTGGCGCCTCCCTCCGCCGCCCCTGCGCCGCCTGGCGAGCACCCCGGCGCCCGAGGTCCACGCCCTCTGCTTCGCGGACGCGAAGACGCTGCTGGCCGCCTGCAACGAGCGCCTCGAGCGCTGGTGCCTCCGCCCCGACGGCACCCTTCGGCGCCAGGGACTCGGCGCCGCGCTCGCGGTGCGCTCTTTGACTCGCGGACCGTCCGGGTTCTTCGCCGGCACCGCCGACGGCCGGGTGGTCTCCCTCGATCCCAGCGGGAGACCTCGCGAGCAGGCCTTCGCCCTTGCCCGAAGGCCTCTCGTGGCCCCTTCCGACCGCCGCAAGGCGCCGGTTCCTCGCCTCGCCCTGCGCGGCGACGGACGGGCCCTGGCGGTGGGGATCGGCCGGCGCGTCGTGGTCTTCGACACGAAGACCGGTCGCCGCCTCGCAGTGCACAGGGGCTTCCCTCGCCCCGTGCGTGCCCTGGCCTACGGGGAAGGCGACGCCCTCCTCGTCCTCACCCCCCTGCCGCGAGGCGAAGCGTTCCGGGCCGCCTCTCTGTTCGTCCTCCCCGAGTCCTCCCGCGACGGCGCGGCCTTGCCGCCCGCGATCGACTGGCTGGGCGACCCCAGCGCAGCCGCCCGCGGCCCGGGAGGCTGGTGGGTGGGCGACCGCCGCGGGGGCCTCGCCTTCCTCACCGCGAGCAAGGAGCGGAACCCCCTCGTCGCCCCGGACCACGCCCCGAAAGAGCACCCCGAACTCCACGCCGCCCACCGGGGGCCGGTCCTCTTCGTCGCGGCGCTGCCCGGAGGCCAGCCGATCAGCCTCAGCGGCGACGTCCCCGCCTGCAACGAGATCCACCTGTGGAACGCCGAGTGGGAACTCCTCGCCAGGGCCGGCGACGACGCCGCGGGTCCGTACCGCCACGCGGCCCTGGCTCCGAGCGGTCGCCTCCTCGCGCTCGCCGCCGGCCGACCGGGCGAGTCGGGTCGCCTGGAGCTCTGGGCGGTGTCCGCACCCAGACGGTAGGGAAGACCCACCCGCCGGGCCGCACGCCCGGCGGGCTGCTAGGCTGAGAAGCGTGCGGTGGGGGGCGTTTCGCATCGAAGGGCGGCTGGGCGCGGGGAGCATGGGCGAGGTCTACGCCGCCCGCGACGCCACCGGGCGCCCGGTGGCGATCAAACGCCTCTCCGGCGTAGGCCGACTGGACGCAGAGGCCTTGGCCCGCTTCCGGCGGGAAGCGGAGGCCACCGCGCGGCTGAACCACCCCGGGGTCGTGCGGATCCACTCCTTCGGCGCGCACGAGGGCCTCCCCTACTTCGTCATGGAATACGTTCCCGGCGAGAGCCTCGCCGCCCGCCTCGAACGCGGCGCGCTGCCGGCCGCCGAGGCCGCGAGGCTCGTCGCCTCCGTCGCGCGGGCGGTGGCCCACGCCCACGAGCGCGGGATCCTCCACCGCGACCTCAAGCCGGCGAACGTCCTCTTGCGCGCGCAGGACGGCGCGCCCGTGCTCACCGACTTCGGCCTTGCTCGGGACCTTCGCGACCGCGCCGAGCGCCTCACGCGCACCGGGCAGACCCTCGGCACGCCGGCCGCCATGGCCCCCGAGCAGGCCGACGGACAGCGCGAGGCCATTGGACCCCGCACCGACGTCTACGGGCTGGGCGCGCTGCTCTACGCCGCGCTCACCGGTCGCCTGCCCTTCGCCGGCGGCAGCCTGGCGAAGGTCCTCCGCCGAGTCCTCTTCGAGCCTCCGCCCCCGCCGCGCTCGGTCGCCCCCGAGGTCCCGGCCGAGCTCGAAGCGGTGTGCCTGCGCTGCCTGGCCAAGGCTCCCGAAGACCGCTACGAGGGCGCCGCGGCCCTGGCCGAAGACCTCGACCGCTACCTCCGCGGCGAGCCAACCTGGGCGGGCGCGCAGCGCCCGCCCTTCGCGCGGCGGCGGGCCCGCCTCGCTCTTGCCCTCTTGCCCGCCCTCCTCGCCCCCTTGGGCGCGGTGGGCTACCTGAGCCTGCGCCCTGCAGCGCGCGCTCCCGGGGGAGAGACCGCGCGTCCCCGGGCGCCCTCCCCCTCGCCCTCCGCGCTCCCGCAGCCCGCCGAAGCGCAGAGCGCTCCCGAGGCCCTCGCGCCCCCCGAACTCACGGAGCGACTCCTGGACCGCAAGCCGCAGGAATTGCGCCACCCCTACGCCTGCTGCGCCCTGTTCCTCTCCGACGACCTCTTGATCGTTTCCGCCTCCGAGCAAGGGGGGTTGCGGGCCTTTGGCCGCAGCGAGGACGACGCCTGGTCCGAGCAAGCGCACCTTGCCAACCCCGACCGGGCCCTGGCGCTTTTCCGCGCCGGCGCCGAGGAGGTGGTCTTCTTCAGCGGCCAAGCGCTCTGGCGCTGGCGGGTGGGAGCGGAAACCGCTCGCCGTGTGCTGGACCTGCGCCGCTGGCAAGACGACTCCCGTTGGGACGTGAAGCTGGCCTGCGCGGTCCATCCCGTGCACCCCGAGCGGGTCGCCTTCGGCTGCGGCCGCCGCGTCCTCCTCGTGGACCTCGACCGCGGCGAGGCGATCGCGCAGGCCCCCGCCCAGGGGCTCTACCCCAACGCCGTCCACGCCCTCGCCTGGAGCGCCGACGGAGCGCGGCTGCTGGTCGGCTACGGCGCGACCCCCACGGAGTGGGCGAAGGACCGCAAACAGAGCCCGAACCACACGCCCCCCTGCGGACTCGACCTGCGGGAGGGAAGGGAGCTCCGCCGCGTCCGGCGCCGCGACCTCCTGGGGCGCCCCGAATCCCTCCTCGCCGCAGCCGAGGGGGCTTGGTGGGTGGGCACGAGCGGCGGCCTGCTCCTGCGCTTCCCCGCGGAACTCGGCGAGCCGAACCGGCTCACCGCCGAGGGGCTCCACCCAGAGGCCGCCGCCTCGGCGAGCGACGCTGCCCGCGCCCACTCTGCCGGGATCCGCGCCCTGGCCCGGTCGCCGAGCGGGCAGCTCGTCTCGACCTCGAGCGCGAAGGGGAAGAGCGGAATTCCCGCCCACCTTCACGTCTGGACGGCCGCGGGCTCCCCCGCGTTCTGCCGGGTCCTGGGCATGCGCAAGCTCCCCCGCGGGGCAGCGGCCTTCGCCCCGCGGGGCGCCTGGCTGGCCCTCGCCCAGACCCCCCTCCACACCCGGGCCAACGGAGGCGTCGGCCTCGACGGGGCGCGCGCGGCCGCCTGGGTCTACGACCTCCGCCCCCGGAGGCGCTGAGGACCCGGTGCCCGCTCGCTACGAGATCCGCGCAGAGCTCGGCCGAGGCGGCATGGGGGTGGTCTACCGCGCCTTCGACCGCGTCCTCGCCCGCGAAGTCGCCCTCAAGCGGATCCGCGCCGACTGGCTCGACGAGGAGGCCCGCAAGCGCTTTCTCCGCGAGGCCGAGCTGTCGGCCCGCCTCGCCCACCCGGGGATCGTGCGCGTGCACACCCTCGCCTGCGGTTCCGCCGGCGAACTCGACCTGGTCTTGGAACTCGTCGAGGGAGTCTCCCTCGCCGCGCGCCTGCGCAGTGGTTCCCTCGCGCCCGGCGAGGCCGCCCTCCTCGCCGAGAACCTCGCCCGGGCCCTGGCTCACGCCCACGCGCGCGGGGTCCTGCACCGCGACCTCAAGCCCTCCAACGTCCTCTTGCGCGCGGAAGACGGCGCTCCGACGCTCACCGACTTCGGCCTCGCCCGCGAGCTCGCCGAGCACCGCGAGCGCCTGACGCGCACCGGGGAAGTGCTCGGCTCGCCCGCCTGCATGGCCCCCGAACAAGCGGCCGGCGAACTCGCCCGCGTCGGCCCCGCCACGGACGTTTACGGGCTGGGCGCGGTCCTCTTCGCGGCCCTCACCGGTCGCCCGCCCTTTGCCGGCAAGAACCTCTACTCCCTCTTGCGCCAGGTCCTCGAAGCGCCCCCGCCCCGGCCCAGCGCACTCGTCCCCAGCGTGCCTCGCGCCCTTGACGCCGTCTGCCTTCGCTGCCTCGCCAAAGCGCCCGAGGACCGCTACCCGACCGCCGCAGCCCTCGCCGAAGACCTCGCCCGCGTCCGCCGCGGCGAACCCACCCGCGCCGAAGCCCTCGCCCCCGAATCGAACCGCGTCGCGTCCCGACGGAGCCTGGGGGCGGGGCTCCTCGCCACTGTGCTCGTCGGCGGCGCCTGCGGCGCCCTGTGGCTCGCCGGCACGGCGGGACCCGAAGGGACGCCCGGTGCCGCGAACTCGGTCCGCGGCCGCCCCCCTCCGCCGGCCCGCACCCGCCCCAACGGCCCGCGGCCCCGCGCGGCGCGCGGCTCCGC
>RFHU01000082.1 GCA_003695705.1 Planctomycetota bacterium
GCTTGAATGGGAAAAACCCTCCGCGGTCGGGCCCTGGGCCGTTCCGAAGGAGGACTCGCGCCCTTGCCGGGCGCGAGTGCCCGAAGCCTCGGTCCCGGGCGGGCCGCGCTCGACCGAGGGAGGGCCGGCCGCTCGCCCGCTCGGTGGGGAGCGACCGGCCCTCCGCAGCGACGCCTTGCTCAACAGCCGTCGAAGCAGAAGCCGGCTTCCTTTGCCAGGCTGCGGACGGCCTGCTCGAGGGCGAAGCCGAGGCTTTGCTCGAGGCCCTGCAAGCGGGCGCGCTCGGCGGCCACGAAGGCGTCCCGCTGCGCGCCGAGCGCCCTCAGCCGGTCTTGCAGGGCCTTGCGGCGGGCGCGCTGCGCCTCCACGAGCGCGCGCTTCTCGGCGAGGTTCTTCCCTCGCAGGGCCCGCGGGAGGGCTGCGTCGGGGAGCTTGGCGAGGTCGAAGTCCTCCTCCGCGCAGGCGTCCACGAGGTCCCACGAGCGGTTGCAGTAGAGGGCGGCCGAGCCCTTGATCTGCATGCGCGCCGCGAGGGTCGCCGCGCCGGAGCGGGCGCTGTTCTCGTCCTGCAGGAGCTGGGCCTTCTGGCGTGCCGCGCCGTGGGCGCCGAAGGGAAGGTAGGTTTCGTTGATCTCCCGGCCGAGGCGGGCGAGTTCGGCGTCGTAGGGGGTGGGGATCGAACGCTCCGCGCCGGGATCGATGGCGGCGTAGCGCCCGCCCCCCAGACGCGCCAGCTCGCGGTAGCTGGCCGCGTCGGCGTCTTGCTCGTCCTGGCCGCAATAGACCGCGCAAACGCGAATTTGCCGCTGGGCGGCCTTCTGGGCCTGGGCCCGGAAGGAAAAGGTCGTGTCCTGGTCCGCCGACTCGTTGCCGGCAACGAAGACCAGCGAGAGGCCGCGAGGGTCCCGGCGCCAGTCGAGGCGATCGAGGGAGACGTGCAAGGCGCGGCCCACCAGTTCGGTGCCGCCCCCCGTGCTCAGGGCCATCAACCGCTCGTAGACCCGGTCCAGTTCGTCGGTGAAGGGGACGACCAGGCGCACGTAGCCGTTCTCCTCGCCGGCGGACTCTCCGCCGAAGGTGATCAGCGCCACGCGCAGCCGCGGCGTGGGGAGCGCACGGGCGAACAGGTTGCAGACGTCCCACAGCTGCTTGCGGCAGGCGTCGAGGAGCTCTTCCATGCTTCCGCTCACGTCCACGCAGAGGACGAGGTCCACGGGCAGATGGTCCGTGGACGTCGTGGCGTTTGCGTGGCCAGGGGTCGATGGCGCGGCCGGCGCCGCAGGCTGGGCCGCCTCCGGCGGCGTGGCGGCGACGAGGAGGGAGGCCGGGGGCCCGAGCGCGACGTGGTGCTCGGGGACCGCGGCGCGAGCCGCGGGCTCCGGGGAGGAGGGGCGGCCGGCGAGATGGGCCGCTCCGAAGCCGAGCCCGCAGAGCAGGGCGGCGCCGAGCAGCCGCAAGGCCCGCCCGCGGCGTGGCTCCGGAGCGACCACGGTCACCGCGGTGGCGGAGGGATCGAAGTCGTCGAAGGAAGGAGAAGGTTGCTTCATGGAGGTCTCCGGTTGGCTGGGGAGGATCCGCGCCCCGCGCGCGGACGTCGGGAGAGACGTCGTCGGTCCGCGAGGGGTCCGCCCCGGCTTCGCAACAGCCTTGCCGCACGCTGTTGCACGTTTGGTGCGAACCGACGCAAGTCATGGCACGTCTAGGGCATGCGAGGTCGTCCTCGCGGGGAGGACGCGGGCGGGAGCGGAGGGGGAACTATGCTGGCGCGCGTGCAGCGGCTGCTCTTGGTCGAAGACGAACCCGCCATTCGCATCGCGGTGCGCGACGCCTTGCGGGCGAAGGGCTACGAAGTCGACGACACGGTCGACGGAGCCGAGGCCCTCCGCCGCTGCCGGAGCGGCGACTACGCCTTGATCGTCCTCGACGTAATGCTCCCGGGGCTCGACGGCTTCGAGCTGTGCCGGACCTTGCGGCGCGAGGGCGACCGCACGCCCATCCTCATGCTGACCGCGCGCGGCGGTGAGGAGGACCGGGTGCGCGGCCTGTCCCTCGGCGCCGACGACTACCTCACCAAGCCTTTCTCGGTCCGCGAGCTCATCGCCCGCGTCGAGGCGCGCCTGCGTCGCGCGTCCTGGGGCACGGACCGACCTCCGGGAGCCGCCCTCGCGGCGCCCGGCGTCGCGGTGGACCTTGCCCGGCTCGAAGCCAGGGTCGAGGGGCGCGAGCCGGCCTCGCTGACTCCCCGCGAGGCCGCGGTCCTCCGCTACCTCGCCGAGCGTCCGGGCCGTGTCGTTTCCCGGGAGGAACTGCTCGTGGCCGTTTGGGGCTACCCTCCCGGGGCCCGGGTGCGAACGCGCACAGTGGAGAACACCATCGGTCGCCTGCGGAAGAAGATCGAGCCCGAGCGCAAGCGGCCGCGGGTGGTCCGAACCGTGCACGGAGCCGGCTGGAAGCTCGGCGAGGAGGTCCGATGCGACGCGTCCTCCTAGCCTGCGGGCTCGCCGGCCTGCTGGTGCTCGCCGTGGGCGTGCTCTACGCCCTCGGTCGTCTAGGGCTCGAGGCCGAGCGTCGGCGGCTGCGCGCCGAGGCCGCCGCTCGCCGGCAGGCCGACCTCCTGGCCGCCCGCCAAGAGCTGGCCGACGCCCTCGCGGAGCTCGTCGCGCGCGAAGAGCGGCGCCCCTACTACCACTACCAGGTCGCCTACGTCCCGCCGGACGTGGTCGCCACGCAGACCGCCCTGGTGCCCTCGCCGCTGGCCGAGGCCCCGACCGAGCCCTTGGTGCGGTTCTACTTCGAATACCGGGGCGGCGCCTTCTCCTTGCCGGCCCACGGTGGCGTCGGTTCGGCCACGGCGAGCGCACTCGTCCCGAGCCCCGCCACGGCGCCAGACGGAGGCGGCGCAGCGCCGCTCGCTCGCCTGCGGGCGCTGGCCCCAAGCTGCGAACGGACCCTGCGCCAGTCCCCCGAGCGGCCCGCGCGGGAAGCGGTGGTCGACGAACTCATCGCCTCCTACAACCGCAACCTCGACAAGGTCGTCGCCCTGCTCGGGCAAGCCCAGCGCGAACGAGAAGCGGGCGAATCCTCGTCCGCCAGCGCCCAGCGGGTTCTCTCCGAGGACTGGCTGGGCTACCTTCGCCGCGGCGGCAACGCGCCCGCGCGCTTCGACGCCCAGAAGAAGGCCCGCCCCAAAGGGGGACTGCGGGTTCGCCTCTACCCCTTCGTCCCCCTGCGCGCGGGGTCCGCCGACGGCTGGCCCGAGGAGCTCGTCTACGTGCGTCGGGTGGAGGTGGGCGCCGAGACCTGGCTGCAGGGCTTCGCGGTGGACCTCGAGCGCCTGCGCGGCGAGCTCCTGCCCCGGATCCTTGCGCGCGCAGCGGACGCGAAGAAGGGCCAGCCGGCGCCAGGCCTGCGGAAGTCCCTCTCCTCCGTGCCGCGCAGTCCGCTGACGGTGGTTCCCAGTTCCGCGGCCCGCGGACGCCCCAGCCTCCCCCTCGCGCCGCCGCTGCAGGGGGTCGCCCTCGCCTGGCGCGGCCCCCTGCCCGACCCGGCGCGGGCCCTGCGGGGCTCGGAACTCCTCCTCCACGGAGCCCTTGCGCTCGCACTCCTGGCGCTCGCCGTGGGGGGCGGGATCGCCCGCGCGGCGCTGCGGGGAGAGCGCCGCCTGGCCCGGCAGCGCGCGGACTTCGTCGCTGCCTTGACCCACGAGCTCAAGGCGCCCCTCGCGGGGGTCCGCGCGCTGGCCGAGGTCCTCCACGACGGACTCGTCGAAGACCCCGACAAGCAGCGAGAATACTTCGCCACGATGCTCGCCGAGTGCGATCGCCTCGGGCGCTTGGTCCAGAACGTCCTCGGCGCCGCGCGCCTCGAGCGTGGGCTCCCCGCCGTGCGCCGGGAGGCGCTCGACCCCCGGCCGCTGCTCGAAGACATCGCCGGGCGCTTTGCGCCCCGCCTCGAGGCCGCCGGTGTGCGCTTCGAAATCGACCTTCCCTCCGCCTTGCCCGAGGTCCGCGCCGACGCGGTCGCCCTCGAGCACATCGTGGTCAACCTGCTCGACAACGCCGTCAAGTACGGCAAGGGCGAGGCGAGCGAGGCGTGCCTGCGCGCGCGCCCCGAGGAGCGGGGCCTCGCCGTCGAGGTCCTCGACCGGGGACCGGGCGTCCCCGCCGACGAACGCGAGGCCATCTTCGCGCGCTTCGCTCGAGGAACGCGCGCCCCCCGAGAGATCGGCGGCGCCGGGCTCGGCCTGGCCATCGCCCGTGCCCACGCGGTTGCCCTCGGCGGGACCCTCGAGGCGCTCGAACGACCCGGCGGCGGCGCTCGCTTCCGCCTTTGGCTGCCCCTGGCCGGAGAGTCCTCGTGACCCTGCGCTGCCCCTACTGCCACGACGCGGTGGAGGTCGAGGCGGGCACGGCCTGCGTTCGCTGCGGCGCCCTTCGCCATCCCGCGTGCGTCCTCGAGCTCGGCCGCTGCGCTTCCTGCGGGGCGCCCGGCCTCCTCCGGGAGGCGCCCGCGCCCGCGGGCTGGGAGGCGGTCCGCGCGGACGACGCAGTCCAGGGCTGGGTCCAGCGCCTCCCGCGCGTCCTGCCCCCGCCCGCGGCGGGCCCCGGCGGCGACGGGACGGGCGACCTTTCCTTGCGCCTCGAGGTCGCCCGACGTGTGGCGCGCGTGGGGGACCTTCTTGCGGGGACCGTGGTCCTCCGGATCCCTCGTCCCCAGCGCCTGGGTTCCCCAAACCTCGAGCTGTGCCTCGAGCGGGCGCGGGCTGGGTGGCTCGGGCTGTGGCGGCAGCGAGTCCTCCTCCGTCGCTTGCCCCTCTGGGGCGCGAGCGAAGTTCGCGCGCGTGGCCTCTACGCGCCCGGGACCTACCGAGCCCGCTTTCGCCTGTCCTTGGCGGAGGTCCCGCCCACCGCCGACGCGGCGGGCGCGCGCCAAACGCGCCGGGTGGTCCTCTCCGCTCGACTCCCCCGCCGGGGCGGACCCCTGGAGGCGTCGCTCGAGCTGCGGGTAGACTCGGACCATGGTGTGTCCTGAAGCCAAGCCGCCGCCGGGCGGGGAGGCGTGCTGTATCCGACTCGCGGGTGGGAGTTCCGCCGCAGTAAGCGCCGGCGCGCTGTGTAGCAGACCCCAGCCTCAGGGCGAGATCCCTGGGGCCGAGCGGGGTGTCGAAAGCCCTCAGTGGGGGTGTATGCCGCCATGGGAGGGGAGCAACGTCGCAGGCCCAATGCCGAAAGGCGTGAACCTTGCGGCCTCGTGAGATCACGTGCGGAAACGCAGAGGTGGCCGAGCCGCTCATGTCCCGGCGAAGGCAACGGACTGCTGAGGTGGAGGACGGGCCCTGGCTCCGGGAATGCGGCAGCGCTGATTTCTGGAGGGAGCTCGACCGTGCCGGAGATACCCAGCAGGACGCCTCCGGGGTAGGGAGGAGGGCAGGCGA
>RFHU01000083.1 GCA_003695705.1 Planctomycetota bacterium
ACGAGGCCGAGTCGTAGGAGGCGCTCGAGCGCGTCGTCGAGGCGAGCCGAGCCGAGGCCGAGGCGCTGGGCCATGCGGACGCGCCCGTAGAAGGAAGCGTCGCGCTCGTCCGCGGCGAGCGCGAGCAGGACGAGCACGGCGGTCGCGTCGGGTCCGATCCGTTCGAGCCAGCCAAAGGGCTCGGTCGGACGGCGCAGGAGCTCGGGTCGGGGCGGGCGAGGCCGCGGGCGGCTCACCGCGAGCGGGCTTTCGTCCGCTTCGTCGCCTTCTTCTTCGCGGCTCGCTTGCCCTTGGCTGGGTGGCGGTGCGGCGAGAAGGACAGGCGGAGGCGGCGCGGATCCACTTTCGCTTCTACTTCGCGGACGGGGATCCGTCCCCGGGCCCGCCGCGGTCGTGACGCCGATCCTCGGCGGCAACAACGGCATCGCCAAGCTCGTGGCCAGCGATCTCGCTGGCCACGGTTTCCATGCGATCATCGTGGAACGCCGCTTCGGGAAGGGTCTGGGGCGGCGCGGTGTGCGTTTTCGCCGACCTTCGAAGCCCTCGAGGAGACCTTCCGCGACTTGGTCGCCGACCGGCGACGGGTCATCGACTGGCTGCAAAGGCGCCCCGAAGTCGATCTTGAGCGGACCGGAGCCTACGGAGTGAGCCTGGGGGGCATTGCCACCATGTGCCTTGCCGCCAGCGAACCGCGGGTGCGGGCCGGCCGTGGCCGTCATGGCAGGCGGGGACCTCGCCGTCGTCCTGGCCCGCTCGGTGGAGCGCGAATGCGCGGGCCTCGCTCGCGCCAGCGGCCTTTCGTCTCCCGAAGACCCCAAGGCCGTCGCCGCCTTCGAGGAGCGGGCCCGGTGCATCCTGCAGAGCGAGCCCTTCGTGCTGGCTCCCTACGTCGATCCCCGTCGCATGCTCCTCTTCACCACCCGCCATGACAGCAGCGTTCCGAGCTTCACCCAAGAGCGACTCTTGGAGGCCCTCGATTGCCCCGAGCGCGATTCCCTGCCCACGGGGCACTGCTCGGCGATCGTTTATCTGCCCTGGATCCTCTCGCGCGCCCGGGAATTCCTGTGCGCTCGCCTGGGGCTCTTCTCCTGGATTGACGCCGCAGGCGGCGAGGGTTTCGGACAGCGTCCGACGGGCGTCCGATCCGGACGATCCCCTTGGATTCGCTTGCGTCTTGCTGGGTTTCCCCGGGGGCCGGCGGTGTGTCCGGGGTTCCAGGGCACAGGAGTTCAGCTTTCGTGTCAAAGGACTTAGGCTGCCTCCCGCGGCCGGCAAGAAGATTGCACTCCCGGCACCTCGCCTCGGAAGAGAACGGAAGGGAGGCAGAGTGATGACGGTCCTGACGAGCTTGGGCCTGCAGGGCCAGAGGTCGGCGAAGGGCTCCTCCGCACGGGCCTGGTGGCCCTTGGCGGTCTTGTTCGTGGGGGCCTTGGCCGGGTCGGCCTCGGCGCAGCCGAGCGGGGACTACCGCTCGGTCCACCCCGAGCCTCCGGCGTGGCTGAAAGAGCGCTTCGAGCGGGTGCTCGCCACCGTGTACGACCCTGCCTGGGACGGGCCGAAGCCCGAGCGCGAACTCGTCCGCACCTTTCTCTACGAAACCTACGAACACGTGCGCGAGGTCTCGGTGTTGACCAGAGCCCTGGGCGGAAGGACCCGGAGCCTCCCCGAGCGGCTGGATCCCGGGGAAAGTCTCCGCGGGGTGCACGACTTCGGTGAGCGGGCCTCGATCGCGCGCGTCGAAGAACTGATCCGCCGCCTCGAGCGCGAGCCGCTGAAGGACGCCCAAGGGAAGCCGCTTCCCGTGCCCGAGTGGCTTCGTCGTCTCCCCGAGCGCGCGCGAGCACGTGGCGAGACCACCGTGAACATAGGCAAGCTTTCGCCCTACGTCGCAGCCGGGCTTTCGCGAAGCGGGAAGGGCTACGACCCCTTCGCCATGGAACTCCACCGCCTTTCGCCCCACCACCGCACTCATCCGCGGGCCCCCCTCCTCTACGAGAACATCGCCGACAAGGTCAACGCCATGCGGCAGGTGCGGGTCTACAAGGACAAGCCCATGCCTTTCGCAAAGATCCGTGCGATCCTGCGCAAGGAGGTGGGAAAGAGCCTTCCCCCCGAGGCGGGCCACATCATCGAGCGCGCCCTGATGCAGCAGGCCCGCTTGGAGCGCACGGGGCAGGTGAACCCCTACTTTCGTGCGGAAAACAAGCCCCGGCCTTCCACGAGCGAGCGCCTGGCGCGCTTCCGGCGCGCCGACGGCACCCTCGACTGGAAGCGCCTCACCAAGGCAGGAGCGCTTCGCGGCGCCGGAGGTCTCGCTCACTTCGGCCTTGCGCTCTTTCTCAAGGAACTCGCCGTGGTGGCGCGGACCGGCGATCGTGCGCGGATCGAGGAGTTCTTCGACGGTCTCATGACCACCGACTTCTACCTCGAATACGGCTTGTTCGCCGCGGGAGCAACGACCGGCGAGGCTCTTTACAGCCGCGCCCTCGCTCCCGTCCTCCGCCGGAACTTCGTGGCGGCGATCGAGAACGCGGTGGGTACGGAAGCGAAGGCCGCAGCGTACGAGTCCTACCGCATGCGCTCCAGCGTGTTCCGGAGCACCTTCGCCCTGAGCATGGGCCTGCTCATTCCGCGTTTGGTGCGCGGTGACCTAGACCTCAAGTCCTACTTCCTTTCCCTTTCGTCGCTGGGCCTTTCCGCAGCCGCCGTGCGCACGGGCATTTACGGGCTGCGGATGTCCTACCGGCTTACGCACGACTTCGAACTTCCACGACCCTTCACCGCTCCCGGCGTGGCCGGTCGCCTTGCGCGCTTCGGAGGCTGGTTCTATCGAGTGGGCGAAACCGCCGTGATCCTCTACGTCGCGGAGCAGCTCGAGGAAACCGGCCGCGCCTTCGTCCGCAAGCGAAAGGCACGCTCGGCGGTCGCAAACGCGGCGCAGCGTCTCGCCGAGCGGCTGCGAACGGCAAAGGAACCCGAGGAGGTCGCTGCCGCCGGGGAAGAGCTCTCGAAGGCTTGGGACGCCTACCGCGAGTACCTCTACGAGCCCCTCTTGGCGGAGAAGGTCGAATACAAGCGGAGGCTCGAGGCGGCGGCTCGCGAGGCCATACGCGCGGAAGAC
This sequence comes from Planctomycetota bacterium, assembly GCA_003695705.1. Classification (GTDB taxonomy): domain Bacteria; phylum Planctomycetota; class J058; order J058; family J058; genus J058. The sequence goes on from RFHU01000083.1 coordinate 3,122, forward strand.
AAGCGCCGCGCGGTCCTCACGCGCCTGGGCGGACGAGAGGAACTCCTACGCAGCCTGCGCCAACGGCACGGTACGCTCGAAGACTACGCCAACCGAATCGTCGCCGAGCACGAAGGCCGCGTGCTCGAACGCGTCGAAGAGGCGACTGCCCGCTACGCCAAGGCCTCCGAGAAGCACTTGCATGCCCTTTACGAGGAAGGGAAGCGTACTGCTCCCTTCTTCCCGGACACTCCGGACAGTGCCTGGTCCCTGGGCGGGGCGCTTCCTGGGAGCGAAGGCGATCCCTACGGCGAGCGGAAGGACTTCGTCGCCCGCCTCGGTCGCCGGGTCGCGAGCAGCAGATTCTGGTGGCGCCTGCGGGGGAACATGTCGGAGAACCGCTTGCAGACGTGGTCCGACGAGCGCGCTCTCTACGAAGCCGCAGCCGAGACCCTGGCGGCGCGCGGTCGTCCCGACCTGGCGGATCCGTTGCGAAGCCTGGCGGCGAGGACGCGCCGGGCGGAGGAACTCGACCGGCGTCTCTACTTCGGAGACGAGGCGCCGAGTTCCTCGAAGGGCGGCGCGGATGCGAACGGCGGCGCGGACGCGAACGGCACGCGCGGCAAGGCGGGCGTAGGTAGCTCGAAGGGTGCGGCGGGGATCCTCGAGGGGCTGCCCTGAGCGGCGGGGTGCGACTCTGCGCCGGGCTCCGACGGCAGGGGGGCGTCCGCGGGCGAGCGCTGCCCTTGCGAAACTTGCGCTAGCTGCTCGGTTGCCGGGGCGCGTCCAAGAGTCCACGGCGCAGAAGACCCAGACGGCTCAACCCTCGAGAGGTCGAGCCTACCTGGGCGCCTGGGGCCGTGCAACGTGAGGAAGGGCGCGGTTCGTCCTTCGTCGATCGGGGGACCCGGGTCTTGGCCCGCTGGGGGCTCAGCGGATCGGGGTGAAGGTGCCGCCGTGTTGCTTGGCGAGGGCGCGCATGAAGGCGGAGAGGCTGCCGCCGGGGGTGACTTCGAAGCCGAAGGTGTCGATGCGCCACTTCTTGAAGCGGTTCTGGGCGTCGACTTCGTCGAGGATGAAGTCGGTGGTGAGGGTTTCGCCCTTGTTGTTCGTCTCGGTGGGCATGCCGTCGGAGAGGAGGACGATGGCGTCGGCGCCTTGGACTTCGAAGGCGTTCTTGAGGGCCGTGAGGGTGAAGGTGTTGCCGGCGGCTTGGAGGGCCTGGGCGAAGGCCTTGGCCTTCTGCTTGTTCGCGGGGCTGGCCTGCACCAGGCGCTTGTTCCAGACGCGCAGGCTGGAGCTGAAGCCAATGATCGTGAAGCGGCTGCGGGGGCTGAGGGCGTCGATGCACTCGGCGAGCTGCTGCTTGCACTTGGCGAGGCGGTCCCCCTTCATGCTCCCCGAGGTGTCGATCACGAACACCAGCCGGTCGGAGGCGATCTCGCTGCCGAAGAAGGTGGGCCGCTTGTTCCGCTCGCTGGTGGTGAGGCCCGCGGGCAGGCTGCCGCCGGTTCGGGGGCGGAAGGAGGCCTTGCGCAGCTCCCAGAACTTGCGCCAGTCCTCGGCGGTTTCGAAGTACTTGCCGGTAATTTCGGCCAGGGCGTAGTCCACTTGGCGCTGCAGGAGCTGGTCGGGGCGCCTCTGCAGGCGCTCGAAGAGGTCGATCAGGCCGTCCACGGCCTCGACCGGCTTGCGGGCGCGGATGGCCCGCAGGGCCGCGCGCAGCACCTCGGGGCGCTTGTCGGCGAGGGCCGCGCCCAGGGCCTCGCCCGAGGCCTTGTCTTCGCGCCCGGCCAGCGCGTCGATGCAGAGGATCTTGAGGTGCGGGTGGCCGCCCTTCTTCTGCAGGCGCGCGCAGAGGGCCTCCTGGGCCTCGGGGGAGTCCATGCTCGCCAGGGCCTCGGTCGCCGCTCGCAAGACCTTGCCCTTGGGGAGGGCGAGGGCCGACTTGAGGACGAGGTCCACCGCGGCGCGGGAGTCGTCTTGGCCGAGGCCGGCGAGGGCCTCGGCGAGCGCGTCGGCGTCGCCCTGGGCGAGGGCCGCCTTGGTCCTTTGCTTGAGCTTGCGAAAGCCCTTCTTGGTGAGCTCCCCGCCGAGGCTGGGCGCCGCAAGCGCGGCGACGAGCGCAAGGCCAAGACCGATCCTCTGCATGGCGTACCTCACCCGGTGGCGGTGGTTCCCAACAAGGGCCGTGCCGGCCGCAGGAACCTAGGGAACGGAGTTTACGGCAAAGCCCTTTCCCAACGGCGGGCGAGCGCGAACGGGGTTCTCGCGGGTTTTGGGCGGCCCGGCGCGCGGGCGCGTCCGCCGGCGGGCGCGCCGTCGCGCCCGTACGCGGCGCCGCCCCGCGCGGAGCGGGGCGGCGAGGGGCGGGCCGTCTACTTGATCTGCGTGTAGTTGCCGCCGTTCTGCTCGGCGAGGTCCTGCATGAACTTGCCCAGGCCCCCGGCGGCGCCGCCGGCGCCGCCGCCGAAGCCGGCGGGCGGAGCGCCCGGACCCGTCCCTCCACCGCGTCCGAAGCCGCCGGGAAGTGGGCGACCCCGGTGGGGTCGCCCTGCCTCCTCGTCGAATCCGAAGGTGTCGATGACCCGCCGCTGCACCCGGTTGAGGGTCGCCACCTCGGCGAGGATCTCGTCGGGGGTGAGCTGCTTCTTCTTGCGGAAGTCGTACTCGTTGGGCATGCCGTCCGAGAGGAGCACGATGGTGTCGGCGCCCTTGATCTCGAAGGCCGCCTTGAGCGCGTTGAGGGTGAAGGTCCCGCCGGTGGCCTTGAGCTGGCGCACGAAGGCCTTGGCGTCTTCCTTGTTCTTCGGGGTCGCGGGCATGAGCTTGGGCTTCCAGGTCTTGCGCCATTCCACGTTGCCGATCTTGGGCGGCAGGAGGCCACCGGGCTTGGTGCCGGGCGGCTGCTGGGGCGCGCCGCCCGGGCCCATCATGAGGACGCCCGAGTAGCTGATGATCGTGAAGCGGCACTTGGCGGGGAGCTGGTCGATCACGCTCATGAGCTGGTTCTTCGCCCGCTCGATCCGCACCCGCGAGCCCGCGCCGGGCGCCGGGGGCGCGCCGCCCGCCCCCGGGCCGCCGGTGGGCCCGGCGCCGTGGGGCCCGGTCGGTCCCATGCCCCCGTCGGCGGCCTCCATGCTCCCCGAGGTGTCGATCACGAACACGAGCCGGTTGGAACGGATCTCGCTGCCGAAGAAGGTCGGCCGCTTGCGGCGCGCCGTCTGGCCCGGCGTGCGCACGCTGCCCGTGGTGGGGCGGCGGAAGGAGTTCTTGCGCGGCTCCCAGAAGTTCTCCCAGTCGGCGGCCTCGGTGTAGCTCTCGCCGGTAATTGTCCGCAGGGTCTCGAGGAGCAAGTTGACGTTGAGGTCGTCCTCGCCCTTCTTCTGGATCTTCTTGAGCAGCGCGATCAGCCCGCTGACGCCGGAGACCAGCTTCTTGCGCTTGATCGCCATGATCGCGGCGCGCTGCACCTCGGGCTTGCGCGCGTTCGCCGCGGCGTCGCCGAGGACCTCGCCCGCCCAGCGGTCGCCGCGCGTGCCGAGCGCGTCGATCACCAGCAGCTTGGCCAGCGCGCTGCCCGAGCGGGACACCTTGGCGCGGAGCGCCTCTTGGGCCTCGCTGGAGTCCATTTTGGCGAGCGCGTCCCGCGCCGCCGCGTAGACGCTTCCGTCGGGCACCTTGGCCAGGCCGAGGAGGAAGTCCACCGCCCGCTCGCTGTCGTCGGCGCCGATCTGCGCCGCCGCCGAGGCCAGCGAGCTCATGTCGCCCGACTTCAGCGCCGCCTTGGCCTTCTTCTTGAGCGCGCCGAACTCCTTGCTCGAGAGCGGCGCCCCCAGGCACACGCTTCCCCCCAAGAGGAGCAGCGCCAGCGCGCTCAGCGCCGTTCCGCGAACCGTGCCGACCGTCGACCGTCCCATTCCGCCTCCTCGGTGCCGTCGCCCCTTCCGAGCGACGCTCCGAGGGTAGGCATTGCCCCCGGCCGCACTGTCAGTTCGCAGTAAAAGGCCCGCCGCGACGCACCTTTGGTAACCTCCTCGCGCCCAACGAGCTACGGCGGCCCTGGCGCCCGCGCGCAAGCCTTCACGCAGGGCGTACTCGGTCACGGCAGCGTCCGCGGGCACCCCGCGGAGGCGAGGAAGCCTCCTCCCCCTTTGCCCAACGAGGAGCGCAGGCGCATGGAAGGCTTCTTGGACGCGATTGCCGCGGGCGTCGCCGCCCTGTTCCCCGAACTCGAGGCCGCCGACGTGCGCCCCCTCCTGCAGACCCCCAGCCAGCCCGAGCGGGGGGACGTCTCGCTCCCCTGCTTCCCCCTCGCCGCCAAGCTGGGGAAGAAGGGCAAGCAGGGCGCGCTCGAAGTGGCCGAGGCCGTTGCGGCGGCGTCCCTCGACGGAGTGGAGGCCGAGGCCGCCGGCCCCTTCGTCAATTTCCGCATCGCCCCAGACCGCCTCGCCGAAGCGGTCCTGCGCGAGGTGTGGCAAAGGCCCCGCTACGGAGCCTCCGACGAAGGCCGGGGCAAGACCGTGGTCATCGACTTCAGCTCGCCGAACATCGCCAAGCCCTTCCACCTCGGCCACCTGCGCTCCACCGTCATTGGCTGGAGCCTGGGGCAGATCTTCCGCGCCCTGGGCTATCGCGTGGTCGGCGTCAACCACCTCGGCGACTGGGGCACCCAATTCGGCTTCATGATCGCCGCCTGGAAGCGCTGGCAGGACGAAGCCAAGCAACGCGTCGCCCAGGGCGAGTCCGAGATCGAGGTCTTCGCCAAGCTCTACGCGCGGATCAACTCCCTCGCCGAGGAAGACCCCGCCGTGCGCGAAGAAGCCCAGCGCTGGTTCAAGAAGCTCGAGGACGCCGACCCCGAGGCCCAGGAACTCTGGACCTACTTCGTCGAGCGCTCGAAGCGGGAATTCGCGCGCATTTACGAGCTCCTCGGCGTCTCCCACGAGAGCGACGCCGGCGAGGCCTTCTACAACGACAAAATGCAGGCCACCGTCGAACGCCTCCGTGCCTCGGGACTCCTCGTCGAAGGCGAAACCAAGAAGGAGACCGCCGAGCGCAAGCTGCGCGAGGCGCGCGAGCGCCTCGCGAGCGCGCGCGAAAAGCTCGCGGCCGCCGAAGGCGAACTCGCCCGGGAGGACCTCTCGGCCAAGCAGCGCAAGAAGCTCGACAAGCGGATCGAAAAGCTGCGCGCCGAAGTTCCCCGCCTCGCAGCGCAAGTCGAGAAACTCGCTGCCTGGGTGCCCGCCGAAGACGACGGCGAGCGCCCCTGGGGCGTGCGCCTCGACGACGGCCGCTTCGCCATTCTCCTCAAGGCCGACGGCGGGACCACCTACACCACCCGCGACCTCACCGCCGCCTACTACCGCGCCGAGACCTACTCCCCCGAGCAGATCCTCTACGTGGTCGGCAGCGCCCAGCGCGACCACTTCGAGCCCTGGTTCGAGATCGTGCGCAAGCTGGGCGAGCCCTGGGCGGAGGGCCTCCGCCACGTGGGCTTCGGCAAGTACCTCGGCATGTCGACCCGCAAGGGGACGGCCGTGTTCCTCGACGAGGTGCTGGAGAAGGCCCGCCAGAAGGCCCGCGAGGCCGCGGCCCAGGCGACCAAGAAGGTCGAGCTCTCCCCCGAGGAGACCGAGCGCGTCGCGCGGGCCATCGGCACCGGGGCGGTGAAGTTCTTCGACCTCAAGAACGAGCGGATCAAGGACATCGACCTCGGCCGCCCGGGCGGCGAGGGGATCGACTGGGAGCGCCTCCTCGACCTCAAGGGCGACACGGGCCCCTACCTGCAGTTCGCCTACGCCCGCTTGGCCGGCATTCTGCGCCGCTGGGAGGGGCCGGTCTCCCCCGAGGCCGCCGACTTCTCCCTCCTCTCCGAACTCGAGTCGCGGGCGCTCCTTCGCGCCTTGGCCGAGTTCCCCGCCCGGGTGCGGCAGGCCGCGCGCGACTACGAGCCGAGCGTCATCGCACGCTACGTCATCGACCTCGCCCAGAAGACCCACGCCTTCGTGCACCACCACCGGGTCATCGACGCCGAGCCCACCGAGGAGCAGAAGGCCGCCGGCGTCCGTCCCGAAACCCTGCGCGCCACCCGCGTCCTCCTGGTGCGCTGCGCGCAGAAGGTCATCGGCGAGGCCCTCGACCTACTCGGCATCGAAGCCCTCGAACAAATGTAGGCGGGCGGCGGGGGCCGCCGGCAGGCGCGGGCCAGGCCGGAGCGGGCCGATCTCGTCCCCGAGCGGGCGGAGGCCCGGAGGTGGACGGCGGGATCGACGGCGCGGGTGCGCGGTCGGTCCGCACGCGATCGTTCGGCGGCGTTCGCGCCGCGGCGCGCGGGCTACTTCAGCCCGCGCTTGCTCCGTTCGACGGCGATCCAGGAGGTGAGCCCCGGCGGCAGGGGCCGCAGCTCTTCGAGGGCCGCGAGGGCCTTGCGGGCGGCGTCGCGGTCGAAGGGCTGGGTCGACCAGATGCGGGCCACCTCGTCGAGGAGCGCGCGCTGCTTCGCCGCGAGGGAGCCCTCGGGTGTCTGCGCGCGGGCCTGCGCGAAGAGCTTGCGGGCGCGGGGGAAGTCCCCCGCGAGCAAGGCGCGCACGCCAAGGTCGAGGAGCGAAGGGGGCTTGGGCTCGGTCGAGGAGTCGCCGACCGCAGGCGGCGACCAGAGCCCGAGCTGCTGCAGGACCACCGGCGCCGCCAGGACCACCAGAGCCACCGCAATCAGCACCGGGAGCCAGGGCGGGGTTCCCTTTCCGTTCTCGTCCTCTCCAGGCGCCCGAAACTTCATGCCCACCAGGGTACTCGCTCTTCGCGGCAGGTGTATCCTGCGGTCGTCGTGCGCACCCGCCTCGCCCCCAGCCCCACCGGGGCTCTGCACCTCGGCAACGCCCGCACCTTCCTGCTCACCTGGCTCTGGGCCCGCGCCCAGGGCGCCGAGCTCGTCTTCCGCATGGAGGACCTCGACGGGCCGCGTACCAAGCCGGGCGCCGCGGAGGAGGCCCTCGCCGACTTGCGCTGGCTCGGGCTGGACTGGGACGGCGAAGTCCTCTGGCAGTCACGGCGGGCGGCCGCGCACGCGGAGGCCCTCGCCGCGCTTCGCCGCAAGGGCCTGGTCTACCCCTGCGCGTGCACGCGCAAGGAGATCCTCGCCGCCCGCAGCGCCCCCAACGAAGGCGACGGCCGCGCCCGCTACCCCGGGACCTGCCGCGGGCGCGGCGCCGAGGTCCTCGCGGGCGGGCGCCCTCCGGCCTGGCGCTTCCGCGCGCCTCCGGGGCGTCGGCTGCGCTTCCGCGACGGCCTGCGCGGCCCCGAGGAGGGCGTCCCCGCCGACGTGGAGGGCGACTTCGTCGTCGCCAAGAAGACGGGGGAGGCCGCCTACCAGCTCGCCGTGGTCGTCGACGACGCCTTCCAGGGCGTCGACTGCGTGATCCGCGGCGACGACCTCGTGCCGTCCACCTTCCTGCAGCTCCTCCTCTACGAGGCCCTCGAGCTGCCGGTCCCGCGCTTCGTTCACCTCCCCCTCGTGCGCGGCCCCGACGGCCGCCGCCTCGCCAAGCGCCACGGCGACACGCGGCTGCGGCGCTACCGCGAGGCCGGCGTTCCCCCCGAGCGCGTCCTCGGCCTCCTCGCCCACTGGAGCGGCCTCGGCCCGCGCGAGCCCGTCTCGGCCCGAGAGCTCCTCGCGCGCGGCTTCGCCTGGGAACGCGTTCCCCGCGCCGACCGCACCTTCACCGCCGCCGACGACGCCTGGCTCCTCGCAGGCTAGGCGTGAGGAGGAGAGACGCTCCGCGCGGAGGGAGGGGCCCCACAGCGTCCGGAGTTCCACCCACCGCCAGGAGCACGCCATCGCGCATCGGCAGGACCCGAGAGAGCGCACCCCCCTTCGTGGGCTTGTCCCCGCAGAGGCGGGTCCTGCTCGGGACACCGTTCCTCCGGCGAGCCGCGGGAGCGGTCGGCGGAGAACAGGGGAAAGGACTTAGGGCGAGCGAGACCGGCGCGTCCGGCTTCTTTTGAAGGTCGGGGCCCCGAGCGGATCCAATCGAACAGAGGCATGTCCCGCCGGAATCGTGCAGCCTTCGAGCGCTTGATGCAGCAGTCCTGGCCCCGGGTCTACCGCCTCTGCTTGGGGCTGCTCGGGGACCCTGCAGCCGCCGAGGAAGCCAGTCAACAGGCGTTCTACCAGGCTTGGCAGGCCTGGGACGGCTTCGAAGGACGCTCGCGAGCGGATACCTGGCTCTACCGCATTGCGCTGAACGTGTGCCGGAGGTCTTACGGGCGCACTTCCGCTTGCGGACTCGCGGACGGAATGGACAGCGTCGAGGGACCGGGAGGGGAATCCACGCAGCTCGAACGGAGCGAGCGCCAAGAGCGGGTTCGACGCGCGCTGGGCCGACTGCCCGAGCCGCAGCGGGAGGTCCTGAGTCTGTTCTATCTCGACGGACTCTCCGGGAAGGACCTCGCCGACCTGCTCGACTGCCCCCTCGGAACGGTGTGGTCTCGCCTTCATCACGCCCGCCAGGCGCTCGAAGACATCATTCGGAACGAATTCGAGGACCTGATCGCATGACCCACGACCCTTGGGAACAGGCCAAGCGAGCCCACCTCAAGCAGGAGAAGGGGGAAGAGTTGTCTGCGGAAGAACGCGCCTCCCTTGCTGCGTTCAGGGAACACCCGGCCGGAGCCCAGTACGCTCGAAGGTCGCGCGAACTCGCCGAATGCCTGGACGGAGTCACGAGGGATCCCCCTTCCCTCGCCGAGCTGATCGATCGCTTCGAGGGCCGCCGGCGCCGCGAAGCCGAGGAATTCCTCTCTCCCAAGCGTCTCGTCTCCTTCTTCGCCGCGGTTCTGCTGATCACCCTCCTGGGAGTCTGCTTCGTGCTCTTCGTTCCCCACCCCCGCCACGGCTTCTCGGAGCGCCTCCTCGGGGTAGGTGTGCTGGTGGTTTGGATGACCGTGTTCGGCGGCGCAATGTGCTGGACCGCAGCGCGCACGCGTCGTCCGAAGCCCCGCGGCACACTTCTTGGCGAGGAGCGCGCCGCCGGCGCTTGGTGGTCCAGCCCCTTGGGCTGGCTCCTGCAGGTTCTGCTCGGATTCTTGGCCCTGGCCGCAGTCCTCGTCTCTTCGGCGCGGTCTGGTCCGCTACAGCCCGACGGCGTCGTGCTCTGGAGCCCCGCCGTCGGGAACATCGCGGTCGTTCTGGCCCTCTTCTTCCTCGTCACCCTTCTCTACCGTTGGGGTAAGAAGTCCGAGCGCGGTCGGGACGAGGAGCTGTGGAGGGCCCTGGAAGGCGATCGGCGCGAACCCAATTGCACCTCCGGTCGGCAGGAGAACCAATGAAGGAACGAAGCAAGCGACGTGCGGACGAAGCGCTGCACACCTCCGATCCGGACCTGCTGGAAGCGGCTCGGCTCGACCGTGCCGTCGACGAGGGCACGGAAACGGCCCTTGCGAAAGCGTTCGCTTGTCGCTGGAAGGAGTGCACCCAGCCAGCGGCGAACTCGAAATCGGGTCTCTGTGCCGGCCACTGGGCTCGTCTGCTGTGGGCGCGAACGATCGTGACGGCGCTCGGGCTCCTCGTGCTCGCCTGCGCAGTGCCGGTGGCCCTTCGAGGGGTTGAGCGGAAGGAACTTCCCTACCCCCTCCTCTTCTTGGTCCCCGTCGCGGCGACCCACCTGTGGCTTTCGCTCGACCTCAAGCGACGTCCGTGGCGCTACACGCGGCGGATTCGGCCGCCTTCCGAACCTCCCGACGATCCTTCCTGACCGCACCAACCGCGCGGTCCGCCTCGGTCCGACGACGAGCGCGATCCCGGCGGAGCGTGCCTCCTGTCCGGCCAGGGCCGGGCGTAGCGTCCGGTGGCGAGAGGGCCGCTTTGCTCGTTGCCTTGCGCGGTGCGCGCGCGAAGTCTCGCACCGCAGCGTCGGAAGGAAGCGTGCCCGTCCACGGAGGAGAAGGGGCAAGGCCTCGAGCGCCGCGAGTCGTTCCTGCGCGTGGCCGGCTCCTCCGCTGCGGTCACTCGGGCACGGAGACGAAGCTGCCGCCCGTTCCCTCGGCGAGCCGCTGGAGGAACTCGTCTCCGTCGCTCCCCATGCCGATCGTGTCGATGCGCACGCGGGAGGCGCGGGCGCGCCCGAGGATCCCCTCCAGGACCTGGTCCACGGGAAGCGGCTCGCCCGTGACGCGATCGAATTCCTCGGGTTGGCCGTCGGAAAGGAGCAGGATCTGGTCGGCTCGGGGAACGGCGAGCGCACGTCGGATTGCCTCGGAGGTGAAGGTCTTCCCCTCGGGGCGGAGTTGCCTCACCCATTCCAGGACCTTCGCCTTTCGGCTCCGCGTGGCTCGTTGCAACTTCTTCCCGGTCGCCACCAGCCACCGCTTCCCGCCCAGGAACGGAGGCAAGGGCCTCTCGAGATGCGAACCACGGACCAAGGATCCGTTCACGCCCGAGTAGGCGATCACTGCGAAGTAGGCCTTGCCAGGGAAGTCGCCGAGGAGCCTCTCGAACTCCCGCTTCACTCGCTCCAGCCGCGGCGGGTCGCCGTGCCGCATGGAGCCGGAGACGTCGAGCACGAACACGACCCGATGGCTGAGCACCCGGCTGCCGAAGAAGCGAGCGCGGACCCGAGTGCGGGGCCAACGGTGCCCTTCCTCGGCGGAGGGAGGAGGGACGAGGTCTCCCTTCCTCGCCTCCCAGAAGGACCGCCATTCGGTCGCGGTCGAGAACGAGCGACCCGTGACCTGCAACAGGGCTGCTTCCACGTCGTAGAGGAGGACCGACGGCTCGCCTCCGTCGAGTCGCTCGAAGAGGTCGATCAACGCGGGTACGGCCGTCGCCAACCGCCGCTTCCGCGCGGCGTACACCGCGGTCCGGAGGAGCGCGGGGGGCTTGCTCTTCAGGGCCGCGAGGACGACCGCCTCGCTCTCATCGTCGCGCCGGTCGGCGCAGGCGTCGACCGCGAGGATCCGCTGTCGCTCCGTCCCCCGGCGTGCGAGTTCGAAGAAGCGCGCGCGAAGGGGAGTGGGGAGCTTCCCCGACAAGCGGAACAAGACCGATCGATAGGCTTGGGGCCAGTCGGTTCCGAGCTCGAGCAAGACCTCTGCGGCCTTGGGGTCGTCGAGCTTCGCCAGGGAGTCGAGGAGGTGCTCGAGGCGCTCGGCGTCCCCGGCGCGAGCGGCGTCCGCGGCCTCCTCCTCGAGGCGGGAGAGCGACTCCTCTTCCGCTCGCAGGGGGGAGGCCGCGAGCAGGCAGAGCACGAACGCGACGCTGCCGAGACGGCGATGACGGTGGAGAAGCATTCGACCTCTGCCTCTGTCGAGGGCCCGCTTGGCCGCAACGCCGCCCGCGCCGCGAGGATTCCCGGAGGCGCGCCTTGCCGGGCGAAGCCTGGCGGGGCGCCCGCTCGAGTCGCGGCCGGTGGGCTTGGCCGGGCGTGCTTTCCGTTCTCCCCGGCTTCGCCGCGTCGGGGAGCTCCCCTTGCGGAGACTTCCGAGGGCCTCCCGAGGAGCCTCGGCGAAGGGGACAGGGGCCGCGGGCAGGGTTCCGCGCAGCCGCGCGCCGGGGACGAAGCGTTCCCAGGATCCGGGAGAGGATCGGCGCCGAATGGAGGGCTCGCGCCGGGGAGTTCGAGCCCTTCTCGCTCCGTTCGGGAGCAGCGTGGACGGGTACCGCCCGTCGCTCCTCAGCGGAGGCCGGCGAAGGCGCGCCCGAGCCGCGCGAGGAGGTCGCCCGCCTTGCGCTCGGCGGGACGCCCCTCGGCGGCGGGCGCCTCGTAGCGGGCCCAGAGGTCTCCGCTCGCGGCGTGGACCAGGTAGCCGACGCGCGGGTTCCCCGGGGCGCGGACCTCCACCAAGAGCAGGTCACGCCCGGCGCGGCGGGCCGCCGCGGCGAGCTCCGGGAGGCCTACCGCCGAACGGCGCGGCCAGGGGAGGGCGGCGACCGCGCGCAGCCCTTCTTCGTCGCGCAACGCGGCGTCGAGGCGCAGGAGGGCGTCCGGGTCGCGGACGAGGACCCCAGCCCGCACCCACACCGCCGCCAGCGACCAGCGCTCGGGCAGGGCGGGCCGCCGCGCGGGCGGGAGGGGGAGGGGCGCCGTCGGCGCGGCGAAGCGCACGGGCCGCGCGTCTTCTTCGGCCGGCCCCTCCTCGCTTCCGGGGCGCTCGCCGTAGGGCTCGCCGCCGACGAGGTCCTGCGGCTCTTGGAGGGGTTCCGCACCGGGCGTCTGGGGCGACGCCTCGCGCTCGCTCGCGGCGTCGCCAATCTCGGCTTCGCTCCGGGCCGACCGCTCCCGGGGGACGGTGCGGGCCGCGGCGCAGCCCGCACCGAGCGCGGCGAGCAGGGCCACGGCAAGCGCGCGACGCACGCACCGCCGGGCGCCGCCGCGGGGGGCGGTGGGCCCCCCCCTGCCCGCGTGGGCGCCGGGAGGCGGCGCCTGCGAAGGCGCGGCCTTCGATCCTCGTTCGCGGCGAGGGGGAGCCACCCGCGTCCGAGGCCGGGACGAAGCAGACACTAGCGACCTCCTACGGTCCGGGTGAGGTGCGTCGCCCAGCGCGGGGGACGAAGGCCGTCGGGGTCGACCTCCCACGGGGCCAGGCGCTTGCCCTCGACCCACCGCTCGTCGGCGGCGAGGACGGCGCCGCAGGCGAGCACCGGGCGTCCGTCGCGCGGATCGAGGGTCACCGCGTAGAGCCGATCCAGGCGGCCCACGGCTCGGTGGAGGACACGCACCCCGCCCTCCTTGCGGCGCAGCTCGAACAAGTCCTCCGCCGAGCGCACGTCCGCGGGCCCCAGGCGGAGCAGGATCGACCCGTAGCGGCGCAGCCAGGCAAGGGTCGCCGGCGCGTGGGACCGCCCCGCCAGCGCGTCGAGGGAGGCGTCGCGGAGGGCCTCTTCGAGGCGGCGGACTTCGCGCAGCTCGGCCACCGCCTTGCGGGAGAGCGGGCCGTCGGCGCCCAGCCCCTCGAGCGCGCGGGCCAGGGCTGCGGCGGCGCTCGCCAGGCGCGCGTGCAGACGCGGGAGGGGCTCCATCAAGGGGGGCGTGCCCTCGCGGTCGTCCGGCTCCTCCGAGGCGTTTGCCGAGGGGTCGGGCGCCGGGAGGTTCAGGCCTGCGAAGGCGGCGTAGAGCAGCCGGTCGCGGTAGCGCGGGCTGGCCTGGAAGGGCAAGGGTCCGGTGGCCGGCACGTCGTCGAGCAGGGCCGAGAGGGCGAACAGGCGGCCGCGTTCGACGCTCGCTTGCGCCGGAAGCGAACGCGCGGGCGACCGCCAGGCCGCGAGCTCCCGGGCAAGGTCCTCCAGCCGGGCGTCGAAGCCGGGCGCCCGGTCGAGGCCCTGGGCGGAGAGGGCCGCCCGCAGGCGACGCCGGGCGCCTCCCGCGGAGAGCGCGCAGAGCAGGTCCAGCGAGGAGGGGCGCGCGCGCTCGGGGAGCGCCGGCCGGGTGGTCTGGGTGTAGACCCACGCCTCCAGGCTGCGGGTGTTCCCGAGCAGGTGCAGGCGCGCGCCGCGCGCGGCGTCGAGGCCCCGGACGCGGTCCACCGCCCGCACCTCGCCCTCGCGCGCGAGGTGCGCGAGGACGGCGCCGAGCCGGCGCGGCTCGGCGAGGAGGCTCGCCTGCGGCGCGCGGGTGGGTAGGCCCTGCAGCAGCGCCCGCAAGAGGTCGAGCGGCGTCCACTCGTCCGGCGGGCCGTAGAGGACTTCGACGGCTGCCTCCAAGCGGGCTTGCCCGGAGAGCCCCGAACCACCGTCGGGGAGCCGCCCGCGCGCGAGGGCCAAGACGAGCAGGCAAGCCGCGCGGGCCTCGGCGGGGTCTTCGCCCGAGAGGGCGAAGCCGGTGAGCGAGAGCCAGCGCACGGCGCGGGCGTGCTCGGCCAGTTGCGGGTCGCGTGCGTAGATCCCCCGCGGGCGGCAGGCCGCGTAGTCGAAGGGGCGGCCGAGCACGGGGGAGGGCGCTACCCCGCGCGCGGCCCGCACGGCCTGGACCTCGGCCGCCACGCGGGCGCGCTCCGCGGCGGCGAGGGGCGGGTCGAGCCCCTCGAGCGCGGCGGCCACCGCCAGGCGCTCGCGGGCGATCCGGGCCGCGCGGCGGACGCTGCGCGCGCGCGCCCTGCGCCCCAGCTCGCCCAGCTCGCGCACGGCGAGGAGGAGGAGCTCGCCGAGGCGCGGACGCAGGAATTCCCGCTCGAGGGCCAGCAGGGCCCGGGCGGCCACCGCCCCGTGGAGGAGCAGCGAGGCGTCGGCGGTGGCCAGCGGCTGCGGCGCGCCGGGGGGGACCCGCCGCCCGTAGAGCTCTCGCAAGCCGGCGGGGGAGCGCACCTGCACGAGCCCGTGGCTGGCGAGGGCCGCGACGGACTCCGCGGAGAGGACCGCGCGCGCCGCGTCGGCGCCCCGGACCTCGTTCAAGGGCGGGAGGGACGCAGGCGGGCGAGGGGTCCAG
>RFHU01000084.1 GCA_003695705.1 Planctomycetota bacterium
ATAGGTCATCACGTCGAGGGGGTTGGACACGACGACACGCTTCAATTCGTAGGTGGTCGAGCCGGTGGCGAGGTCGATGGCGTCGGGTCCGTTCCGGGTCAGGCGCACGGCGAAGCGCTGCCCCTCGGTGCCGAAGGAGCCACGCAAGCGCTCGGGGCCGACCTCGTCGATGATGAGTTCGAAGCGCCGGCCCGCCTTCTCGATGGTGCCGCGGAGCCCGCCGTCTTCCTCGCGCAGGAGGAGGCGCAGCTTGGGGCTCGCGTAGCGTCCCGCCCACGGGGGAGGGGCTGGTGGAGGCGCTTCGGCAACGGCGCGCGAAGCGACGGGGGCCGCCTGCCCGGTGTCCACCGGGGCGGCATCCGTGCGGGGCGCTTCGCTCCGGGAGCGTGGACATCCTGCGCAGGCGAGCACGCTGAGGAGCGCGCCGGTCGAGGCGGTCAGGCGGCGGGTCATGATCCCTCCCGAGGGACGGAGCCGAGGCGCGGCGACGGGACCCGGTTCCCGGGCCCGGAGCTCGGCGGGCCTCGGGCGAGTCTTGGTGGACGGTGTGCGAAGGGTCACGGTAGCGCGGTCGCACCGTGAGGGACAGGGGGTGCGGGCCCGTCCCCGGGTCGGAGGGCGGGGTCCTGGCCCGCGCGCGGTTCCCCAAGCGGCGGTTGGCGCGTGCCGGCGTCCGTGGTCTCCTCGGGGGGTGCTGGCTCCGCGCACGGACCTCGTCTTCCTCAACTCCCCCGCCGCGACGCGCTGGGAGAACCTGGGCGACTGGACCGAGGCCAAGGACTACGCGAGCGCGGCGAGTGCGCTCGCCCGGAGGGTCGCGCGGGCGGCCGGGCTCGCGGATGCGACGCGCGCCTTGGACTGCGGTTGCGGCGCGGGCGAGCAGCTCTTGCTCTGGGCGCGGGAGTTCGCGCCGACGAGGATCGTGGCCGTGGAGGCCGATGCGGGCCGGGCACGCTCCGCCGCCGCGCGCGTCCGGCGAGCGGGCCTCGGCGAGCGGGCGCGGGTGCTGCGCGGGTCCGCCACGGCCTTGGAGCGCACGCTCGCGCGCGCCGGCGAGGCAGAGCCCTTCGACGCGGTGCTCGCCGTGGACTGCGCCTATTTCTTCCGTCCGCGGGCGGCCTTCCTTCGCCAGGCCGCCCGGCGCGCGGCCCCGGGAGCGCGTTTGGCCTTGAGCGATCTGGTGCTCGGGCCGCGCGCTCCGCGCGCCCTCGAAGACCTGGCGCGCTGGGCCGGCCTTCCCCCGCGGAATTTGCTCTCCGAGGCCGCTTACGTGACGGAGTTGGAGCGTGCGGGCTGGCGCCTGGAGGGCTGGGAAACTCTGGATCGCGAGGTGCTCGCGGGCTTCGGGCGCTTCGCCCTCGGCGGCGCCGTCGCTCGCCGCGCGGCGCGCCGTCCGCTGGCCGGCTGGCCGAAGATCGTGGGCACGGGACTGGCCTGCCGGATGGCGGTGGCCCGCGGACTGGTGCGCTACGTCTTGGTGCGGGGGCGGCGCGCGTGAGGATCGCGGTGGTGGGCGGCGGGATCGCCGGGCTGAGCGCGGGCTGGCTCCTGGGGCGCGACCACGAGGTCGTGCTCTACGAGGCCCACGCCCGTCCGGGGCTCGAGGCGCACGGGGTCGAAGTCGACGGCCGAGCGGCGGACGTGCCCCTGCGGGTGTTCTACGAGGGCTACTACCCCCAGCTCATGTCCCTTTACCGGGCCGCGGGAGTCCGCTGGGTGCGGGCGGATTACTCGACGACCCTCTGCGGGCCCGACGGAGAGGCCTACTACCGCTACCGCAACCGGCGCCCGGGCCCCGGGGCCCTGTGGAGCTTCGTCTCGCCCCGCGCTTGGCGAGGGCGCGGGCGGCGCATTACCCGCGGCCTGCTGCGCTACTACCGCCTCGCGCCGCGCGACGCCCTCGACCGAGCGCACGCCCACGAGACCTTGGGCGAGTACCTCGAGCGCCGCGGCTACTCGGAGGAGTTTACGAAGTGGTTCCTCTTGCCGGCCTTCGCGGGGGTTGGCACCTGCAGCTACGAGCGCGTTCGGGCCTACCCGGCGCAGGTGCTCAACGACTACATGCGGCGGGGCTTCTTCCTCAGCGGGGTGCTCACCGCCCGGGACGGATCGGGCGACGTGGCCCGGCGCCTGCGGTCCCGCCTCGCGGCGCTGCGCTGCGACGCGCCGGTGGCCTCCCTGCGCCGCACGGCCCTGGGGGTCGAGGTGCGCACGCGCGCAGGATCCACCGAAGTCTTCGACCACGCGGTGGTGGCGACCCAGGCCAACCAGGCCCTGCGCCTCCTCGCGGACCCCAGCGAGGAGGAGCGGGCCGTCCTGTCGTCCTTTCGCTACGAAGCGAGCGACGTCGTCATGCACCGAGACCCCGCGGTCATGCCGCGCCGGCGGGCGGACTGGGCGCCGGTGGACTTCGTGGTGGACCCATCGCGACCGCGACCCATGGCGACCATCTGGACCAACGCGGTGCACCCGAACCTGCGGGGTCTCCCGGACCTGTTCCAGACCTGGAACCCCATCGTCGAACCAGACCCGGCGCGGGTCCTTTCGCGGGTCACCCTCGAGCGCCCCTCGGTGACGCCGGACTCGCTCGCGTCCTTGGAGCGGCTGCGGGCCCTGCACCGCGACCCGAAGCGGCGCCTATGGTTCTGCGGTTCCTACGCCGCTCCCGGAATCCCTCTCCTCGAGAGCGGCGTCCGCTCCTCCCTGTCGGTCGCCGAGGCCTTGGGCGTCTCCGCGCCCTGGCGCCCTCCGACCCCCGCGGCGAGGGGAGCGCCGTAGCCGGGGGGGGCTTTGGTGGCCGGCCAACCCGGCTCCACAGGGGAACGTCCGTCCTCGCCGGGCCTCCGGACCGGGCGAAGGAAACGCTGGGCTCGGTCAGTCGGCGATGGCCTGCCGCTCGAGGTCCTCGGCGAGGGTCTCGATCATTTCCCCCGCGCTGAGCAGCTCCTCGCGCAAGGCTTCGTTCTCGGCCTCGAGCTGGCGGATGCGCTCGCGGGCTTCGCGCAGCGCGGCCCGGAGGCGCGCCACCAGGGCCTGGTCTGCCGCGTGATCGCCGTCGTCGCTCGCTGCCACCGGTTCCTCCGCTCCGAAGCCTAGCGCCGCCGCCCACCCGGGCGCAAGCCGGGGGAAGCTTCTCCGGCGCCCTGCGCCGGGCCCGAAGGCACGCGCGCCCTCGAACCGGCGCATGTGCTAGGAAGGAGGCTGGGCGGAATCGCCGGGGAGGAGGGCCGGAGCAGTGAGGAGCAGGCACCAGCGGGAAGCAGGGTCCGCGGGGCCGCTGCCGACCTCCGTCGCGGAGACGGCGCGGGGTGGACGCAAGGCGCGCCCGCTTTGCGGAGCGGGCTCCGTGCGTCCACCCCGCCGCCCGCGGCAGGAAGGAAGCGCGGCCGTCGCGCCCTCCGGGGGCGCGGCGGGAGGGAGGGAGCCATGAGCGCCGGAGCGCTCCTGCTGTGCGTCGTCCTCCTGGCGGCGGCCACCGCGGCCCTTGGCTTCTCGCTCGGCGAGCGGCGCCGCCGAGCGGAGGCGGGGGGGGCGGGGCCCCGTCCCGCGCCGAGCATCGGCGAAGCCCTGCGCCTGGCGAGCGCACGGCGGGGCCGCGCGCTGGTGGTGTTCTGCGGGGGCGAAGGCGCGGGCGACGCCGCCGACGACGGCGGGTTCGGGCCGGGCGCGCCCCTGCCCGAGGGGCTGGTGCGGCCTGGCCTGGTGCACTGCATGGTGCAGGCGGGCGAGGGCGAAGGTCGGGAAGTGGCCGCCGCCCTGTTTCGCAAGTACGCCGACGAGGAACTGGGGGAGGCCGGCGCCGCCGCCCTGCTCCTCGAGGGGGACGGCGCCCTCGTCGCCGTGGGCCGTGGCCAGGGCCCGCCTTCCGCTTGGCTGGGGCCTTGGCTGGAGGAGGTCCTCCCCCGGTCCCCGGCCCCGGCTTCCCCGACCGAGGCCTCGGGGGGCGATGACCGCCCGGTGGCGGGGGGGTGACCCGAACTCGACTCCGAAGGCCGAAGGTTGGACCCGCGCAACGGCGCGGAGGCCGTGGACACGGACCGGCGCGGGGACTATACTTCGCGCACTCGCTAACCTCCACACCAGGGTTACTTAGGGAACATCATGGACCGCAGTCACCTCGTGATCGCCTTCCTCGCCGGCACCTGCGTTGCGCTGGCGACGGCCCTCGTCCTCCAGTCGGGCAACACCTTGCCGCAGGCCTACGCCCAGGCCTCGGGATCCGGGGAGATGGTCGCCGTGACCGGCACCGGGACCAGCCAGCAGGGGCGCGATGTGCTCTTCCTGGTGGACGCGGCGAACACGCGCCTCTTGGTCTACGAATACAAGGACGGTCGCCTCAACATGGCGGCGGTGCGCAACTTCGAGTACGAGACCCGCTTCCAGGAGTGGGCCCCGCCCGGGCGTGACCAGAAGCCCAGCGTGAAGGAAATGCGCAACCTGAGCGAAGAGAGCGGCGGCAAGAAGCGCCGTCGGCGGTAGGATACGAGGCGAGGGGACGGCGCGCGCGTCCCCTCCAACCAGGGAGGCGGCCCGTGGCGGTCGAATACATGACCTTCCAGGAAGTCCTGGAAGAGCTGCAGATCGACGAGGAAGAGCTCAAGCGGCTCGTCAGCAACGCGGAGCTGCGCGGCTTCCGGGCCGGCAGCAGCATGAAGTTCAAGCGCGACGACGTGATGAGCCTCAAGCAAGGCCGCGAGACCGAGCCGACCATCATCCTGACCGACTCGGACCAGGAGATGGGCATCGCCGAGTCCTCCGACGAGCTCATTCTCGAGGACTCCACCTCGGACACGGTCATCCACATCGGCGACATCATGGGCGGCGCCCGCTCGGGCTCGCAGCAAGAGATCATCTTCGACACCACCGAGGAGTACACGGTCTCGCCGCACGACTCCGAGATCGGCGGCGACCCCGAGTCGGTCATCCCGACCGTTGAGGTGCCCTCCATCTCCGAGGACATGGGCCTGGTGGAGTCCGAATCCGACGCGGCCCTGGTGGAGGTCGGCTCCGACGAGTCCATGGAGACCGAGGCCTTCGAACTCATGGACGAGTCGGGGGAAACCGACACCGACGGCATGGCGGTCGCGGCCGCGGCCGCGCCCGGGGCGGCCGCCAAGAGCGGGCGCACCTCGCGGCGGGGCATGTCGCAATCGGCGCGCATGCGCGCGATGGAGATCGAGCAGAAGCAAGGCCACGCCTTCATGACCTCGCTGCTCCTGTTGGGGCTCATCCTCCTCTCGTTGCAGTTCGGCATCCTGTTCAGCGAAGTGAACGAGAGCTCGCCCAAGTGGGCGCTCGAGGTAACCAGCCCCTTCACCTCGATGGTCGAGTCCCTCTACGCCTCCTTCAACTGAGCGCGTAGCTCCACCGGGCGGCGCGCGGACCTGCGCCGTCGCCCGAAGCGCAGAGGGTCCGGGCGCGAGGCGGAGCGGTCGTACCTCGGGGGCGCCTCCGCGGGCGGGACCCGGCGGCGGCGGGTCTCGTGCGGACACGCCGCCGGAGCGGAGAGAGCGCGCCGGGCGGGAGGGGCCTTGGCCGCCGCGCCGCTTCTTCGGAGGTCAGGGCAAGTCGTCGTCCTCGGAGTAGTGGTCCGAGGTGAACCAGAGGACCTCCGCCCGAGGGTCCCGCCAAGCGTCGGGGGGGAGTCCGGCCTTGACGCAGGTGTGGGCGAGGAACTCGGCGGGGGTCCAGCCGCGTTCGCGGGCGACTTCGGGAAGGAGCAGGCCCGAGCGAGGCCCCAGGCGGACGAGCAGGCCGTGCCGTCCCACCTCGATGGCGTCGAGTTCGGCCGGCTCGAGGGGCGAGAGCACCGAGAGTTCGACGGTGACCTTGCCGAGTTCGGCGAGGGTGAGCGGGGGGAAGCGGCGGTCGTGGAAGGCCGCCGACACGGCCAGCTCGCGCACGGTCTCGGCCAAGGGGGCCCGTCCGACGATGTGGCCGATGCAACCACGGAGGGCGCGGTCTTCCTTCCGCCGCAGGGTGACGAAGGCGCCGCAGCGTTGGCGGAGCGCTGGGCTCCCCTCCGGCAGCAGCGGAGGAGGTTCGCCAAGGAGGTGCGCGCGGATGGCGTCGCGAACGAGCGCGAACAGGGCCTTCCGGTCCTCGACGGTGAGTGGCTCCACGGCGCGATTGTCGGGGCCGGTGCGACGGGCTTCAAGGCGTGGAGACGCCGACCGCGGAGTCGACCGGAATCGGTCGAGCGGGTAGGGCGAGGGCCGGCGACCGGTGCTGGGCTGCCCGGGAAGGACGCTGCTCGCGAGCCGACGAAGGCCTGGGCGAGTTCGAGGGGGGGAGCCCGTGGGGCGTCCCCGGAGGCTCATCCGAGAGGCCGAGGCGCGGGATACACTTCCTGGGACGGACCCTTCGGCCTGCGGGGCCGGAGGCCTCCGCGGTTCGGAGCGAGGAGCGGAGCGGTGGACATGCAGGAACCTGCGCAGCGAGAGCGCATCTCGATCTTCCATCCAGCGACCGAGCGCGTCGTCCCCATCGAGGTGCCGACGGTCTTCGGGCGCAGCGACCACTACTACCGCTACCGCCCGGAGGACGAGCGCGGCGACCGCCTCGAGGAGGCGGTCGCGGACGGGCTCTCGCAGCTGAACTACGTGCAGCTCTCCTCCGATCCGGGGGTCTCGCGGACGCACGGGCTGCTCGACCCGGGCGTCCCCGGCATTCGAGACCTTCACTCGACCAACGGCATCTACGTCAACGAACGCCGCTTGCCCTCGCGCAAGGGCACCGGGGGCGACGTGCACCGGCTCGTCCCCGGCGACGTCCTCCGGATCGGCGGGCAGCGCTTCGAGGTCCGCGTCGCCCGCATGACCGAGGAGGAGTTGACCCTTGCGGTGCGGGCGCAACGCTTGGCTTGCGTGGCCTACGTCCCCGAGCAGCGCCCCCGCGCCGAAGCCTTTGCAGAGTTCCTGCGCGAGCGGCTCGGCTTCCGGGTGCGCTGCGCGGTCGGCTTGCAGGAGTGCATCTCGAACGCCTACCGCCTGCAGGAGGCAGAGGTCGATGACGGCATCGTCCTCTACGGCCTCTTCGTCGGCTGCAGGGGGTCCGAGCTACGCTTCGGCGAAGACAGCATCCCCTTCGCTCGGTTGGTTCCGTTGTTCTCCGAGATGCCCGGGAGGAAGCTGGTGGTCCTCGAGACCGATCTGGATCCGACTGGTTGCGAGCAGACCTTCTCCCACATGGCCTACGAGGACATGGTGCTGATCTCCTGCGCCGGCGCTGGCCCTGGCGCGCTCGGACAAGGCTCCGAGGAGGCGCCCGTGGGAACGGACATGGTCAGCAAGACCCTCGGACGGCTGCGGGCGAGCATCCACTCCGGAGACGGCGTCTACGACGCACCCGAAGACGCGCTGGCCCAGTTCGTTTCCGCCGACTCCAATGTCCTCAGGGTGGGCTGGATCCGCGGCTACTCGGGTCGGCTGAAGCTGACCTTCGGAGAGCGGCTGCGCGGCTTCGAGGAGGCTGTCTCGCATTCCTTGCAGCTCGGCTCCTCCACCTTCCGCTTCTGAGCGCAGCTCGTCTGTCCTGTTCGCGCCCCTCGGTCGTCCTCAGCGGCGAGTTTCCGAAAGGGCCTCGAGTTCGCGACGCAGCGCGGCGGCCTCCTGGGGCGGGTCCGGGGCGGCCTCGCTGGCCTCGAGGAGCTCGAGCAGGGCGCGGATGGCCGGGCGGTGCCCGCGGCGTGCGGCGCGCCGCAGCCAAAAGGCCGCGCGCGCCAGGTCGCGGGGCAGGTCTGCGCCGCGGCGGCAGGCCAAGCCGACGCGGTAGGCCGCGTCGATCTGCTCGTGGAGCGCGGCCGCCCAGAGGACGCGGAGGGCGACGGCGCGCAGGCCCTTCGCTTCGAGGCGGTTGGCGGCGTCGATCATGCTTCCCGCGTTGTGGCCGCGGGCGGCGGCGCGCAGGTAGCCGAGGAATTCGTCCTCGTCGGGGAAGGGCCGCTCGAAGTCGTAGGGC
>RFHU01000085.1 GCA_003695705.1 Planctomycetota bacterium
ACCGGCACGAGGCTGTTGGGGAGGATGTGCCGGAGCATGATGGTCACGTCGGAGACGCCGTGGCCGATGGCCGCCTGCACGTAGTCCTTCGACTTCTCGCGATAGAACTCGCCCCGGATGTAGAAGGTGATGCCCAGCCAGCTGCGGAGGGCGACCAAGAGGAAGGCGAGTAGGAAGAAGGACGGCCGCACCACCGACGCGATGATCATGATGGTGAACAAGAAGGGGATCGAGCCCCAGATCTCCTGCAGCCGCTGGGTGATGATGTCCGTCCAACCGCCGTAGTAGCCCTGCACGGCGCCCACGCAGATGCCGATGCAGTAGCCGAGGAAGGCCACCACCAGGGCGAAGGCCATCGAGATGCGAAAGCCGTAGAGGAGCAAGGGGACCACGTCGCGGCCCGAGGTGTCCGTGCCGAGCAACGCCGAGTGGTGGCGGCGGATCACCCGCGTCTTCGCACCCTCCTCGCCGGCGAGCGACAGGGTCAGGGCCTCCTCGGCGTCCAGGGGTCGAATGCGCACCTCGGTCTCGTTCTGGGAGATGATGGTCCCCTCGATGCGACGACCGTCGGCGCGCACGACGACGTCGTGGCGCTGAGGGCCAATGGGCTTGTTGGGCGGGTTCGTGGGGAGGTCGTAGCGCAGGTCGTCCGGCGCGTAGGGGTAAATGGGCATCAGGACCCAGGCGTCCCCGCTCTCGAAGACCTTCGCCGCCTCGTCCAAGGCGGCGAGGCGCTCCTCGAGCTTCTTCAGCTTCTTCAGCTTGCGCTTGTAGCGCAGCTTCTTGCCGCGCCGCGCCGACTCGGGGGGGGGCGGCCCGAGCTTGGCGCGCTTCGCGGCGAGCTCCTCGGCCAGGGCGTCGCGCTCCGCCACCAGCAGGGAGGGGTCGTCGACGGTGGCGGCGAAGGCGTTGTAGTCCACCTCGCCCTTGCCGACCTGCCCGAAGTCGGTCTTGCGCAGGAAGGAGTTGATCTCCGCAAAGAACACGACCCCGTCGAGCCACTCGGCCACGGCGGGGAAGGCCGTGCGCTCGCCGTAGTGGATCGCCAGGGGCTTGCTGTTGACGAGGAGTTCGAGGAAGAGGGAGGCGACGAAAAGGGTGCTGATGATGAGGAAGGAGTAGTAGCCCCGGCGGATCCTCCGGAAGCGCGCCAGGCGCTTGGCGGTCACCGGCGTGGGCTTCATGCGGAAGCCCAGGGCCCGCCCCACGGCGACCACCAGGCGCGGGATGGCCCGGGTGGTGAACAAGAAGGCCACCGTGAGCACCGCGGCGACTTGCAGAAGGGAGACGAAGCTCGACATCTAGCCGAACCTCACCCGGGGATCGACGACGGCGAGCACGATGTCGGAGAGGATGTTGCCGACGAGGCGGATCAAGACCGCGAACACCAGAATGCCCATCAAGACCGGGTAGTCGCGCTCGATGAGCGAGTTGTAGCCGAGCAGGCCCAGGCCGGGGATGTTGCAGGTCTTCTCGATGAGGAAGGATCCCGCGAGCAGGAGGCCGATGGCGTGGCCCACCCCCACGCAGATGGGAATGAGCGAGTTCCTGAGCGCGTGGAGGAACACCACCCGCCGCTCGGGGAGGCCCTTGGCAAAGGCCGTTCGCACGTAGTCCGCGCCCAAGTTCTCGAGGAGCGAGTTCTTCATCAGGATCGTCATGGTGGCGAAGCCGCCCATGACGTAGCCGAACACCGGGATGGCCGTGTGCCACAGCTGGTCCTTGATGCAACGCCAGTACTCGCCGTTGAGCCACCACTCGTCCCAGCCCTCGGAACGGAACCGTCCGAGGGGGAAGATGTCCCAGCCCGGGCCGAGGAGTTCGGTGGCGAAGAGCATGAGGAGGATCAAGCAAGCCACGAAGCCGGGGATGGAGTAGCCCAGGAAGACGATGAGGGAGGTGGCCGTGTCGAACAGGGAGCGGTGCTTGAGCGCCTTCTGCACGCCCAAGGGGATGCACACGATCCAGGTGGAGAAGTAGCCGATCAGCCCGAAGTAGATGGAGATCGGGAACTTGCTCACGATGGTGTCGAGGACCGGGTCGGAGTAGCGATACGAGATCCCGAAGTCGCCCTGGAGGACGCCGCTGAAACGCCCCTCTTTGTCCTCGTCGGGGAGGACGCCCAGCCAGATCAGGTAGCCCACGGGAATGGGCTTGTCGAGCTTGTAGTAGCGCTTGAGCTGGTCGATGGCCTCCTGCGGCAAGGCGAGCTCCCCTTCGCCGTTCGTCGCGCCGCCTCCGCCGCCTTCGCGCATGGCGGCCATCTGGACCTGCAGCTTGGCCTGCTCGATGGGGCCGCCGGGGGCGAGGCGCATGATCGTGTAGACGAGCAGCGTGATGCAGACGAAGGTCACCGGCACCAGGAGGAGCCGGCGGACGAAGTAGGTCAGCATCCCATGCACGGTCGTTGTCCCCAGCGCTCGCGCCGCGAGGCCCCAACCCTACTCGGGCCTCCGGCGGGCATCCACGCTCAGCGCGGGCGCGCTATCGGTTTTCCCAGGGCTTCTGGACGACCTCGCCCACGGGGAGGGCTTCGCCCTTCTGCATGGCCGCCTCGAGCGTCCGCTCCTTTTCCTCGTCGTACCACCAGCGGAGGATGATCTCGTCGTTGAGGACCTGCCCGATGCGCGTGAAGTAGGTCTTGGGGTGCCCGAAGCGGTTCCAGTAGAGGACGCGGATGAAATTGGCGTACCAGCCCAGCGCGTAGGGGTGCTCGTTGTAGACGATCTTGTCGATCTCCCGGACGATCTTCTTCTGCTCGGCACGGTCGAAGGTGCGGTTGTAGCGCTTGCAGAGCTCGTCCACGCGCGCGTTCTTGAAGCCCGTGATGTTGTTGTTGGCCTTCTTGTCGGCCAGCTCGGAGCTCCAGGAGGTCTCGGGGTTGGGGAAGAGGAGCGCGCCCCAGGCCTGGTAGTGGAGGGTGAATTGGCGGTCGCTGACCTTCTTGATGAGCGTGGCGCCGTCGACGAGCTTGAGGTTCAGCTTGATGCCGTTCTCCTCGTAGTCCTTCTTGACGACCAGCCAGATCCGCTCCCAGGCCTGCGGATAGAACTCGAGGGTGAACTCCAGGCGACGCCCCTGGGAGTCCATCAGCACGCCGTCCTCGTCCTCCTCGGTGAAGCCCGCCTCGTCGAGCAACTCCGCGGCGGCGTCGGGATCGAACTTCACCCGCTCCTGGTTGGCGCCGTTCCCCCAGTCGCGACCGGGGTAGTAGCTGTTGATGTACTCGTATTCGTTGAAGAAGAGCTTCTCCATGAGGAGTTCGCGGTTGAACAAGTGCGCGAAGGCGAGCCGCACGCGACGGTCGTTGAAGGGCCACTTGCGCATGTTGAAGGCGAAGCCCGAGAAGCCCTGCGGCGCCTGGTTGTAGACCTTGCGCCGCTGCACCCAGCCCTTCTGGATGATGTCCTCCTTGGGCAGCTCCACCACCCAGCGCTGGGCTCGGCTGACCAGGTAGTGGTCCAGCTCGCCCTTCTTGAACATTTCGAACTCGAGCTCCTGGTCGCGGACGACCAGGAACTTGATGCGGCGGAAGTTGTAGAGGTACTGGGCGAAACGCTCGTTCTCGGCCCACCAGTCGTCGCGCCGCTCGATGACCAGGGAGTCGCCCTTCTTGAGCTCGGTCATCCGGTAGGGCCCCGAGCCGGGCATGAACTCCCAGTTGTACTTCTCCAGGTAAGTGGGCCCGTCCACGCCGATGAACTTGGCCGGATAGATCTGCATGCCTCCGAAGTAGAGGAACAGGCGCCAGTTCAGCTCCTTGGTCCGCACGCGCACCGTGTGCTCGTCGACGGCCTCGGGCATGTGGAAGCCCTTGCTGAAGGTGAGCACGTTGGAGGGGTCGTTGCGGTCCTCTTGGACGCGGTGCCAGAAGCTCTTGACCACGTCCTCGGCGGTCACCGGGGCGCCGTCGGACCAGCGCGCCTTCTCGTTGATGTGGAAGGTGAAGGTCTGGTAGCCCTCTTCCTCGTTGGTTTCGATCTTCCAGCGATCCGCGAGGTAGGGAATGAACTCCTCGGTGTTGGGGTGGATCTGCACCAGCGACTCGTAGAGCAGCGAGTGGATGGTGGACGTCTGGACCAGGTTCGAGTTGGGCCCGTCGGTGCGCAGGGTCGGCGGGAAGGTGCGCCACACGATCCGCAGGGTCTTCTTGGAGTCGCGCTTGGCGGCCGGATCGCCGATGAGCGGGTAGTCGGTGCTCGTCTGCCAGCCCGTGGCGTCCTCGTCGGCCCACGCGAGGGACGCGCAGGAGAGGGCGAGCGCCAGGCCGTAGGCGAGGGGGGTGGTCTTCATGGGGATCCTCCCGGATCGCTGTGGGCGCTGAGTTTAGGCGATGAACGGGCTCGCTCAAGCCCCGCGCTCCGAGCGCCGATACGGTAGGCGTCAGGGAGGTGGAGCATGGCCTGGAAGCCGATCTCGGGGCTCGCGCCCAGCGCCCGCGAGGAGCTCACCCGGCGCATCCTGCGCGGGGAGGTTCCTTCCTACGTGGACGAGCGCGGCGAGCGGCGTGTGTGGATGGCCGGCGACCTGCCCCCCTTCTGGGCCCTCGACCTCGTGGCCCGCGTGCGCCAGGAGGTCGCCGACCTGCGGCGCTCCCTCGAAGCCTCGGGCCGCAGCGCTCGACCGACGCGCGCACGCCGCGCCGCCTGAGCGCAGACCGACCGCCAGCGCCTCGCGTCACCCTCCCGGCGACGCCCCGGACGGGCCGGTCGCCTCCAGCCAGGCTTCGAGTTTGGCCGCGAAGGCCTCCGCCGAGGGGTGGCGGTCCTCGGGGCGCCGGGAGAGGGCGCGCCGGCAAAGGGCGTCCAGGACCGGGTCCAGCCCCGGCCGATGCTTGCGCGGCGGCAGCAACTCGCCCTCGAGCACCCGCTGCAGCACCCTCGCCGGCCCGCGGCCACCGAAGGGCGCCCGCCCCGTGAGCAGGGTGTAGAGGATGCCCCCCAATCCGTAGACGTCCGCCGCCGGGCCGGCGCGCTTGAGGTCCTCGATCTGCTCGGGCGCCATGTAGGAAGGAGTCCCCAGGGCGGTTCCGGTGTGGGTCAGTGCGTCGGAGCCGTCCTTGGCGAGGCCAAAGTCGGTGAGGCGGACCGCCCCCGTCGTGCGCTCGAGGAGCACGTTCTGCGGCTTGAGGTCGCGGTGGACCACGCCGCGCGCGTGGGCGTAGGCGACCGCGCGCGCGGTGCGCGCGGCGATGTCCGCGGCGCGCCGCTCGTCGATCCCTTCTCCCCCCGCCAGGGTGGCCAGGTTGACGCCGTCGACCCACTCCATCACCAGGTAGAGGCCCCCGTCGTCGGGGAGAACGCCCTGGTCGAGGGCCGCGACGATGGCGGGGTGCGCGCCGAGGCGACGCGCCAGGCGGGCCTCCCGCTCGAAGCGCGCCCGCAACTCCGCGGCGGAGACCTCGAAGAAGAGCTTCACGGCGCAGTCCGCCCCCCGCACCAGGTCGCGAGCCCGGAACACCACTCCGGCGCCGCCGCGACCCAGTTCGTGCAGGAGTTCGTAGCGCTCGCCGATCCGTGCCGGCACGCCCAGCGGCGGCGCGGCCTCGCCGTCCGGCCCCCGAACCGAGGCGAGCGCCACGGTGCGCTCCTCGACGCCCTCCGCTGGCGAAGCGACCGGGGTCGCCACCGGCGTGGCGACGAACTCGAAGGCGTAGCGGTGGCCGAGGCGCAGGCGGTCTCCGGGGTCGGCCTCGGCGGCGCCGGCCACCCGCGTCTCGTTGAGGAACGTTCCGGAGCGGCTCCGGTCGACGACCCGCGCCCGGCCCGGGCGCAGCAGCTCGAGCTCGCAGTGCAGCCGAGAGACGTAGGGGTCGTCGCAGACCACCTCGGGCGCGATCCCGGCCTCGCCCCCGCCCCGGCCCACGCGCAGCCGCACCCCGACCGCAAGGGGGTGGGCCGCTCCGGTCTGAAGGTCGCGCAAGAGCATTCGACCCCTCGGGGGGGCCTCGCCTCGCGTCCCCCCGGTTCTCGGCCGGTCCGGCGCGGACCGGCCCGCGGGATCCCAGCCTAGCACTTCCCCCGCGGTCGCCGAACCGCGCGGGCAGCCCGGGCCGCGACGCGCCCGACCCCCCGGCGCCCAACCCGCGCGCGGTGGGTTCCAATGCAAGCGACGGCGTGGGGCACGCAATGAACGAAGGAACGGGACAGCCGGCGAAGGAACCACGGACCGCGGGCCGGCGCCGACTTCCGCGCCGGCGCAAGCTCGCCTACGCCCTGGTGTGCCTCGGACTCCTCGGCGCGGGCCTCGAAGGCTACGCCCGCTTGCGCGGCGAGCCTCCCCTCGGCGTCGCCCCCGGCGGCCTGTTCGTCGCCCATCCCCGGCTGGGCTACGCCCTGCGCCCCGGCTTCCGCGGGCGCAGCCATTCGGGCTTCGGGGTGTGGATCCAGGTCTCGGTCAACGAGCGCGGCCAGCGCGACGCGCCCCTCGTCCTCCCCAAGCCCCCCGGCGTGTTCCGCATCGCCTGCCTGGGAGGCTCGACGACCTTCGGCTTCGGGGCGCGTCGCAACGACGAGGCCTGGCCGAACCGCCTCGAGGCGACCTACGCGGGCCGCGGCCGCGTGGACGTCGTCAACGCCGGGGTCCACGGCTGGACCCTCCGCCAGAGCCTCCTCAACCTCGACGAAGGGCTGCGCGACGCCGAGCTCGACGCCCTCGTCGTCCTCCACGCCCACAACGACCTCTACGAGAACCTCGACCCCGCCTACGCCGACG
>RFHU01000086.1 GCA_003695705.1 Planctomycetota bacterium
CCGTCTGGGGCGAGGAGGGTCCCGAGTGGTGGGGCGAGGGACTCGGGCGGGATGACTCGGACCACCACCGCCAGGGGAACGTCGCTCGAATTGGTGGGGAGGCTGGGGTGGCTGGGGTTGTCCGAGCGGAGCTCGAATCCCTGCTCGGTCCTGGCGATTCGCTTCAGAAGGTGCACAGGGCCTCGCTCGGGGTCCTCACGCGCCACGAGGGCGACCTTGCCAGCGAGCGTCTCGAACGAAGCCGCACGCTGCCACTCGAGAACCAGCCAGTCGCCATCGCGGATCGGGGTGGGGCCTCCGTTCATGGAGTCGCCCGTGGCTCGTACGGCCGCGTGGCGCTCGGGATCGAACGAGCCCGGGAGCTGGATCCGTTCGCCCGGGACGGGCGAGGTCAGCGGTTCGGCGACGCGGCCGGCAGCAGCCTGCAGGGTGGGGAAGGCAAGGATCGCGCTGCCCGCCAGGGTCGCGGCGCGCGAGCCGAGTGGCTCGACCCACCACCCGTCGGGCGAAGGGCTGAACCGGACCTCGAATTGGGTGCCCGGGCGGCCGGCCGAGGGGCCAAACCAGCCGCGCAAGAGGTCGGGGAGGCGGTTTCGTTGGGTGCCGACCGGGCGAGCGACGTTGCAGAACTTCGAGGCGAAACGGAACCGCCACAGAGTGCCGTCGGGCAGGCGAACGTCGGTTTCGCCCTCGGGCAGGTCGGGTCGCCGCTTGCGCGAGGGGAGCTTGAGGATGGGGTCGCGCTTGTTCCAGAGGAGTCTGCACTCGAAGACGCCCCCGATCTCGTGGTTGCGCCGACGCCGGCGGTACTGGGCCAGGCGGTAGTCCACCAGTTCGGCCGTCAGCTCGACGAAGGCGGCGGCCTCGGGCGGATCGAGCTGGGGGAAGCGGGCGACGAACCGGTCGTGCTCGTCCAGCGCGAACCATCGGCTGTTGCACCACGCTCGGACTGGGTTCTTGCGCCAGTAGGCAAGCCAGCGAGCCTCGGGCGAGCGGTGGGCGCGGGCGAGATCGCGCACCCCTTCGATGTCGCGGCGAAGCTCGGGCTGGCGACGAAGGAGGCTGCGGCTGCGCTCGGCGAGCTCGGAAAGCGGGAGGCCCGTGAGGAGCTGCTCCGCGTCGATGAGGGCTTGGAGGACGACCATCTTGAAGCACTTCGTGAGCGGAGTGGTCTCGAGCTCCTCGAACCACCGGCGTGCGCTGGTGTAGGCGCGTCGCTGCGTGGGCGAGAGGTCGCCCTCGGACTCGACGAACGCGAACCAACCGCCCTGACGACGGAGGGAACGGGGGTTGTAGCCCATGCGAAACAGCTCGCCGGCAGTCGGACGGTCGCCGCGGCTGGCGCGAAGCTCGCGGTAGACGCGCACGACCTCGTTCTTGTCCCCGCGGGGAAGGAGCTTTCGCAGGAGGTCGATGGCCTCGAGCTCGATCTCGATGGCGCAGCCGGGGGGCAGTTCCGGCACGGTGCCTCGTTCGAGGAACTCGGAAAGCGAAGTCGAGCGGGCGCCGAGCGAGAGGAGCGTGCGGACCCGGTCGAGGAACACCCGGTGGTTGCCGACGAAGTCGAGGACGGTCAGCGACTCTTTGGCGGTTTCGCGCGAGAGGCGCAGCCCGCGGCCGAGCTGCTGGAGGAAGATCACTGGAGACTCGGTGGGTCGAAGCATGGCCACCCGGTCGACCGCGGGCAGATCGACGCCCTCGTTGAAGAGGTCGACGACGCACAGGGCGTCGAGCTCGAGTGCGCCGAGCCGGGCGAGGCCCTGATCGCGGTCGATGGCGCCTGGCCCGGTATGAACGGACTCCACGCGCACGCCTCGTTCCCTCAGCCAGTCCCGGACGAAGTCGGCGTGGGTGATCGAGCAACAGAACACGAGGGTTCGATTCCCCGTATGGCGGCCCCAGGCATCCCAGAGGCGTTCCATGCGGGCCTGGGTCTGCACGGCCTCGGCCAGAGCCGTGGGGTCGAAGCGGCGGTTGCGCCATGGGATCGGTGTGTAGTCGGTCGTGTCGCGAAGACCGTAGTACGCAAACGGCACGAGCTGGCGCTCGGCAATGCCGCGGCCGAGGTCGGCGCGGAAGGCTTCGTTGTCGTCGAACAAGCCCAGGATGTCGGCCTCGTCGGCGCGGTCGGGAGTGGCAGTGAGCCCGAGCAGGAACTGGGGCTCGAGGTGGCCGAGGAGCCGGCGGTAGCTGGCAGCGGCGGCGTGGTGCACCTCGTCGACCACCACGTAGTCGAACTCGTGAGGGGCGAGCCTGGCGAGATGCTCGGGGCGGGAGAGCTTTTGGATCGAAGCGAACACGACCTCACCCTCGAGGACCGCCTGGCTCCCTTGGAACCAGCCAAAGCGATCGTCGGGGAGCACCCGGCGGAAGGTCCGCGCTGCTTGCCGGAGGATCTGAGCCTGGTGGGCCACGAACAGGACCCGGAGGGGGCGCTTCTCCTTCGTGCGGAAGCGTGCGACGTCGAAGGCGGCAAGGTAGGTCTTGCCGAGCCCTGTCGCCATGACGACCAGGGCCCGCTGGTGGCCTGCGAGCCGGGTTCGGTCGAGGGCTGTGAGCGCTTCCTGCTGGATCGGGTGAGGCGTTGGGGGAGGGGCGAGCGGCTCGGGGTCCTCCTCGCCCAGGAGGAGCGGGGGCGCTGAGGCACGGAGGGCGCGTTCGCGGTAGGTGGCGAGCCAGCCTTCGTTCAGCGGCTGGGCTCGCTCCCACCAGCTCTCGAACGCGGCCACCAACTCCTGCCAGGTGCCGGGGTCGCGGTGGCGGTCGAGGCGCAAGTTCCACTCGATTCCGTGGGTCAGCGCAGCGCGGGAGAGGTTGCTGCTGCCTACGAACGCCACCCCAGCGGCGGCGGATTCGAAGCGCCAGGACTTGGGATGAAACGAGCGGCTGGGCGAGGGGAGGCGCTCGACCTCGACGATCCTGGCCTCGAGACGGCCGGGGAGGCGCGAGGGGTCCTCGGCCTCGGCGTCGGCCGTCGAGGCGGCGAGGTCGAGGAGGCGCCGCAGCGCTCGCTCCTGGGTGATGTGCAGGTAGTCGCCGGTCAGGACGCGCACCCGCGCGCCTCGCTCGAGGGCGGAGAGAAGGGGCGCTTCGAGGGCGTCGAGGCCGCTCTCCTGGGCGAAGGCCGCCAGAATGGCGATCTCGTCGGCCTGGCGAAACAGGGGGCGTAGGTGCGCGAGGAAGGGGTCGGCGGCGCCCCCCTGGCTGAGACCCCGGGGGGGCGGGGCGAGGTAGTTGCCGCGATCCGGAATCACGTGACGGACTCCGCCGCGTGGGTCGGGGACGTCGCGTGAAGGTGCGGGACCGTCTGACCGGCGGCCTCGCCTGCGTTGAAGCCGACGTTGTAGCCCTGCGGCGCGTATTCGCGGTCGAGGCGAAGCTTCACCTCACCGACTAGATCGAGCACGGCCCGCTGTTCCTCTGGCGTGGCTTCGAACCAGGTGGCCACGACACGCCGGGTGACGACCAGCGAGTGGCCTGGCGAAACCGGAAAGGCGTCGCGCACCGCGAACGCCAGGTCATTGGCCGCGAGCCACTCGGAACGGGGTATGGCGAGGAAGGGGGAGGTCACGGGCGCGGCGGAGCGAGGATTCGGGGGCGCATGATCGCATGTCGCGCGGCAGAACCCCTACGCCTTGCCGACGACAACGGGTAGGACGTCCCCTTCCCTAGGAATCCTCCCGGACAACCAGCTGGAGGGTTGGCCCTCACGGGGCCAGCCCCGCCGAGATGCGCGTGACCAAACGAACGCCGCAGCGACCAAACGCGCAGGGTGGGGGAAGGGTCGATTTTCGCGTGGGCGAGTCGCCCCTGGGCGCGCGTCGCTTCGATGCTGCGCTGCAGTCCTTAGTACGCCTCCCCCAGAGCCTTCGGCCCGCCGCCGGGGCAGGCGCGCTGGGGGTCCTCTTCGAGGGCCGGCTAGACGCCGAGCAGGCGGGGGAGGAGTTCGAGGACACCTTCTTCGGCCTCTTCCTGGGTGCGGCCGAGGCTAATTACGTCGATCTTTCCTTGGGCCAGGGGGCCGGTGTTGTAGAAGACGAAGCGGCCGCGGCCGGTGCGGGCGTCGAAGAGGTGCTTGCCCACCCGGGCCAGG
>RFHU01000087.1 GCA_003695705.1 Planctomycetota bacterium
CCGGAGAGGAGGACCCTCCCCGGCCTTCCCCTGCGAAGGGTCCTGGCCCGTGGCGTCGCCTGCGCGCGTGGGTTTCCCGTCGCGGGGAGCGCGCCGAGCATGACTGGCGCTTCCTCGACGCCGAGCTGCACCGCACCCGCCTGCTCTTCAAGGTCGTCGCCCTCCATCTGCGCTACACCTTCGGCTACCTCGCCTTCGGCTTCCTCGTCTCGGCCCCCATCCAGCTCGGCTTTCGGCACGAGGAAGGCTGGCTGGAGGGCTTGTTCAAGTCGGTGGTCCTCGGGGCGCTCTTCGCGGTTCCCGCCCTCCTCCTCTGGCCCTTCTCGAACATCGACTGGGGGCGGATGCGCATCCCCGAGTTCAAGAACCTCGAGCTCGCCCTCACCCGCTGGGCTGCGGTCCTGGCGGCCCTGTGGCTCGCGGTGGCCTTCGTGGTGGAGAAGGTGCTCCGCAGCGAAGGCGTAGTGGGCTGGCTCTGCGACACCCGGGTCGCCTGGACGAACCTGGGGCTGATGTTCTTCTCCTGGGTGCGGGTCAAGTTTCATACCCTCATGTTTCGCGAGTTCTACACCCTCAAGCCCGACGACGACCTCGTCCTGCGCGTCCCGCCCAGCCGCCTCCGACTCCTTGTGAAGGGCGGCCTGCGGCGGGGCAACGGCGACGAGGTCGAGGGTCCGCCTTCGGGAGCCGTCTCCTCGGCGGAATCCTCCCCGCCCACGGACGCCGCGGAGGCCGCAGGGGGGAGCCCTCCTGCGAGTCCGGACGCCGCCACGAAGGAAACGCAGCCCTCGAGGGCTCATCCCCCTCCGGACGAGGCGGCTCCCGCGCGCGCCGACGCCGCCGCGGGCGCTCCCCCTGCCGCAGGTACGGGTGCCGAGGCGGCGTCGGATGGCCCTTCGTCTTCGCAGCGCTCCGCGGACGAAGCCTGAGAGGCAGTCCGACTCCGTCGAATCGCTTCCGCCGTGCCGGGCCCGCGGCCGCGCCTCGCTTCCTCCAGGCCCCTGCGGTCTCTTGCACCCGAGTGGGGTCGCTGCCGAAGCGGACCCTATAATCCGCCGCGCATGCAGGGCCTTCGCCGTTACCTCCGCCTGCTGGCTCCCTACCGCACCCGCTACGCTTTCGGCTTGCTCCTGCTCCTCGCGACGAACGTCCTCAGCCTCCTGGTCCCTTGGCTCATCAAGGGCGCCGTCGACGCCCTGGCCGCGGCCGGGGCCTCGGGGCAGGCCAGCGGAGACGGCGCCCTGCGGGCGAGCGCTACGCCGCGACCCTTTGCGGAACCAGAGCACTACGCCCTGGCCCTGGTGGTCACGGCCGTGGTGCTGATGCTGACCCGCACGGCATCGCGGGTGGTCGTGCTGGGCGGCGCGCGGCATCTGGCGCGCGACCTCAAGAACCGCCTCTACGAGCGCCTGCTCGCCGCGGACCCGCCCTTCTACGCGCGCTTCAACACCGGCGAGCTCATGAGCCGTTGCGTGAGCGACGTGCGCATCGCCCAGGCGGTGGCCGCTCCGGGCATCCTCTACACCTTCAACGCCCTGTTCATGTTCGGCATCGCGGTGCCCTACTTGCTCACCCTCTCTCCCGGCCTGACCGGGGTCCTCTTCCTCCCCTACCCCTTCCTTGCCGCGCTCACCATGTGGGCCGCCACCCGGGTCAAGGGCTACGCGCGCCAGGCCCAGGAGGCCATGGACGAGCTCACCGGGCACCTCAGCGAGACCCTCAGCGGCATGGAGGTGGTCAAGGCCTTCACCCTCGAGGAAGCGCAGGCGGAGCGCTTCGCGCGCAGCAACGACACCTTCTTGGAGAAGAGCATGCGCGAGGCGGTCGCGCGCGGGGGGATCGGGATCGCGGCGACCCTCACCGGCGGCGTGGGGGCCTGCCTCCTCCTCTGGGTGGGCGGCGGTCGCGTTGTCCGCGGCGAGCTGAGCTACGGGGAGTTCGCCCTCTTCTTCACCGTCCTGGCCATGGTCCTGCGCCCGGTGATCTACCTGGGCTGGGTGCTGAGCCTCTTCCAGCGCGGCCTGGCCTCGGTCGAGCGCCTCGACGAACTCCTCGAGGCGCCCCTCGCCATCCGCTCGCCGAGCGAGCCGCGCGCGCGCGGGCCGGTCCGCGGCGAGGTGGAGACGCGCGACTTGGTCTACCGCTACCCGGCGCTCCGCGGACAACAACGGCGCCCGGCCCTCGCCGGCGTCACCCTGCACGTGCCGCCCGGGGGGACCCTCGGCCTCACCGGCCGCATCGGCTCGGGGAAGAGCACGCTCCTGCGCGCCGTGCCGCGCTTCATCGACGCACCGCCGGGATCCGTCCTCGTCGACGGCGTTCCGGTGGAGGAATGGGAGCTCGACGCCCTGCGCGCGGGAATGGGCTACGTGCCCCAGGACGGGGCGGTGTTCTCCCTGACCCTTGCGGAGAACGTGGCCTTCGGTCGTCCCGAGGCCAGTCGCGCCGAGGTGCTCGAGGCCTTGCGCGTGGCGGCCCTCGACAAGGACCTCGACCAGCTCGAGGACGGCCTCGAAACCGTGGTGGGCGAGCGCGGGGTGACCCTCTCGGGCGGGCAGCGCCAGCGCCTCGCCATCGCGCGCGCGGTGCTCGTCGCCCCTCGGATCCTGCTCCTCGACGACGCCCTGAGCATGGTCGACGCCGAGACCGCGGTGGCGGTCCTCGGCAACCTGCGCGCGGCGCTCCCCGAGGCCACCGTCATCATCGCCGCCCATCGCACGGCCACCCTCCTCGGCTGCGACGAGCTGCTCGTTCTCGACGCCGGTCGCGTGGTCGAACGCGGGGCTCCGGTGGCGCTCCTCGACGACGCGAGCTCGCGCTTCCACGCCATGCACGAGCGCCAGCGGCTGCAGGCCGAGATCCTGGAGGAAGCGTGAGCGGAGCCGCCACCGCCTCGACCCCCGCCGCGCCGCGCCGCGACGACTACGAGGGGCGCGGTCGCTTCCAGGGCGGCCTCCTCCGCCGGCTCCTTTCCTTCGTCGTTCCCCACAAGGGCCTTCTGGCAGCCGCCCTGTGCTTGTTTCCCCTCGTGGCCGGAGCCCAGCTCCTGCAGCCCATGGTGATCAAGGAGGCCGTGGACGGGCCGATTCGCCGCGGCGCCCTCGACGAGGTCGCTCGCTACGGGCTGCTCTACCTCGGGCTGGTGCTGGGGCACGCGGTGCTGCAGTTCGCCCAGAGCGTGGTGATGCAGCTCATGGGGCAGCGGGCCATGCGCGACATTCGCTCGCGCCTCTTCGAGCGCGTGGTGACCCTGGCGCCTTCCTACTTCGACAAGACGCCGCAGGGGAAGATCCTCACCCGCATGACCGGCGACGTGCAGGCCCTCAACGAGTTCATTTCCTCGGGCCTGGTCTCGGTCATCGCCGACACCATCCTCCTCTTGGGCATCGTGGGCGTGATGCTCTACCTCGACTGGCGCCTTGCCTTGGTGAGCTTCTGCCTCCTCCCCCTGCTCGTCTTCGGGGTGGCCTGGCTGCGCGGGCGCATGCGCCAGCTCTTCCGCGCCATCCGCAACCGCAACACCGCCCTGAACACCTACCTCAACGAGAGCATCATCGGCATGGTCATCGTGCAGGCCTTCCGCCGCGAGGCGGTGAACCGGCGCGACTACGAGGCCAAGAACGACGCCCTCCTCCGAGAGACCCTCAAGGGCGTGTGGCTCTCGAGCACCCTCTCGGCGGCCGTGCAGCTCGCCCAGATCCTCACCGTGGCGCTGCTCCTCTGGGCGGTCCTCGAGCGCTGGTTCGGCATCACCGCCTCGGTGGGGCTGGTCATCGCCTTCGTCGACTACACCCAGCGCTTCTACGGGCCGGTGGACAACCTCTCGGGGCGCTACACCATCCTCCAGACCGCCCTCGCCTCGGCCGAGAAGATCTTCGCCCTCCTCGACGAGCGCGAGGAGCTCCCCCGCGCCCCCGACCCGGTCCCCGTCCCGCCCCTTCGCGAGGGAATTCGCCTCGACGGGGTCTCCTTCCACTACGTGCCCGGCAGCCCGGTCCTGCGAAACGTGACCCTGGAAATTCCCCGCGGGCACACCGTGGCCCTCGTGGGCGCGACGGGCGCGGGCAAGTCGACCATCGTCAAGCTCCTCGGGCGCTTCTACGACCCCACCGCGGGGGCCGTGCGCTGGGACGGCCACGACCTGCGCAGCTTCGAGCTGCGCGCCCTCCGCAAGCGCATCGCCTACGTGCCCCAGGAGACCTTCCTCTTCTCCGACACCCTCGAGCGGAACATCGCCCTCGACCCCGAGCGCGTCCCTCCCGAGCGCGTCCGCGCCGCCGCCGAGGCCGTCCACGCCTCGGGCGTCGCCGAGGACCTCCCCCGCGGCTACGACCAGCTCCTCGGCGAGCGCGGCCACGACCTCTCGGCGGGCGAGCGCCAGCTCGTCTCCTTCGCCCGCGCCCTCGCCCACGACCCCGAGCTGCTCATCCTCGACGAGGCTACGGCCACCATCGACGGCGAGACCGAGGAGCGCATCCAGACCGCCCTCGAGACCCTCCTCGCCGGCCGCACGGCCGTCGTCATCGCCCACCGCCTTTCGACCATCAAGAAGGCCGACCGCATCGTCGTCCTCCACAAGGGCGAGGTCAAAGAGACCGGCACCCACGAAGAACTCCTCGCCCGCCGCGGCCTCTACTGGAAGCTCTACCGGCTGCAGAGCGAAGAGGCGGCGTAAGCACCGGTGCCCTCTGGGCCTTGGGGTCCCTCCTCCACGGTTTGGAGGCCCCTCGTCGTGGAGGACAACTCCCCCGCCTTCCGCCGGATTCGACCTTGGGCGATGAGGTGGGCGCTCTCCGCCTCGTGCGCGTGTGCGTCTTCTTCCTGCGCCGAGCTGTCGTCACGGCACGTCCCCCCCAGGGCAGGGGACTCTCGGAAGCGGGGGCGTCAACCTCCGAAGGAGGAACACGGTACGTGCGAGACGGTACCCGAGTGGGAGAATCCCCAACACCACGCGACGGCGGTGGCGTCCGCATCTGCACAAACCCGCAGGAGGCAGCAGTGACCGAGGCCGAGCCGAGCGAGAGTCCCCCGCAACCGCCTCGCCAACCCCTGGAGTTCAGGAGAAACGGAGTCGAATGGAACAAGATCCCCAGGAACCAGCGCTACGGGGTGTATGTCGATTCCGCGATTCGCTTCGCACGCCAACTGCATTACGACGTCGCCAAGTCGAGACCGGCGAAGTGGGACAGTGTGGTCCGGCACGAGAAGTTGGACAGTGACTGGGAGCGGCAGATGGCAGGGGTGCGCGTGGCCTTGGTGCATCTCGTCGCCCAGCTCGACGCCGAGCTGAACCGCAGTTTCAAAGCACTCTGGGAGCGTCGGCCTACCCTGCTCCACGAGGAGCTCAAGAAGGATCCCCGGTTCAAGGACGGCATCCGACTCTCGCTCAAGGACGCGTGGAACCCCGTCGTGTCCCCGCTTCCGGGGGGCGCCCACCTGCAGAAACGCGTGCTCGCTCGGCTCAGCGAAGGGGGTCCCAAGAAGAAGGTGGAGTCCTTCCTGCGGCTGTTCAAGAGGACGCCTCCGCCAGAAGTGACGACTCGCCTGCTCTTTGATGCGATCGACGTTCGCAACGATTACGTGCACCCTTCCAACGAGGATCAGGCCTCGGGAATCATCCGGGCGAGCCAGCCAGCCTGGGCACCGCAACCTCGTACCTTTCCCCCCCCCTAACCAACGAATGGTTTGACGCGGCCTGCGAGGCCTTCGTCGACTTCGTGAACTGGCTCGGCAACCAGATCGGGAACGTGTGCCGGAAGTGGGTCGCAAACAACTCCTGGCAGTTCGAGAAACTGTTGACCGACTCGCAGCGTGTCTCCTTCGAGTTCCACGGGCCGAACAACGGCCAATACTGCAAGGACCTGCGGAAGCTCCTCAGGACCATCGAGGAGCGACTCGACGCGGGCGACGCATTCAGCCCACCACCTGCCCTTCTTCTTCTCTCCACGGGAA
>RFHU01000088.1 GCA_003695705.1 Planctomycetota bacterium
AGCAGCCCGTTGAAGGAGTCCTAACGAGGCGCGAGGAGGTTCAGCAACCTTCGGGTTGTGACCGACGAGCAACGAAGTCAGGGCTTCTTCAACGGGCTGCTAGGCGGGGGGATTCGGCTTGGCGACGTAGGGGAGGAGGACGGCGGGGTCCTTGCGGATCTCCTTCATGCCGATCCGAAGGGCCAGGCGCAGGAGCAGGTTCTTGGGGAAGGGGCTGTCTTCGAGCAGGGAGAGGAGGAGTTCCTGGTCCTCTGCGCTCAGCTCCACGTCCACCTTGCCCACGATCTTGTCGGCCATTCGGTCCCCTCCGAGAGCGATCATGGCGGAGCGATCGCCCGGGCGCCAGCGTGGGTATTCCTTACCCCTGCGGACGCCCGCGGGCGTCCAACTCCAGGCGCGGCGTCACCCGCAGCGCGGTCTGCCCGAAGACGCGCTCGAGCACTTCGCCGAGGTCGGCGCAGCGATGCACCTCGCCCTGCGCCTCCACCACCAAGGCGCCGGCCTCGGCGCGAACGTGGCCGAGGCGCTGCCGGTCGCGGTCGTAGGCGACCCATGTGGGGCCGCCGCTCTTGCCGCGGGCAAGGAAGCCAACCTGGCCCGTCGGGGCGTGCACGGCGTGGCCGAGTTCGCGGGCGACCACCTGTTCGAGGGCGACCGCCGTGGTGTCGCGTACTTGCTGGAAGGCGATGCCCACCGTGCAGCCAGCGGGACCGGCCTCGACCCAGCGGACTTGCCCTTGCAGGGAGAGGGCGCCCGGCAGGCTCGGATGCCGCAGTTCCACGGTGAGCAAGGTGCCTTCTCGAGGAGGCGCTCCGGCCGTGCGGATTTTCATTCCCCGGGGACTGAGGTCGACGAGCTCGTCCCCGTCGGCGCCGGGCCGCGCGTCTGCGCGCAGCCGTCGCCGGCCGGAGGCGATGGAGGCCGTGGCCCGACCGGCCTCGACGCGGCCCTCCCGCGGTCGGTAACTGGCTTCGAGCACGAGACCCCCTCCAGCGGTCCGCGAGCAACCGTCCCTTCGGTCCCCGCTGCGGACCTTGCCCGCGGACGGCTCCTCGTCAGCTTACCTACTGCTCGTCGCTCGGTCTGTAGCGCGCGCGCAGCTTCTTGTTCTCCTCGACGAGCGCCCGCTTGGCCTCGCGCAGGCGGTCGCGGCGGGCCTCGAGCTGCGCCACCGTTCCGAGGAGGGCCTCGAGCTGTTTGCGGCGGGGATCGCCTGCAAAGGTCTTCAGCAGCGCCAGACGGACGTCCACGGCCTCCAGTCCCTGCTCGAGGGCGAAGCCCACCAGCTTGCCGCTGAAGCGCAGCTCGTCGCTCACGGCGCGGTTGATGTCGTCCTGGGTCACGCAGCCGGAAAGCAGCCACCCCAGGGTCGCTCCCAGCGCCCAGTTCTTCCAGCTCGTCACTCTGCGTCCTCCTCGGGTTCGGCCTCGGTCCGCACAGCCTCCAGGGAACCCAAGCGATCCTCCAGGCCGCGCAGGGGCGCGAGCACGTCTGCGGCGCCACCGGCGGACCGCACCGCGCGCAGGACCGCGCGCAGGCCGCTGCGCGATACGAAGCCCGCCGCGCGCAGCAAGGCCGCGGCCTGCGCGTAGTCGTCCACCCGCACCAGGCGGGGATCCTCGTCGGGCGCCGCGGGCCGACGGCGCAGCCTCCGAATGACCATCCACTCCACGGGGTCGTGCGTGGGGAGCTCGCCCGCCAACGCGGCGGCATACACGCTCGCGGAGCGGCGCACGCCGCGCCGCAGGAGCTCCTCGCGCAGCTCGTCGCCGCGGAGTTCCCCGGCGCACACCTGCGCGTAGAGCGGATAGACGTAGGGGTCGTGCTCGAGGTCGTCGCCGAAGAGGACTTCGCGCGCCGCCGGCGGGTTCTCGAGGCGGTAGAGGAGGAGCGCGATGAGCTTGAAGCCGAAGATGTCGCGGAGGTAGCGCAGCTTGTGAAGGTCGCGGAAGGTGATCCCGTCGTGCAGCACGCCATCGAGGAGCATGCGCTTTTCGAGCCGGCCGCGGAGGCTCTCGGGGCTGGCGCTTACGAAGTAGATGGGCGGCCGTACCCCGCTCGTTCCCTCCTCTCCCTTGCGCAGGGCCGCCAAGAGCTCCACCGCGCCCGGGACGGGGCGCTTGTCCTGAGCGCTCTCGAAGCGCAGGCGCACCAGGTCGCGCAAGCCGCGGTATTCGGTCACCAGGTAGGTGTTGTCGATGTCCCACAGGTAGAGGGGGCCGCGGTAGTCGCGGGCCAATCGACGGTCGTTCCGCCGGTAGAGGGGATAGCGGTAGCCATCCCGCTCCGGGGCGTGCTCCCCGCCGCTCACCCGCAGCCTCCCCGCCCTTTGCAGCGAAGCACGCGGACCCTCAGCGAGGCGGCACTTCGGCGGAGTAGTCGAAGTCGACTTCGTAGCGCGCCTTGCGCGTCATCAGGTCCTCGAGCACTTCCTGCGGGGTGACGCCGGCGAAGAGCAGGCGGTGCACGCTCTCGGTGATGGGCATGGCCACGCCCCGGTCTCTTGCGAGCGCGTGCGCCACCCGCGCGGTGTTGACCCCCTCGGCCACTTCGCCGAGTTCGTCGAAGATCGTCTCCAGGCTCTTGCCCGCGGCGAGGCCCACGCCGACGCGGAAATTGCGGCTCAGCTCGGAGCCGCAGGTGACGATGAGGTCGCCCACCCCCGCCAGCCCTGCGAAGGTGAGCGGGTCGGCGCCCAGGGACACCCCGAGGCGCTGGATCTCCGCCAGCCCGCGGGTGACGATGAGAGCGCGCACGTTGGCGCCGAAGCCGAGTCCGTGGGCCAGGCCCGAGGCGATGGCGATGACGTTCTTCAGTGCGCCGGCCAGCTCCACGCCCACCAGGTCGTGGTTCCCGTAAATGCGAAAGTTGTTGCCGTGGAGGAGGCGCGCCGCGACCGCGATGACCTCTCGGAAGCGCGAGCCCACGGTCGCCGCCGAAGGTTGGCCGGCGATGATCTCCTTGGCCAGGTTCGGCCCCGAGAGCGCGCCCAGCTTGAGGGCGCAGGTCTCGCCGCGGATGACTTCGGTCATGCGCCGGAAGCTCTCCGGCTCGAGGCCCTTGGTGGCGGAGAGGACCACCTGTTCCCCGCTCAGGTAGGCCCCGGCTTCGCCGGCCACTTCGCGGATGGCGTGGGAGGGCACGGCGAAGACCACCAACGCCGCGCCGCGAACGGCCTCCTCGAGGTCGGTGGTGGCGACGACGCTCTCTGCCAGCCGATGCTCTCCCAGGTAGCGGGCGTTCGTGCGTTCGGCGTTCAACTCGGCCGCGCGCTCGGCGCTGCGCATCCAGAGTCGCGTGGGGTGCTCGTTCCGCCCGGCGAGGTGCGCGAGCACGGTGCCGAAGCTCCCGCCGCCCAAGACCGCGACCCGCTCAGCGCTCATCGTCTTCCAACCCGTAGCCCACCAGGCGATTCCGGTAGTAGTAGAGCAGGTTCCGGTCGCGGTGGTAGATCCGGTCGCCCACCCGCTCGAGCGCGGGCCGGGTGTGGTAGGTGCCGAAGGCGCGCAGCGCGAGCACGATCAGGTCGTCGGCTCCCAGGGTGGCGACCCGCTCGCCGAGTCGGAGGCGCCCTTCGGCCGCCAGGGCGCGCAGCCGTCCGCGCAGCTCGTCGACGCGGCGGAACAAGTCGGGGAGCGGGATGGACTCGTGGTTGCCTCCCGTACGCAGCAGGCGGTAGAGGTCGGCGCCCGGGTTGAGCCGACGGAGCTCGGCGAAGGCCGCGTAGGCCACCACGTGGGTGGGCATGACGGTGTTGCCGCGGAAGAAGGCGTCCCGGACCCGCTCGCCGAGGAGGCGCGTGTATTCCCGGTCGCGGTCGGGGTCCCGCCGCAGCTCGCCGTCGACTCCGCGCAGGTAGCGGTCGATGGCGATCTCCCGCCCGCGGCCGTCGAGGCTGCGCCCCTCGCGGTCCACGCGGTTCCCGAAGGGGTCGAGGGGTTCCATCAGCGTGAGGTGAATGCGCGTGTCGAGTTCGAGGATTCCGCTGAGGAACTGCAACACGCGCCGCGGCGAAGCGAACTCGTCGTCGGTGATGATGTAGCGCGACTGGCCTTGCTCGCGCAGGTAGTCGTCGATGAGTGTCTCCGCCTCGAGGACCAGCTCGTAGGAGAGGACCATGGGGACCACGAAGATCCGCGGGCGCGGCCGGCGGACCTTCACGTTGTGGTAGTAGGCGTCGAGCGCCGTTCCCAACAGCCCCAGCTTGAGCTTCGACTCCACGTGGCCGCCTCGGCTGCGGGTGCCGCCGGGGAAGAACAGGTTGTGGTAGCCGAGCTCGAGGCTCACGGTCGCGTAGGTCTTGAGGACGTCCTTGTAGAGGGGCGCCTTCTTGCGCCGGTCGACCCGGTAGGCGCCTAGGTTGCGCAGGAAGAAGGACACCAGCGGGTTGCTGAACAGGTTCAGTCCCGCCCCGTAGAGCAGCGGCGGGAAGCCCTCCTCGTGCATGCCGTAGCCGAGCACGATGGAGTCGAGGTTCGAGCTGTGGGTGGGACAGAACACGACGGTCCCGCGCTCCCGCAGCGCGCGCGCGTGGGCGACCTCGCC
The DNA here is from genome assembly GCA_003695705.1 of Planctomycetota bacterium. GTDB lineage: Bacteria > Planctomycetota > J058 > J058 > J058 > J058. Next base: position 4,546 of record RFHU01000088.1, read on the forward strand.
GTCGACCAAGAGGCGCTCCTCGAGGCCTCCGAGACCGTGTTCGCTGCCCCGAAGGAGCTGCCGCGGCGAAGTGGCCTTGAGGAGCGTTCGCAGGCCCACGGGCACGGCCCGCGTGGCAAGCGCGTGCACCTTGGGGTCGAAGTACCCGAGCACTTCGCGGGCGAAACCCTCCACGAGCTCGTGCAGGAGGCGCTTCCGCTCGGGGTCGGATCCGCCGAGCAGGGCGCGGCGCTGCGCGTCGAGGCGGGCGAGGGCGCGCGTTCGCTGCGCGCTGGGGCGCTCCTTCTCGATGCGCTGGCGTTCCCAGTAGAGGGTGTCGGCGATGGCGTTCTCCAGCGCTTGGCTGCCGCGCTCGGCCACGCCGCCCACGACCCGTCCGATGACCTCCTGGACGGCCCGCTCCTGGTCCTCCTTGCGCATGGTGGCGCTTATAGCATGGCGGCTGGGCGACGCGGAGCCGAGCGGACCGCCGTCCCGCTTTGGGGCGTGCGGGGCGCCGAGGAGTCCGGCGTTCAGCTTCCTCGCTTGCCCAAGATGAGCTCGATCTCGAGGTTCGCCTCGCCCCGAAGCACGGTGAGGGTGATCTTCGTGCCCGGGGTCTTGGTGGCGACGTAGTCCACCACCGTGCGCGCGTTCCGAACCCGTTGCCCGTCGATGAGGCGGATCACGTCGCCCGTCTGCAGACCTGCCGTGGCAGCGGGCGATCCCGCGACCACCTCTTCGATTTCGGCCCCTCCCTCGCCCGGAGCGAGGACGACGCCCATGTAGGCGCCTTTGGTGATGAGCCGGCGATCGCGGGGGCTCAGCTCGACCGAGACTTCCAGTTCTTCTTCGCCTCGGCGGACCCGGATGGGCAGCGGTGCGCCGGCGGGCAAGGTCCCGACGATGCCCTGGAAGCGGCGGGGACTGGACACCGGTCGGCCGCCGGCGGCGACGATGAGGTCGCCTTCGCGCAGGCCCGCCCGCGCGGCGCTCGACCCCGGACGCACGGCGCGAACCATGGCTCCGCCCGCGCCGGGAGCCTCGCGCAGGCTCAGGCCCTCGATCTTGCCGTGGGAGACGACCCCGCCCGCGCGAAGGGTGGGGAGGAAGGCCCGGATCTGGTTCGCGGGGATGGCGTAGCCCACCCCCGTGTTGGCGCGGGTGCCGAAGCGTACGGCGATGCGGCCGTTGATGCCCACCAGGCGACCCTGCATGTCGATGAGGGGCCCGCCGGAGTTGCCCGGGTTGATGGGGGTGTCGGTCTGGATGGCGTCGCTGTAGCCGCCCTGGTAACGGTGCAGGGCGCTGATGACGCCGACGGAGGCGTGGGGGGTCCCGTTCTTGGAGAAGCCGAAGGGGTTCCCGAGGGCCAGGACCCGCTGCCCGACCTCGAGCGCGTCCGAGTCGCCCAGAGGGACGTAGGGGTACGGCCCGGGCTGGACCATCTTCAAGAGGGCGATGTCGCCGCGAGGGTCCTTGGCGACCAGGGTTGCTTGACGGAAGCGTCCGCCCGGCTGGATGACCGTCCACTGCTGGCCCACCTCCCGGGAGCCCGCCACGTGGTCGTTGGTGATGATCTCCCCCTCGGGGCTGATGATGACCCCGGAGCCGCCGCCGATGGCCACGAAGGCTTGGCTGACGCGCTCGATCAGGGCCACCAGGGCCTCTTCCTCGGCCCGCGCGGCGGTCAGGGCCTCGGGGGGGGCGGCGGTCGGAGCGTTCGACACCTCGCCCTGCGCGCGCGCGCAGGGCGCGGCGGAAAGGAGGAGGCCGGCGGTCAGGGTGAGGACGAAGGCGCGCATGGAGGACTCCTCTTCTCCCTAGCGGGGCCCGGGCGGACGACGGCCCAGCTTGACCTTCACGTCGAATTCCTTGCCATCGCGGAGGATCGTGATGACGATTTCCTGGCCCACCTCGAGCTTCTGGATCTCCTCGGCGAGCTGACCGAAGCCCTGCATCTCGACGCTGTTGAAGACCTTGATCACGTCGCCGGCCTTGAGCCCTGCCTTTTCGGCGGCGGTGCCGGGCACGATGCGCCCGATCTGCGTTCCCGGCCCCGCGTAGCTGGGGTTGGGGCCAATGCCCAGGAAGGGGAGCGGGCGCATGGGGATGACCTCGCCCCGGGCCAGGCGCTCGAGGTTGGGTTGCAGGCGGTCCAGGCGGGCTCCGAAGCCGACCCCCGAACTCTGGCCCTGCGTGATCCGCGCCGCGTGGCGGACCGCGATGCCGACGAGTCGCCCTTCGAGGTCGACGAGGGCGCCGCCCACGTTGGCGAAGCTGGTCCGGCAGGAGTGGGCGAAGGCTTCGCCCCGCAGGCGCGCCAGGCCGCTGACGATGCCGCGCGTGACCAGGGCTTCGTTCTCCTCGCTGCGTCCGACCAGAAGCAGGGTTTGCCCGGGCCGGAGGGGTCGCGAGGCCGCCGGCAGGGGTTCGAGGTCGACTTCGACCCGGAGGAGCGCGACGCGCAGGTTCTCGTCGCGGCCCGCTCGTTCGGCAGGGATCCGCTCGCCGGTGGGGGTCACCACCGTGACCGCGCCGTCGCCCTCCAGATTCCAAAGAGAGGTGGCCACGAGCCGCGGCGCGACGACCACTCCGGAACAGGGGCCCGGGGGGCGACTGAAGTAGCGGGGGTCGTAGGGTCCCGTGAGCCCCAGACCCCGTCGCTCGAGGGCGGTGAGGGGTCTTGGGCCGTAGTCGAGTCGCTCCACCTCGACCTGGACGACCGAGCGAGCGGCGCGCGCGGCGGCCGCGGCGAGGGCTTGGTCGACCAAGGCGACCGCTCCGTCGTCCGTCGCGCGGGCGGGGAGGCAGGCGATGGCGATCCAGGCGATGGGTGCGAAGCGTGGGCTCACGGGGTCCTCCCTCTCGGGATGGGCGGACGCTTCAGCGCGCGCCGAGGGTGAGGCGAACGTCGCTCTTCCAGCCGTCGCGCTCGATCTTGAGCGCGACCACGTCGCCGGGGTGGAGGTCCTTCATGACCGCCACGAAGTCTTCGATGGTCTTGAGGGGCTTGCCGTTGGCGGAGAGGAGCACGTCGCCCGCGCGGAGGCCGAACTTCTCGGCCGGGCTGCCCGCTTGCACCTCGTCCACGCGCAAGGGGCCGGCGCCGTCGTTGTCGACGAGGGCGATGCCCACGTAGGGCTTCTTGCCGCTCGAGGCTTCGGGGGTCGGGGCGGGGGTGGGGTGTGCGGGCTCGGCCTGCGGCGGCGGCGCCGTGCCTTCGGCCGGTCGCCGGCCGAGGACGGCGGAGAGGGTCTTTCGCTTGCCGTCGCGCTCGATGTCGAGGGGCACGCGCTCGCCCACTCCGTAGCGGCCGAGGAGGGCGATGAGGGTGGAGGGATCCTTGGCTTCCTTGCCAGCCACCCCGACGATGCGGTCGCCGACCTTGAGGCCCGCCTTGGCGGCGGGGCTGCCGGCCATGACGCCGTCCACGACCGGTTGGCCGGCCTCGTTCTGGCGCAGGTAGATGCCGAGGAAGCCGCGTTCCTTGGGCCCCTCCGGCTTCTTGGCGGGCAGCGCGTCGGGTCGCTTGGCGAGCCGCACTTCGAAGGTCTTCTGCCAGCCGTCCCGGTCGAGGCGCAGGGTGAGCACGTCGCCCGCGTTGGCCCGCACGAGGTGCTGGATCAGTGCCTTGCTGTTGGGCGTCGGCTTTCCGTTGCAGGAGACGATGCGGTCGCCCTTGCGGAAGCCGGCCTTTGCCGCCGGGGAGCGCGGCGCGACCTCTTCGATGAGCGCGCCCGTGGTGCTGCTGTCGTCTTCGGTCAGGTAGACGCCGAGCAAGCCGTCGCCGGCGTCGGCGCGCTGCGTGGGGAGGAGGGCGGCGAGGGCCGCGATGAGAACGATGGGAACGAGCTTCATGGGTCGGTGCCGTCCGTTGTTGCTCTGCTCGGATGAAGGATTGCGCCGAGCTTCAGGGGCGCTCGGCGAGGGTGATGGAGAAGGTCTTCTCCCAGCCGCGACGCTCGACGGTGAGTTGCACCTGCGCGCCGGCGGGGCGCCCGGAGAGGAACTCGGCGAGGTCGTCGAGGGAGGCCACGGCGCGGCCGTCCACGCGCAGGATGGCATCGCCGGGGCGGATTCCGGCGCGCGCCACCGGGCCGCGCTCGTCCACCTCGATCACGACGAGGCGCCCGGCGCGGACCTCGAGGGCAACGCCCAGCCAGCCCGGTCGCTCGGCGCCGCGCGGCGCCGGGGCGGGCTCGGCGGGTCGGGCGGCCAGGGTCGCGACCACCGTGCGCCGCGTGCCCTCGCGCTCGACTTCGAGGCGCAGCCGGTCGCCGGGGCGCAGCCCGCCGAGGAGCTTCACCAGCGCGCGGGTGTCGGTGAGGGAGCGCCCGTTGGCCGCGACGATGCGGTCGCCTTCGCGGAGGCCGGCGCGGGCCGCGGGAGATCCCGGCTGGGCGCCGTCGACCGGCGCTCCGGGCCCGGGGGCGTCGGGGTCGAGGTAGACCCCGAGGAAGCCGGGGGGGCCGGTCCGCCCGCGGGGCGGCTGGCCGTGGTGGGGGTCGC
>RFHU01000089.1 GCA_003695705.1 Planctomycetota bacterium
ACGCGCCGCCCGCGCCCGCGGCCCTCCGGGCGGCCCAGCGGAGCCACGCCCGCGGGCGCGGCCCCGCGTCCGGCCGACCGCAGGGGGACTCCGCCCCCTGCAGGGACCCCGCGCAGGGCGGGCGCGCCGAGCGAAGGGGGGCCGCGCCCGTCGAACCGCCCAGGTCCCCGTTCCGCCCGCCGCCCTGGCCAGCCCCCACCCCGCGCGACCGGGCGCCCGAGCGACGGGCGGCCTCCTTCGCGACGCAGCCGAAGCTTCCGCGTCAAGCCGCTCCCCAAGCGTGCTCGCGAGCTGAACCCGGCCGAGTTGAGCGCCGCCCTGTTCAAGGGCCTGGTGGACCTGCTCTACACCCTCTCCCTCGAACAACCGCTCCTGCTCGCCCTCGACGACCTGAGCGCGGTCGACGACCAGACCCTCGAGGTCATGCGCCGCAGCTTGCCCCTGCCCGGACGCGTCCTCTTCGTGGGAACGGCGAGGCCCTTGACGAAAGAAGACCCCGAGGATTCGGCCTACGCCCGCTTCCGCAGGGAACTCGAGGACCTCCCCAACGGGCGCGTGATCGGTCTCCAAGGCCTCGACGTCGAACAGACCGTTGAACTCGCCTCCAATCTGCTCGAAGGCTTCCGCCCGCCCAGCGACTTCGGCGAGTGGCTGTGGGAACACACCCAGGGGAACCCGCTCTTCGTCGAAGGGATCCTCCGCCACCTGGTCGAGACCGACGCCCTCCGACGAGAAGTCGGCGGATGGAAGCTCGTGGCCTCGCTCCCGAGCGACCTGCCCCTCTCCCTCGACGGCCTCCTCCGCAACCAGCTCAAGATCCTCTCCCCCGAATTGGCTCGCGTCCTCGCGCAAGCGGCGGTCGTCGGACCGAACTTCGAGTTCAACGTCCTCCAGGCGAGCCTCGAATCCCAGCACGACGAGGAGCAGACCCTCGCGCTGGTGACCGATGCCGTGGAGGCGAAGCTGCTCCGCGAGCCAGGGTCCGCTCCCGACGCCGAACTGGGTTTCCGCACGCAGGCGCTGCAGGAGGCCGCCTACCAGGAAATCCCCACCGAAGAGCGGCAAGAGGCACACCGCCGCGTCGCGGAGGCACTGCCCGTAGAGCGCGCCGCAGAGCGCGCCTTCCACTTCGGACGCGCGGGAGACCGCAAAAAGCAAGACCGCTTCCTCCGCCTGGTTCGCGAGCGCCAAGAGCTCATTTTCGATCGCGAGGCCGTGGAGAACCTGCTCCTCGGCAGCCACGAAGACCAACCAGCCGAGGTGACCGACGAGCCGCCGCGCGAACTCTTCGCCGCCTTGCCGATCTTGGCCCGCGACCTGGCAACCGCGGCCAAGGTCTTGCGCCTCTACCCGGCGGAGTCCAACGTCGTCCGTCAGGCCCTCGACGCCCTGGTCGAGACCCTACAAAAGGTCCACCAGCTCGCGCCTCGCTTCACCCTCTCCCACCGCGGAAACACCTTCGTGCTCAACGGGCACACGGTGGACAAGGCCCACGGGACGGGGCCCCACCAAGAGGCGGTGATCGGGATCTTCCGCGTCAACTCCATCAAAAGCCTGACCTTCGTGGCGCCCCCCCGCGCAGACGAGTTGAGGACCTTCCTCGCGGAGACGGCGCGCCACACGGTGCAGGTCACCCTCGAACGCTACTTCTGGGCCGTGTTCTCCAAACAGCACAACCTCTGCTCGCTCGGCATCGCGCAGAAGCTTCCCACCCTCGACCAGCGCAACGAGACCTCCCTCTGGAAGCGCGTCAAGCCCAAAGCGCGCCTGGCCCAGAGCAATCCGGAACTCGTCCGCCAGTTCATCGGTCAGCTGGCGGCGGCCGTCTGCGACCTGCGCAGCGCACCGCCCGAGATCGAGCTCCACGGCGAGATCGTGGCCAGCTTGCACCGCCTCCTCCGGAGGCTCTTCGAGAAGGTCCCGGCCGTGGCGATCCACCAAGGCGAAGGAGAGGCCCTCGTCGTCAACGGGACGGCCCTCGGCCGCGAGGAGCTTGGTGCCAGCGGCATGGACTTGCTCGCGATCCTCCGCGAGGGCCGCTTGCGAGGCCTGGTCATCCTCAAGGAAGTCACCCCCACCGAGCTCGGCCGGTTCATCGAACGCATCGCCCGCTGCAAACCGGGCGAAGCCGAGGGCATCAGCCAGGACGCCTCGCTGCCCAACCTGTTGGTGGGCGACGGCCTCTACCAGCTCGTCCACGACCTTGTGCGGCGGCGGACGGCAACGGACACTGGAGACTCCGACGAGTCGGAGGAGAGCCTCGACGAGCTGCTCGACGAGTTGCTCCCCATTCCGGAAAGGGACGAAGACTTGCCCCCTGGATTCGAGTGGCCTTCGGACGCCGTCGCCAAGCGCGCGCGCACCCTCTACCAGCTCAAGCCGACCGAGCTGCTCGGCTCGCAGGGCGCGAGCGAATTCCTCGAGCTCATGGAAGCGTTGCTCCTCGACGACCGACGAGAAATCGCCCGTGCCCTCATTCAGCGCATGGCGGTCAATTTTGCCAGCGAAAACCCCGAGGAGCGAAAGCGCGCCGCGGAGCTCTTCCTTCAAGCCGCGACCCGCGGTACCCAGGAACTGCGCGTACGATTCTTCTCGGTGGCCACCCGTCGCCTCTGCGACGCGCTCGAGCTGGAGAGCGACTTCGAAGCCTTCGAGAAGCTCGCCGAGTGCGCGAAGGTGGGCATTCTCGACCGCATCGCCGAGGGCGACTGGGACCAGGCCGCGCGGCTGGTATGGAGCCTCGGTCGTCGGCGCGAGGCCCGCGCAGAAACACGCGCCCGCCAGCAGAAGGTCACCCAGCGCGTGCTCTCCGAAGTCCTCGGCGACCCCCGCTGCGCGCGCATCTTCGAGACCCTGGAAACGGGCTCGCAGCAGGAGCGCCGCCGCGCCGCGCGCATCCTCGAGGGCATGGGACGCGCTGCGGTGGACGCGCTCGTCCGCGCCCTCAAGCGCACCCAGCGCACCCGCGTCGAGACCTTCCTGATCGACATGCTCGCCGCCCTCGCTCCCGACAGCGACCTTGCGCTGCAGAAGGAGGTCACCCCGGCCTCCGACCCCGAGGTCACCCCGCGCCTCCTTCGCGCCGCGGCGGTCGTGTGCCAAGACCCCACGTCCGTGCTGGTGAGCGGGCTGCAAAACGACGACGCCCGGGTGCAGAGCGAGGCGATCTCCGTGGCCCGGTCCATCGGCCACAACGTGGCCCAGAACGTCCTCCGCTGGGCGCTGGCCCACGGCCAGGCCAGCGTCCAGCTCGAAGCGGTCAAGCACCTCGGCGAACTCTCGCGTCCCGACACCGTCGACAGCCTCCTCGAACTCCTTCAGAGCACCAACCTGGTCGAGGTCCAGCGGGAGTGCTGCCTCGCCTTGGGCAAGCTCTCGCTCAACCGCAGCCACCACGAAAAGGTGGTCCCGGTGCTCACCAACTTCCTCCGCACGGGCGGCCTCCTGCGCAGCGAGTACCACCAGGACGTGCGCGCCGCCGCGGCCTGGGCCCTCGGGCAGATGAAGACCTCCGAATCGGCCCGCAAGGCCCTCGAACGCGCTCTCGACGACAAGGACAAGCGCGTCCGCCTCACGGCGCGCCTGACCCTCGAGGGCCGCACCGTCTGAGGAGGGGGGAGGACCGGAGGGAGGAAGGGAGGACCGTCCCAGGCTTCTGCCCGGCGAGCGGTGCCGGCCGAGGAGGACCGTCCCAGGCTTCTGCCCGGCGAGCGGTGCCGGGGGGTGGGGTTGTGCGGCCGAGCGACGGTGTTCGGCGCCGTGTGCGTCGGCTTCGGCCAGGCGGGCGTACGTGCGCCCGGCGCGCTGGGCTGGGGGGCCGAGCGCGCTGGGGGGTGTCCGGGGGG
>RFHU01000090.1 GCA_003695705.1 Planctomycetota bacterium
CCCCGCCCGAGCGCCCCCGGCGGCCGCAACCTCCTCCGCGCGACTACATCGGCTGAACGCCGCAAGGGGGGCCGCGGCCTCCCGGGCGCGTCCGGCGCTCAGCGCGGGCGGAGCGGGGCCCCAGAACCCTCGCACGCTGCCCCCTCGTCGGGCGAGAAGCCCGCCTCCCCGGCGGGCGGCGGACCCACCGCCGCTCCGCGCAGGACCCGCACGGCGTGCGCCTTGAAGGACACGGTCGCCGGAGCACCGGGAACGAGCCCCAAGCCGGCCGCGGCCGGGGTCGAAACGCGCGCCGTCACCGGGACCCCGGCGTCCACCCGAACCCGCACGCCCTCGTCGAGGGCCGAGACCTCCACGACGGTCCCCGCAAGCTGGTTCCGCGCGCTGCTCTGCTCCGAACGCGCCGCCTCCTCCTTCGACCCGCGACGGAGCACGGTCACCGCGCTCGGCGGCAGCGCCAGGCGCGCGCGGGCTCCGGAGACCGCGTCCGGAAGCGGCGCGTAGAGGGAGACGCCGGGAGCGACGCGCACCTCGCGCAGCTCGGAGTCGGTGCCCGCCGCCTCCGCGCCGGCGACGACGTCGCCCTCCCAGACGTTCGCCGCCAAGGAGTCCTCGCGGGCGAGCTCCTCGAGCACCGAGAACAGGGTGCCGCTGGCAACGACGCGCCCCGCGTCGAGGACCACGACGTGGTCGCAGAGGGAGAGGACCTCTTCCACGCTGTGGCTCACGAAGACCAGCGGCAGGCCCAGGGCCACGCACAGGCGGTGCAGGGAGGGCACAAGACGCCGGCGACGGCTCGCCTCGAGGGCGCTGAAGGGCTCGTCGCAGAGGAGGACCTCCGGCTCGCTGAGCACGGCGCGCCCCAGGGCGACCCGCTGGCGCTCCCCACCCGAGAGGTTGCGCGGCATGCGCCCGAGGAGGTGCTCTAGGTCGAGCAGCCGCGCGACCTCGTCGAGTCCGAGGCGCCCGCCCCGCCGCGGCGCCCCGAAGAGCAAATTCTGACGCACGTCGAGGAGGGGAAACAAGAGCCCGTCTTGCACCACGTAGCCGACGCGACGCCGACGCGGCGGGAGGAAGACGCCCTGGTCGGTGTCGAGGAGAAGGCGACCCCTCAGGCGCACGCGCCCCGCCCCGGGGCGGAACAAGCCGGCCACCGCCCTCAGAACGGTGGACTTTCCGCTCCCGCTCGGCCCGAAGATCCCCAGAGCCCGCCCCGGAGCGGCGAAGTCGAGGTCCAGCCCGAAGCCGCGCGGGAAGGCGTGGCGCAGGGAGACCTCCAGCAACGCCGCGGCGCCGGAGTCTCCACCGTCGCAGGCCGGAGACCTCACGCGGCCTCGCCCTCGCGCGCCCGCCGACGCTGGGCGGCGGTGAGGCGCTCTGCGCCCACCAGGGCGACCAGGCAGAGCCCCAGGCTGATCCACACGAGCACTCGAGCGTCCTCCTCGCCGCCGGGCTCCTCGTAGAGGGCAAAGACCGCCAGCGCCAGGGTCCGCGTCTCGCCGGGGACGTCGCCCGCCAGCACCGCGGTGGCCCCGAACTCGCCGAGGGCCCGGGCAAAGGCGAGCACGCAGCCGGCCACGAGCCCGGGCAAGGCCATGGGCAGGGTAACCCGAGCGAAGGCCGCGAGCGGGTGCAGTCCGAGCGTCTGGGCAAGCTGCTCGTAGCGCGGGTCCACCGACTCGAAGGCCGAGCGCACCGTGAGGAGGAGAAGCGGGAAGCCCACCACGGACGCCGCCACGACCGCCCCCCAACGGGTGAAGGCGACCTCCAGGCCGAAGGCCCCCAGGGGGCCGTTGCGCCCGCACAGGCGGAGCAACAGATACCCGGTCACCACCGGCGGAAGGACCAAGGGAGAAAGGAGGAGGGTATTGAGCAGCGCCTTGCCGAAGAACTCCCGCCGGGCGAGGAGCGCCCCGAGGCCCAAGGCCCAAGGCAGGCTCAAGGCCACGCTCGCCGTGGCGACCCACAAGGAACGAGCGAAAGGCGCCGCCCACGACGCTGCGGGCGCGACGGCGGAACCACCGGCGGGGAGTCGGCCCGACCCCGCCGAGGGCCAAGGAGCTCCCGGAAGGGCGAAGCCGGCGGCGCGGAAGACCTCCGCCGCGCCCTCGCCACGCAGGTAGTCGTAGAAGGCGCGCGCGTCCTCGTCGCCCCGCGCGGCGCGCGTGAGCGCCACGGGGTAGCGGATCGGCCCGTGGGCGTCCGCGGCGAAGACGAAGGCCACCCGCACCCGCGCCGACGCCGCGGCGTCGGTGGCGTAAAGGAGGCCGGCGTCGACCTCCGCGCGCTCGACGAGCGCCAGGGCAGCCCGCGCGCTCGGGGCGTTGACGAAGCGGAGCCGCAGGCGCTCGAGGAGGCCATGGCGAGCGAGGGCCTCGCGGGCCCGGCGACCGGCGGGGACGGCGGGACCGGCCAGGGCCAGGCGCCGCAAGGGCGGCGCGGCCAGGTCCGCGGGCCCGGCCGGCGCCCAGGACGCCCCGCGCGGGACGGCGCACACCAGGCGTCCGGCGAGGAGCACCGCGCGCGTCCCGGCGAGGAGCAGACCCTGGGCTTCCAGCGCGTCCATCCAGGCCTCGTCCGCGGTGAGCACGAGCTCCGCGCGGGCGCCCTCGGCGAGCTGCCGGGCCAGGCGACTGCTGGCGCCGAACACCAGGCGCGGCGAGGCGCGGCCGGTTTCCTGGGCGTAGCGTCGCGCGACCTCGCGCAAGACTCCGGTCAGGCTGCTGGCGGCGTAGACCCGCGGCCCTTCCTCCTCGCCGCGCGCTTGCGGGGCGGCGCAGCAGACCAGCGAGCAGCAAGCCAGAAACAGAATTCGCGGGGTCTGCATGAGCGGGCTTCGACTCTATCAGTCGGCCGCCGAGCCCACAGGGCCGGAGACACGGCGAAGAGAGCGCGCCGCCCGCGGCGTCCAGGAGGGCGGCCGCCTGGGCCGGCGGGTCGTTCCCGCCCGGCCACCCCGAGGCCTTCAGCCCTCGGCGAGGACGACCGAGGAGACGACCTGCGCGCCCAGGCGCTCGAGGAGGTCCCGATACCAGTCCACCGCGGCGCCCGTGCGTCCGGGAAGCGCGCGCGTCCCCCACACCAGGCTCAGCGCGCGGGTGGTCTCGCCCGAGGTCTTGGTGCGCTGGGAGTCCTTGACCGGGTTCGCGCAGGGGCCCTCGGCGTCGAAGAGGCACGTGAGCCCACCGAAGGAGATCTCCTGACCGCCGGCGTTGAAGACGTAGCGGGCGCCGGGCGGGGCGAGCCCCACGCGGAGCGGGGCCTGCGCCCGGTCCAGGTCGACGAGGCTGATGGGCAGCCCCGAATGCAGGGAGACGGCGTTGCAGGCGTCGACCGCGGCGTTGATGGAACCGAGGCGTCCGGCCGCGGCGGCCTTCCCCAGATACTCCGAGGCGGGGCGACCGCGGCCCGCCGGCTTGTAGCCGCCGTGGCGGAGGAGCGCGCGCACCGCCGCGCGCAGGCCGTCGTCGGGGGCGAAGGGAGCCTCCGCCGCGGGGTCGAGGAGGCCCCGCAGCCAGTCCGGGGTAGGGAGTTCGCGCAAGGGCCCGGGAAAGCGCGCCTCGAGCAGCCCGAGTTCCAAGAGGGGGTGCGGGTCGATGGTCGGAGGCGTCACGACCGGCACTCTACCCGTCCCCAGGAGACGGGCCAGCGCCGCGCGCAGAAGCCCGACCCGGAGGAGGCCCTCAGTTGCTGGTGGCGACGGCCCGCGCCACCAACTCGGGGCGTCGGTCGACCTGCGCCGCGTAGGTCCGGAAGGCGTCCACTTCGGGGGTCCGGTAGGCGTAGAGCTCTTCGAGGTAGCGAGCGTTCGCCACTTGGTAGTAGAGGGAGACCTCTACCTGGAAGGGGCCGCTGCCGCTCACGGGAACGCGGTAGACGACCTCGTCCTGGCCGCCCACGAAGTCGCTGTCGCCGCCCACGCCCTGGGGGGCCGTGTCGCGGGCGGCCGGGTGCGCGGGGTCCCAGCCGCGGGGGAGGAGCCGGTTGTCCTTGAGGTAGCTCTCTCCGCGCAGGAGGAGCCAGGTAAGCTCGCCTTGGGCGTCGGCCAGGAGCGACTGGTAGATCTGCACCTGCCCCGGCGCGTCGATGACCGCGCGGTGGGGCTGAATGGGTCCGCCCCGGCGTTCGCTGGGAAGCGGCGTCCCGTCGCTCCCGACGATGCGCCCCGCGCGATCGAAGTCGCCCGAGGAGAAGACGACCGCCCCTTGGGCGTCACGGACGATGGTCCGCAGCCAGGCGCGGCGCAGGGGGTGCCCGGTGGGGAACTTGTGTCCGGTCAGGTTGCGGACGGTGACGGGGACGGTGAGGACGTTGCCCGAGCGTGCGACGTGGCCGATGGCCACCTCGGCCGTGGCCCTGCGCAGTTGGTCGCGGGCGCGGGTCGCCACCTCGTCGAAGGCCTCGTCCGGAGCGGGCGCCTTGAGGGCGTCGCGCTCGTTCTTGAGGATCTGCGGGACGAGGGTGTTTCCGCCCACGAACACGTGGCGGCCGTAAGGGCTGCGGGGCTGGGTGCCTTGGCTGGCCCGCACGATGCGGCTGGTGATGACGTTGCCGTCCTCGTCGGTGGTCGGCACGTGGCAGGCCTGGCAGCTCGCGGCATCGCTGCTGGGGTTGGCGACCTGGTCGTTGAAGACCGAGTTCTGCCACTCGAGGAAGGGCGTCTGCTCGGGGAGCTGGCCGCCGGTGGGCTGCCCGTCGGCGTCCACGGCGTCGGTGTAGAGGGTGTGGCAGCTCGCGCACTGGTTGGAGTTGGTCATGTGCGCGGCCTCGGTGGGCAGGTAGCCGAGGGTGAACGACATGGGGAAGGCGTCGGGCGCCGCGTGGGGGCCGTAGATCTCGCGGCGGTCGTTGAGCGCGTAGTTCCCGTTGAAGGTCGAGGTCACGTCTTGGGGCGGATCCGCCTGGTGGCAGTGGCTGCAGGAGACTCCGTCGAGCGCGAGCTGGCCGCGGTCCGAATCGTTCTCGAGATCGCGCATGCGCAGGACCTCGCCGTTCGCCACCGCGTCGTCGACGCCCATGGGCGCGTGGCAGTGGAGGCACTTGCTCTCGATGGCGCCGGCGAGCGCGGGCGTGGCGGCCCTTTCCACCGAGATCTGCGCGCGCCAGAGAGGATCGCGGGCCGCGTTGGCCATGAGGGTTCCCTGCCACAGGCGGTAGGGAGAAATGTCCCGGCCCGCGGCGTCCTGCATGGCGGAGTCCGTGGAGTGGCAGTTCCAGCACGCGGTGGAGGTGACGAACTTGCCCTGCTTCACCTCGCGGGCCGCCGAGAGGGAAGGCCAGGTCGAGGGGTCGCTTGCCGGCGGCGGCGCGCTCTCCGCCGGGGCGGTGCTCCCGCCGCCGCCTCCCCCGCCGCCGCAGCCGGCGAAGGCGAGCGCGGCCCCGCCGACGAGAAGGAGGGACAGGCTGCGTGCTGCGTGGCGACGGTTCATGTTGGACTCGCTCCCGACACGAACCCTTGCAAGGGCCTTGCCAGCGCAACGTCCGAATCCTCGAGAGCGCTCCCCCCCGTGTCCCACCGCCGTGACAAACGCCGGGAACTCCGGGCGCAGACCGAAACCCTTGTGAATCGGAGACTAAGCGGGTCCGCTGGGTCCGGTTCGCGGTCGGAGCCCGGGCGTCGCCGCGGCGCAAGGGCCTCCGGTCGGACAGGGGCCCCTCAGGGACCGGCCGGCCGCGCGTTGTCTTCGAGGGCCTGCAGTCGGCGAAGCACGTCCTCCTGCGCGGCCGAGCGGCGCTCGAGTTCGGCCTCGAGGCGCCCGATGGCCTTGCGGTCCTCGGCGAGCCGGGCCTCGAGGACCTCGACCCGAGCGCCAAGGGCCTCGAGGCGGCGCGCCGCGGCGGCTTCGGCGGCAACGCGCTCCTCCTCGGCGGCTCGCAAAGCGCCGGCCTGGCGCTCGAGGGCCGCCTCGTGCTCGCCGAGACGACCCTCGTGGTCGCTGAGGGACCGCTCGTGGCGGTCCAAGGACGCGGCGTGCTCGGCGAGGGCCTTCTCCGCCGCGTCGAGGCGCTCCGCGTGTCCGCGGAGCGCCTTGCCGTGCTGCTCGAGGGCGGCCTCGGAGCGCTCGATGCGCTCGGTGTTCGCTTCGATCTTGCGATCGCGGTAGAGGGCGCTCAGCCGGTCGTGGGCGACCGCGAGCACCACCGCCACCAGGACCAGCCCTCCGCCCAGCTTCCAGGCCCACTTCGGCACGGTCCCTCCTCCCGCGCGGCAGGCACCCCCCGCACCCCCGCCGGCATCTTATCGGCGGAGGGCACCCTCTGCCTGCGACCCCCCGGCCCCCGCGCTGCCCCGGCGCCGGCTCCCCGCCGCGCGGGTCTTGAGGATCGCCCACACGGCGAAGCACACCAGCCCGCCCGCCCCGACCGACAGCGCCGTGCGCACGGCGCCGGGGAGAACGAAACCGTCGGGGCTCTCCGCAATGCGCGCGAACATCCAGTGGACGTAGCCGCCGCCGAGGATGCCCGCCACCACCCCCCACGGCAACGGCCGCAGGCCGCGGGGCTCGCGCAGGGACGGCAAGGCCGGCGGCTCGCTAGGCGCTGCCGCCTCGGCCCCCTGGACCGCGGGAGCGGGAAGGGGACGCCGCGCGCGCCGCCGCTCGGCCTCGGCCCGGAGGCAGTCGGTGCACACGGGGGGGTCGCGGCCCACGTCGCGGTGCCGAGCGCAGTGGGGGTGCCCGCAGAAGAGGCACACCTCGAGCGCGTCGTCGGCTCCGCAGGCCTTGCAAGGCATAGGCCCATGCTACCAGCGCCCTCCCTGGGGCGAGCGGCGCCGGCCGCGAACGCCTCTCCCCGAACGACGCCGTCGGTCGCGGCGCCCGGGCCAACCGCAGAACGCGCGTAGCGACGGGCCCGACCGCCTCAGGAGGCGGTGCTCTCGCGGGTAAGGATCGAGCGCGAGGTCCCGCCCGCGCGGGAGAGGAGGCACAGAAAGGCCTCCACGTCGGGAACGCGCGCCAGCACCGGACGCGACAACACCTGGCAGGCCTTGGTGCGGCGCGCCAGCCAGAGGCGGACGCGCAGGTCGTCGAGGGGCTCGCTCGACTCGGCGCAGGGAACGCGAGCCCCCGTGTCCCAGCCCGCGTCGCTTCCGAGGAGCTCGCGCGCGTCGGCGAAGCGATCGAGGTCGGCGGCCGCGAGGCTGATCCCGGCGTCGCCCGAGGGCGTGTCCTCCAAGACCACCTGCCCGAGCCCGAGGCGCACGGAGACTCGGTCCAGTTCCGCCCGCACCTCTCCGAGGACCTCGAGTGCCAACTCCGCCACCCGAGGGTGCTCGCACAGGTCCATGCCCGTGAGGTAGCGCATGGCCGCGCCGAGACCGACCACCCCCATGGCGTCGGCCAACGCGTCGGGCTCGGGCCCGTGGCGAACGGGCTCCCCGCTCGCCCCGGCGAAGAGGGGCAAGGAGGCGTCGGCCATGCTGGCGAAGACCTTCCGTCGGCGTTTGTGGAACGCCTCGAGCGCCGCCTCGACGGCCTCGCGCAGGCCGCGCGAGAAGCGCTCGCGCTCCCCGCGCCCCGCGGCGAGCGCGATCCCTGCCAAGTTGAGCATGCCGATCTGAATCGTTCCCAGCCAGGGGATCATGGCGCGCGAACAGAGCCCGGGACCATCGCCCACGACGAGGTCGAAGCCCGCACCGGCGCGGGCCCCCTCGACGAGCTCCCGCAGCAAGGCTTCGTCCTCGCGCCGCGGGCGTCCCAGGCCGACCAGCACCCGCAGGCCGCTGGCCTGCGCACCCCGCTCGGCGAAGACGGCCAGGATCGCGTCGAGGGCCCGCCGCTCGGGGGTCCCCGGCTCACCAGCGCGCGGGACGACGAGCACGACCTCGAGCGCCGGCGGCACCACGTCGGGCTGCGGCGCGTAGAGGGCGTCCACGAGCACCTCCACACTCTCGCGCAAGGACGCGGGGTCGCCCACGAAGGGAGCGAGGGCCTCGTCTATGTGCACCAACCCGAACATCAGGTCGTAGCGCGCCAGGGAGCCGCGCACGATGCGCAGCAAGCGTCGGATCGCTTCGCTGGCCGACACCGCCCCCTCGCACACCATGCGAGCACACACCGCCCCCGAAGCGATTCGGAAGGGCCGCCCCAATCCGACGAGGTGGATCTGTCCGCGGCGATGGGCCACGGCCCCCTGCCCCGAGACGACCTCGTCGAGGGCGAAGCGCTCGAGGGCCATGCGGGAGACGCGCTCTTCGAGGGTCCGCGGATCCCGCGACCCCTGGCCGAGAAAGGCCAACCGCTCCAGCTCGGGCTTGGGGACGCCGAGTACCTCGAGCTTGCGAAGCTGGGCGCTGAAGCCCCGCTCGAAGAGCTCGGCGTCGATCAGTTCGCGGAGCAAGTTCGAGGAAATCTGGTTGAGCCCGGCCGCGAACACGCGCTCCTCGACGGCGCGCGCCACGTCCTCGGCCTTGTCGAGCTCGAGTTCGGCCTCGGCCTGCAGGGCCTTCACGATCCGACGCTTGGTCCAGGGGCGCGCGGCGCGGAGCGAGAGGACCTCGAGTTCGGGGTCGTCGTCGCCGCCCGAGCTGGCCGACTCGCGCACGCGGATCTCGGCCATGCGCTTTTGGCGCCATTCGCGCCAGTCGCGCACCATGCGCGCGATCTGCTGATGCCCCGACCCCTCGAGGGCGTCCTCGAGGGCGCTGGCTATGGCCGAGGTTTTGGGGGCGCGCTCGTTCTGCTTGGCGAGGTAGAGGGTCACCGCGCTGGCCATTTCGCGCGCGAGCCGCTCCACCTCCTCCTCGCTGCCCGAACGCCGCCCGGCCCGCAGCACGCCGTTGGCGATGCGCGCCTCGTCGTAGGGCTGAATCCGCCCGTCCCGCTTCTTGACCCACCTAGGCGTCACCGAGCCGGTTCTACCTCATCGCCCGCCGCGAGCCTACTCCAACAAGGGCCGCAGCTCGTCGAGGAAGTCTTCGGGCTCGGTGAAGTGGCGGTAGAGGGAAGCGTAGCGAACGTAGGCCACCTTGTTGAGGCGCCGCAGGCGCATCATGAGCAGCTCCCCGATGAACTTGGAGGGGACTTCCTGCTCGTGCACGTCGCGGACCTCGCGCTCGATCTCCTCGACGAGCGCCTCGAGCTCGTCGTGACCCACCGGCAACTTCTGGCAGGAGGTCGTCAGGCAGCGGAGGATCTTTTCCCGCTCGAAGGGCTCCCGGCGACCGTCGCTCTTGATCACCTTGAGCGGAGACGCCTCCACCCGCTCGTAGGTCGTGTAGCGCCGCTTGCAGGAGAGGCACTCGCGGCGCCTCCGAATCGCGGCCCCGCCGGCGGACTCGCGCGAATCGATCACCCGGGAGCGATGCTCCGGGTCTTTGCACAGCGGGCAGCGCAAGGTCCTTCTCCCGGCCCCGTCCCCGAGACGCTCCGGGCCCCTGGGGAGCCGCCTCCCCACGCGCCGACCCTAGCAGGGCCGCCTGCGACGGGCCAGCCAAGGCGCCGGGAACTCGTGGGGTCGCGCGGGCGTGGCCTGAGGAGAGAGCCCGCAGCCCCCTGGAC
>RFHU01000091.1 GCA_003695705.1 Planctomycetota bacterium
GCCCCACACTGCGCGGCATCCCCGACGTGGTCGCGACCCTCGTCGCGGTTCCCCTCGCCGCCCTGCTCCTCGCCTGCGCCGAGGGCGGTGTGGCCACCCTCGGCGCCGCGGCCTTCGGTCTCGGGCTCATCACGACCCTCGGGGTCAGCGCCGCCTACCACGCGCCGACGTGGCGGCCGCGGGTCCTTCGCCTCCTGCAGCGCCTCGACCACGCGGCCATCTTCGCGCTCATCGCGGGCACCTACGCTCCCTTCTGCCTGGCCACCCCCTGGAGCCAGGGTCCCTGGATCCTTGCGCTCGTGCTCGGCTTCTCCCTCTTGGGGATCCTGCGCATCGTCCTCTGGCCGCAGGCGCCGCGCGCCATTCGCGCCCTGGCCTACGTGTCCGTGGGTGTGGTCGCCCTCCCCTTCGTGGACGGCCTCTACCAGGCGGTGGGAACCGAGGTGCTCGTCTGGACCTGCGCCGGCGGCGCCATCTACATCCTCGGGGCCTTGGTCTACATCGCCCGCTGGCCCAACCCGAGTCCACGCCACTTCGGCTACCACGAGGTCTTCCACCTGTTCGTCTTCGCCGCCGCGGCCTGCCACTACGCGGCGGTCTGGCAGGTCGTCGTCGCCGCCTGAGCCGCACGGGCGGCGCCCCGCACCCTGGGCGGGCGGCGGCGCGAGCGCGCCGCGTTGCCCCCGGCGCGCCCCGGAGCGCGCGCGGGCCCTACAATGCCTCGCGTGGGACTCGAAGACCGCCACTACATGCACGAGGACCGGCCCTCTTCGCCCGTGGGCGGCGCCGTCCTGGCTCCCTCGGGCCTGAGCACGACCGCCCGGCTCATCATCGCCAACGCGGTCGTGTTCCTCGCCTGGCAGTTCCTTCCGGGCCGGATCATGGCCGCCCACTTCACCGTGGGCTGGGACGGCCTCGTGCACCACTACCGCGTGTGGACGCTGCTCACCAGCGCGTTCTCGCACATGGACTTCTGGCACGCCCTCTGGAACATGCTGTTCCTCTACTGGTTCGGGCCCGACGTCGAGAACGCTTACGGTCGCCGCAACTACCTCTTCCTCTACGGAGCCGGCGCGCTGGCTTGTTCGCTGGCCCACGTCGCCTACGAGCACGCCTTCGGTCACGACCTCCCCGCGCTCGGCGCGTCGGGGGCGGTCATGGCCGTGGTCGTCGTCACCGCCATCCTGCACCCCCGCCGGACCATCCTCTTCCTGTTCGTCATTCCCATGCCCCTCTGGCTCCTCGCGCTCCTCAAGGTGCTCGGGGACCTCAGCGGCGCGCTGACCGGGGGGACCGGCGTCACCCACGCCGGGCACCTCGGCGGGGCCGCCGCCGGTGCCCTCTACTGGGCCTGGGCGCGGCGCTTCGGGCCCCCGCTCGACGCCGGCCGCGGCGGCCCCGGGCTCCTGGCGCGCCTGCGACGCCGTTGGAAGGCGCGGCGTTTCCGCCTCGTCCCCCCCGATCCGCCCGAGCCTGGCGGCCCCAAGGTGGACGCCGCCACCAAGCAGCGCGTGGACGCGCTCCTGCGCAAGATCCACGAGCAGGGCCTCGACGCCCTCAGCCCCGAGGAGCGCCGCTTCCTCGACGAGGCCAGCCGCCGCTTCCGCAAGTGAGCCGCAGCCCGGCGTCTTCTGGCCGCCCTTGGTAAAGTCCCGGGGCTCTGGAGGGCCGCGTGGAAAACGAGGTCGACGTCGTCATCCTGGGCAGCGGGCTCGCTTCGCTCTGTCTGGCTCGCCTCCTCTCCCTCGAGGTTCCGGGGGCCTCGGTCCTCAGCGTCGACCCGGCCGCGGGCATCGCCCGCAAGGTGGGCGAGTCGACCGTGGAAATTGGCGCTCACTTCCTCACCGAGCGGCTCCGGCTCGCAGAGCTCATCACCTCCACCCAGCTCCCCAAGAACGGGCTCCGCTTCTGGTTCGACGACGAGGAGCATTCGCTCACCTGGGCGGAGTCCTCCGAGGACGGTCCCGGCGCCTACAGCTACTGGCGCAGCGTCCAGATCGAGCGCGAGACCTTCGAGCGCGGGCTCCTCGAGCTCAACCGCGCGGCGGGCGTCGAGCACCTGTTCGGCGCGCGGACGATCGAGCCGCTCCTCGGCGAGGACGGCGCGCTTCACCGCGTCCGCTTCGAGCACGAGGGCCGGGCCCGCGAGGTGCGGGCCCGCTGGCTGGTCGACGCCTCGGGGGTACGCTCGCTCCTCGGCCGGGCGGTCGAGAACCTCGAACCCGAGGAGCGGATTTCCCACTCGGCCTGCTGGACCTGGTTCCGCGGCGCGCGGCGCATCGACGAGTTCGTGGAGAACTCGCTGACCCGCTTCAGCTTCGGGCCGCGCTGCATCTCCACCAACCTGCTCCTCAACGACGGCTACTGGATCTGGCTGATTCCCCTCGCCAGCGGCCTCCTCAGCGTCGGCCTCGGCTACGACCACACCCGCCTGCGGAACGCGCCCAAGAACCGCGACGAACTGGTCGCCTTCCTCCGCTCCCATCGCAAGCTCGAACAGCTCCTGGCCGGCGCCACGCCGCTGGAGTTCGGCGTGCTGAAGAACTTCAGCTACCGGCCGCGGCGCTACCTGCGCGCCGACCGGGTGGCCTGGATCGGCCTCGCGGCGGGCTTCGTGGATCCCTTCTTCGCCAACGGCATCGACCTCATTGCGCTGGGCTGCGAGTCGGTCGCCGACCTCGTCCGCCGCGAGCGGGCCGGCGAAGGGCTCGACCTCGAGCGCCTCGCGCTCTACGAGCGCACCTTGGAGCTCGTCTACGAGCACTTCGTGCTCTCGGTGGCGGACTTGTTCCACACCTTCGTCAGCCGCGAGCTGAGCTTCGTGCGCTACCGTCGCGACGTGCACGTCTACTGGGACGTCTACGCCTGGGCCTACCTGGCCGGCCGCATGTTCGACAAGGACTTCCTTCCCGGCCTGCACGCGCTCGCGGTCGAGTCCCAGCGGCGGACGCGCTTCTTCACCGACCTGCTCCGCCACGCGCGGGACTCCCTCGCCGCCCGCGGCTTGCTCACCCGCGACAACCGCGGCCGGCACACCTTCAACCAGCTCGGTTTCCGCGGCACCCCCTACGTGCGCTTCGAGCAGCAGCTCTCGCACCCCCCCGACCTCGCCCGCTGCCGGCGGGCGCTCGAGGAGATCGACGTCGGCTGCTTCCTCGCCCTCTGCGACGTCCTCTTCGACGCGGACCGCTCCCCGGTGCGCCGGCTCCTCTTCGAGACCGTCGACGCCGTCTTCGAGCAGCTCCTCGACCTGCACGCTCGCGCGGGCGGCTTCGGCGACGGCTTCTGGCGCGAGGCCTTCCCGCTCCTCACGGCTTCCCTCCGTGACCGGCTCGCAAGCGGCGGCATTGCCGTGGAGCCGCCCGCGCTCGGGCCCGAGACCTACCCGCGCCTCCTCCCCGAACTCCTCGCGCGGATCGACGACCCCGCGCAGCAGAGGGAGGTGCGGCGCTGGTTCAACCAGGCGCCGCGGCTGACGGACTTCACCGACCTGCCCCCCGAAGGCGCCCACAACCCGCCCTGGTCGGTGGAGCACACCCCCTGGCTCGACGCCCCGCCCGAGTTCCGCTCGGTCTACGACATCCTCGGCACCGAGTGGTGGAACAACCCCAAGACTCCCTTCTCGGCCCTCGGAAAGCTCGCCCGACGTCCCTCGGCCTGAAGCCGCGCGAGGGGGGAGCTCCGCTCCCACCGTTCGCCGCCGGGGAGGGACGGGCGAGCGCGGGGCGGCGGTCGCCGGCGCCCGCCCGCGCCGGCGGGCCTGCGGAGGTATGCTGCCTCCTCGTGAAGCTCCGCCTCACGGTCATTCTCTCCGGCCAGGCCTACCAGCAGATCGAACTCGAGCGCTTCGAGGTGGTCCGCATCGGGCGGGCGCCCGATTGCGAGGTCCAGCTGGAGAACGCCGCCGTCTCGCGTTACCACTGCGAGATCTCCCGCCACGGCGGCGTCCTGCGCCTGCGCGACCTCGGCTCCAACAACGGCACCGTCCTCAACGGGGTCAAGGTCGAGGCCCACGGGCTCCGCCACGGCGACGTGATCTCCATCGGCAAGCTGACGATCCAGGTCGAAGTCGAGGGCGCGCCCCGCGAGGCGCGCGGCAGCGACCGCGCCCCCGCCGGCGCCATGACCGTGGAGGCCGATCGCGAGGCCCTCGCCCGCGCCCAGCGCCGCGCCGAGCAGCGCGTGCAGGGTGTGCTCCGCTACGAGGGACGCAGCGGGACGCGCGAGCTCGCCCTCGACTCGTTGCGGACGGTCTTCGGCAAGGACCCCGCGGCCGACATCCACGTGGGCGGGCTCTTCGCCCCTCGCCTCGCCGCGGTCGTCCTCCGCGAGGACTTCGGCTACCGGATCCTCGACCTCTCCCCGCGCGGCAACTGCGTGCGGGTGAACGGGGCCCGGGCCACCGACGTTCGCCTCGCCCACGACGACCGCATCGAAGTGCGCGGCTTTCGCGGCCAGTTCCTCAGCGGGAGGCCGACGTGAGCGTCGAACTCGCCGTGGCCCGCGACGGGCGCCCGCAGGAGGTGCACCGCTTCGACGACCCCCCCGCGCGGATCCTGGTGGGCCGCAACGAGGAGTGCGACGTGGTCCTCGACGACCCCGCGGTCTCTCGGCACCACTGCGAGCTCCTCTTGGAGCCGGGCTTCTACCGCATCGCCGACCTCTCCTCGAGCAGCGGGACCTTCGTCAACGGGCGGCGCACGAGCGAAGGGAGCCTCTCCTCGGGCGACGTCATCACCGTCGGTTGCTTCCAGCTCGCCTACCGAGCCGAGCTGCCCGAGGCCCCGGCCTCGGCGCCGCCGCCGCGCGAGCGCGCCCTCGGCCTGCCGACCCTCGACGCGCCGGTGGAGGCGGCCGCCGGCGGGCAGGCGCTCGCGCGGGTGCGCGGGCACCTCGTCCGGGAGGGCGACGGCGGGGGGCGGACCTTCTTGCTCCAGGCGACGACCTTCGTCATCGGCGCCGCGCCCACCGCGCAGCTCCGCCTGCGCGGCTGGCGGGCACCCCGGGTGGCGGCGCTGGTGCTCCGCGACCGCAACCGCTTCCTCGTGTGGGACACCAGCCCCAAGGGGAAGGCGCTCCGGGTCAACGGGCAGCGCGTGCGCGAGGCGGAGCTGCGCCACGGCGACTTGATCGAGGTCCTCGGCGAGCGGCTGCGCTTCCGCCAAGGGCTCCCCACCCTCGACCCGGCGGGCGACGTGCGCGAGCAGCGGGAGATCCTCCGCCAGAGCGGGCGCCAGAGCACGCGCCAGAGCGGGGCCTCCGGCCGGCGCGCGGGGGCTTGAGCGAGCGGGCGCGCCCCGGCGCAGCGCCCCTCCCCGCGACCGTCAGCCGAGGCGGACCGCCTCGCCGTCCAGGTCGGGTTCGCCGCAGGCGGCGAGGACGGCCGCCCGCGCCCGGTCGCGCAGGGCGAGGGCGGCTTCGAAGTTTCCCTCGCCCTCGGGCCGGAGGGCTTCGCCCACCTCGACCTCGACGTCGGCGCGGCGCGGGAACCACTGGTCGGGACGGAGCAGGTCCCGCGTCCCGCGCACGGTCACGGGGACCACCGGAACGCCGGCCGCCGAGGCGGCGTGGAAGGCGCCCAGGCGGAAGGGGAGGAGGCCGGGGCGGCGCAGGCAGGTGCCCTCGGGAAAGACCACCAGCGCGCGCCCCGCGGCGAGCGCTTCCTGCAGCGCCTCGGCGCTGGCCACGCCGTCCGCGCCGCCCGCGCGATCCACGAAGACCGCCCCCAGGCGTTCGAGGAGGAGGCGCACGGGCGCGAACTCGCGCAGTTCGCGCTTGACCGCGAAGGCGGCGTCCGGGGGAAGGACGGCGGCGAGGAGCGCGCCGTCGAGGTAGCTCTGGTGGTTCGAGACCACCACGTAGGGCGGTTCCAGTGCGTCGAGGCGCTCGGCGCCGCGCACCCGCAGCCGTGAGCCGGCCGCGCGGAAGAAGGCGCGCGCGGCGCGGCGCGCGACCCGCCAGCGCCGCTTCCGGCCGGGGAGCAGGACGACGAGCGCCCAGCAGCCGCCCCAGTGGAGCCCGAAGACGCCCCAGAAGCGGGCGGCGTAGGCGAGCTCGCCCACGCGGCGCGCGCGCTCGCGCAGGCCGTGGGCGGCGCCCCGCAGGCTCATGCGCGCGAGCTGCAGCCACACCGGCAGGGGGCGCTCGAGGAGCTTCCCTTCCTCGTAGAGGGCGCGGCAGGCCGCGCGGCGTACCTTCCCGCTCGAGGTCTTGAGGACGGTGTGCGGGGGCGCGAGCACCACGTCGTCGGGCGGGGTGCCGAGGAGGTCCAGGCTCGCGGCGCGGATCCGAGCGCGCAGGCGCTCGCGGGCCTCGGGGTCGCGCTCGCGGGTCTCGGCGAGGACCACCAGGGCTTCGGTCCCCTGGGCGGGGTCGCGCGCGCCGAACACGGCGACGCAGCCCTTGCGCACGCCGGGGAGCTCGCCGACCCGCTCCTCGAGCTCGTGCGGGTAGAGGTTGCGCCCCGCGCGCAAGATGACGTCCTTCTCGCGCCCGGTCAGGTAGAGCTCGCCACCCGCCACGTAGGCCCGGTCGCCCGAGTCGAGCCAGCCGTCCTCGCGGACGAGGGCCGCGGTGGCCGTGGGGTTGCGCAGGTAGCCCGAGGTCGCCGAGGGGCCGCGGAACTGCAGGCGCCCTTCGCGGCGCTCGGGCAGCTCGCGCCCGGCCTCGTCGACGACGCGCACTTCGTGTCCGCGGAGGGGCGCTCCGCAGCTCACGAAGGCGAGCGCGTCGGGGCGGTCGCAGGGCACCGCCTCGCCGCTGCGGGAGAAGCGCTCGCGGTCCACGCGGTCGATCCGCGGTTCGCGGTCCAGGGGAGACATCGCCAGGCCGAGGGAGCACTCGGCCAGCCCGTAGGTGGGGGTCATGGCCTGGCCGCGGAAGCCGCAGGGGGCGAAGCGCTCGCGGAAGCGGCGCAGGGTGTCGGGGGAAATGGGCTCGGCGCCGTTGAGGGTCATGCGCCACGCCGAGAGATCGAGCTCGGCGAGGGCCTCGTCGGGCACCTTCTTGACGCACAGCTCGTAGGCGAAGTTGGGCGCGGCCGAGAGGGTCCCCCGGTGGCGGTGGAGCGCGCGCAGCCAGCGCTCGGGGCGTCGCAGGAAGGCCAGGGGGGACATGAGCACGAGCGGGACGGCGTGGTAGAGGGTGCACAGCACCGCGCCAATGAGCCCCATGTCGTGGTAGAGCGGCAGCCAACTGACGAACACGTCCTCGGGCGTCGGCCCCACGGCCTCGCCAATGACCCGCAGGTTGGCGAGCAGGTTGGCGTGCGAGAGGACGACGCCCTTGGGGTCGCCCGTGCTCCCCGAGGTGAACTGCAGGAAGGCCGTGTCCTCCGGCGAAACGCGCGGGCGCGCGGCGAGGGGGTCGGCGGAGCGCAGTTCGTCCGCGGTGAGCATTCCGCGCAGCCCGGGGACCTCGGCGCACAGGTAGCGCGCCACCGGCTTGGCCTCGGGCACGGTGATCAGGTAGGGGGCCTCGGCGGTGCGCAGGATCGCCGCCTGGCGGCGCACGTGCTCGGTGAGCTGCGAGGGGCGCACCGGAGGGTAGAGGGGGACGGGCACCGCGCCGGCCGCGAGGACGCCGAAGAAGGCGGCGAAGAACTCCTCGCTCGTGGGCAGCATGATCCCCACCGCCTGCCGCGGCTCCACGCCGCGCTCCGCGAGGGCGCCGGCCACGCGGGCGGCGGTGTCGGCGAGGTGCCCGAAGCTGAGCTCGCGCACCGCCTCTTCGTCGTCGTAGAGCCAGATCTGGGTGCGCTCGGGGTGTCGCTCGGCGTGCCAGGCGAGGACCTCTTGGAGGGTCTCGGCGGCGCGGGGCAGGTCGTCCGGCGCGGCGGGGGGCATGGCCACGGGCTCGAGGGAGCGGGCCGAGAGGGGGGCGCGGGCGGCGGCGTCGCGGAGGGCGCGCGCGAGGTCGCCGAGGGTCTTCGCCTCGACGCCCGCGCGGTCGGGGAGGCGCACGCCGCTGGCGCGCTCGAGGCGGGCGAGGAGCTCCACCTTGGCCAGGCTGTCGAGGCCGAGGTCGCGGTCGAGGACGGTGCGCGGGGAGAGGGCCGGCGCGGGGGCGCCGGCGCGCAGCTCGCCGGCGAGTTGCGCCGCCGTGCGCACGACGAGGTCGTCGAGGTCGAGTCCGTGGGTGGGCGGAGCGGTCACGGGCGGATTCTACGCCGGAGGCGGGGGGACGGAGGACCCCGCGGACCCGCCGCGCAGTCCCTCCCCTGCGGGGCGC
>RFHU01000092.1 GCA_003695705.1 Planctomycetota bacterium
CCCCCCGCCGCGGCCACCCCAGGAGGTCCGCGAGGCCCTTCCCGGCCTCCGGCAGAGCAAACTCTGCATCGGCCTGCGCTCGCCCATTCGCCTGCAAGACTCCCGCTACTGGGACTTCCTCCTCATGCACGGGATCCTGGGAGGCTTCCCGCACTCGAAGCTCTTCCGCAACGTGCGCGAGGCCGCCGGCCTCTGCTACGACGCTTCCTCGTCCATCGAACGCTTCAAGGGGCTCTTGTTCCTCTTCGCCGGAATCGACGCCGAGAACTTCGCGCGGACGCGCGACCTGTGCCTCGCCCAGCTCGAGGCCATCGCTCGCGGCGAGGTCTCCGCGGAGGAACTCGAGAACACCCGCCTCGGCTACGTGCAGGCCTATCGGGGCCTGCTCGACTCCCCCGCGCGGGTGCTCAACCTCGACTACGTCCTCCGCCTCGGCGGTCGACAATCGACGCCACAAGGGTTGATCGAGGCGGTGGAGGGCGTGGAACTCGCTGGCATCCAGGCCGCCGCGGAGGCCATGCGCCTGGACACCGTCTACTTCCTCGAGCCCGAAGAGGCCATGCCGTGTCCGTAGTCGTCCGCCAGAGCCCTCGCCTGGAGGAAGCGGTCCACGAACGCACCCTCGATGACGGCCTGCGGGTCCACGTGATCCCCAAGCCCGGCTACCAGAGCAGCTTCGCCATCCTCCTCGCCGACTACGGGTCCATCGACAACGTGTTCTGGGTCCCTGGCGAGGAGGCCCCGCGCGAGGTGCCCGCGGGGATCGCGCACTTCCTCGAGCACAAGCTCTTCGAGGACGAGGCGGGCGACGTCTTCGACCAGTTCGCCCGCCTGGGCGCCTCGGCCAACGCCTACACTTATTACGGAGAGACGGCCTACCACTTCTCGACCAGCGACGCCTTCGAACGCTGCCTCGAACTCTTGCTCGAGTTCGTGACCACGCCCTACTTCACCGACGAGCAGATCGAGAAGGAACGCAAGGTCATTGCCCAAGAGATCCGCCTCTACGAAGACGCCCCCGACCTGAAGGCGCACCTCAACCTCCTGCGCTGCCTCTACCACCGCCATCCCATCCGAGAGGACATCACCGGCAGCCTCGAGTCCATCGCTCGCATCGACCGCGAACTGCTCCAACTCTGCCACCGGACCTTCTATCGCCCCGACAACCTGCTGCTCGTCGCCTGCGGCGACCTCGACCCCGCGCGGGTCTTCGACCTCGCCGCCCGCGGCGCCGAGGCGCGGGCCGCCCGCGCGAACCTCGCCGTGCCCCTCCGCCGAGCGCTGCCCTCCGAACCCCTCGGAGTGGCCAGCCCGCGCGCCTGCGAACGTATGAGCGTCTCCAGCCCGCGCGTGCTCCTAGGTTTCAAGGACCGCCCCGCGCCCTTCGGCCCGCCGCGGCTGCGCGCGGCGCGGGAGCTCGGCTTCGCCCTCGAACTCGTGTTCGGCCGCTCGAGCGCCTTCTTCGAGCGCCACTGCGCGAGCGGACTCATCGACGATACGTTCAGCGCCTCCTACTCCACGGGGCGCGGAGACTACGCCCACGCGGTCCTCGGCGGCGAGACCCCCGATCCCGAAGGGCTGGTGGCTGCCTGCCTGGAGGAGCTGGTGGCGGCGCGCGCGCATGGGCTCGACGCCAACGACTTCCGGCGCCTGCGCAACTCCTCCTACGGACGCTTCCTGCGCGGCTTCAACTCCGTCGAGCAGGTCGCCTGCGGAGAGGCGGACGCCACCCTCCAGGGCTGGGACCTCCTCGCCTACCCCGAACTCCTCGAGGCCATCTCCCTCGACGATGTGGAAGCGCGTCTACGCGCTCTGGACCTCGAGGCGCACGCGGTGTCCCTCGTGCGACCGCTCGAGGATTGAGGAGCCGGCGGCGAGGGCGCCTCCCGCGCGCCTCGCCGCCGGCTCCCGTCAGGCCGCGGCCGAGGACTCTTCGACGTCCTCCTGTTCGGCGCGGAGGACCTGTTCGAGTTCCTCGATGCGCCCGCGCAGACTCCTCAGCGCGCGCACCACGGCGTCGCAGCCGCGATCGATGGCAAGGGCCTGCAGGCAGCGGCCGCGCTCCCCGGCAGCCTCGACGAAGGCCCGCAGTTCCGCCAGAGCGGCCTCGAGGCAGGCCCCGCGGGGCACGGAGTCTTCGGGCGGGCCGCCCGCTTCGTCGACAGGGGCGGCGGAGGCCATCGCCTTGGCCTCTTCGGGCGGCCCCACGGCCTCCGCTCCGTGTCCGGTCGCGCTGCAGCGCGCAGCCTCGCTGGGGGTCGTGTCGGTCATGCTTGCTTCTCCTCTGGTGGATCCGCGCGCCGGGGCATCCGCGCGCAGGGATGGGGCAGGTTCCTTCGCAAGCGAGGTGCCCGCGGCCGCGCTGGCCGCAACCCGCGTGCGCGCGGCAAACTGCCGCCAAGACCCGTTCCCAAAGGGACGACCGCCCGCTCGCGCCACGGCCCGTTCGTTCGAAGGCGCGCCGGATCGGACGCGCACGGCCCGGCCCCCACGCTGGCGGCTGCGCTCGACCCGACCGCCGAGGGCCGCGAGGCGTCCGCCTCCGCTCCCTCCGTCGCGTCCCTCCCACGGCGCGAGTCAGCCGGTACCCCCCGACGGGGGGCGTCGACGCGGAGAGGGCCTCTGGAGGGAGCAGGGACCGTCGGCCCGACCGGTCCTTCGTGGAACGCGGCGAGGGATCGGTCGAGGAAGGGCGACGGAATGCGCAAAGGGGCTCGCGAGATCGTGCCGCCTCGACTCAGGACGATCGCAAACCAGGAAGCCGACGGGTCCGCCGTCGCTGCAGGATCAAGCGCTCGAGAAGGCTGAGCGCCTCGCGCGGGTCGAGGGGCTCGAGTTCCGGACCGGACGCCGTGGAGTCGACGTCGCGCACGGGACGATCGAGGGGCGTCTCCGGCAACCGCTCGATCTCCCGCCGCAGGTCGTCGAAGCAGTCGTCCAACCAACCCGTGTCGTCGATCCATCCAAACCTACGTTCCATCGCGGTTGCCTCCTTCGCAGGTCGGACCGCCCGGGCGCAGCTCGAGCCAAGGCCCCCAGGCCCGCCCGCGAGCGACGCGCAGCCACCGAGCGAAGGGAGGACCGGCGGCGCTGTCTCCTCCCAAGTCCCGCCGCCCCGCCCGCCCCTGCGCCGATCCGTCCCCGAGCGGACGACGGCCCGTCGCCGACGGTCCTGGCGCGGTCCGAAGGAAACCCAGCGGGACCCTTCTCCCAGACTTCGGCCCCGGGGCCTCCGCGATCGGGTAACCTCGGCCGCCCCGAGAGGAGGAGCCGTGGTCCACAGCCTCATCGACGACCTGATTCGCGACGTGCCCGACTTCCCCAAGAAGGGGATCGTCTTCAAGGACATCACGCCCATCCTGGCCGACGCCAAGGCCATGGCCCTGATCTACGAGGCCCTCGCCGCACCCTACGTGAACCTCGAGCAGCCGGTGAGCAAGGTGCTCGGAATCGAGTCGCGCGGGTTCATCTTCGGCACTCCCCTCGCCCACCGCTTGGGCGCAGGCTTCGTCCCCGTGCGCAAGCCGGGCAAGCTGCCCTGGAAGACCGTCTCCGAGTCGTACGCCCTGGAATACGGCGAGGACACCATCGAACTCCACGAGGACGCCGTGACCCCCGGAGAGCGCGTCGTCATCGTCGACGACCTGCTCGCCACCGGCGGCACCCTCAGCGCCGCCGTGCGCCTGGCCCGTCGCCTGGGCGCCGAGGTGGTCGGCTGCTCGGTGCTCGTGGAGCTCGGTTTCCTCGGCGGGCGCAAGCGCCTCGAGGCCGTCGAGATCCACTCGCTCATCAACTACGAGGAGTAGCCTTGGAGGGCGAGGGAGGACGGAAGCCCACTCCCACCGGCCGTCCCCTCGAGGCGCGCCGCGGCCAAGAGGCCGAAGTCGTCCTCGCCTACCGCAGCATCGTCCTCGACGACCCCGAACTGGGCCTCCTTGCCCACACCTCGTATCTGGTCCGCTACGCCAACGGCCGCCACGAAGAGGGGGTTACCGACGAACGCGGACGACTCCGCGTGCGCAGCGACTGCGGCGACTACGTGGACGTGGCCGTGCGCGCGCGGGTCGCCACCCGCGCGCGCCGAGTCCTGCTCCCCCGCGCGGCGGCGGACACGCCCCGCGGCGCCTGGGCGCGTCTGGTCAACCTGGGCTTCGTCGAGCTCGATCCTCCCCCGCTCGAGCCGACTCCGGAGGCCCTGCGCGAGGCCCTGCGGCGCTTCCAGACCCGAGAGGGGCTCCGGCGCAGCGGCGCGCTGGACCTGCAGACCGCTGCGCGCCTGCGCCAAGCAGCGGACTGACCCCAGCGCCCCCTCCGCGCGGGGGCGAAGCTCAGCCCTGGCCCGCGTCGCGGGCGCGGTATTCGGCCCCGCGCTGCTGGTACTCCCGCCAGCCCTCGTCGATCATGGCGCGCTCCTTCTCGCTCACGGGGCGCACCACCTTGGCGGGGACTCCCAGCACCAGCGAACCCGGCGGGATCTTCGTGCCCGGCGTCACCAAGGCGCAAGCGCCAACGAGGCTTCCCGAGCCCACCACCGCGTCGTCGAGAACGGTGGCTCCCATACCGATGAGGCACTCGTCCTCGATGATGCAACTGTGCAGGATGGCCCCGTGCCCCACGGTCACCTTGGCCCCCACTCGGGTCGGGCTCCGTCCGACCGTGGTGTGCACCACCGTCCCGTCCTGAATCGAGGTCAAGGGGCCGATGCGAATGGCTTCGTCGTCGCCGCGGAGGACGGCTCCGGGCCAGATGCTGGCCTCGGCCTCGATGCGCACGTCGCCGATGACCGTCGCCATGGAATGGACGTAGGCGGTGGGGTGGATCCGAGGGCGGTGTTCGCCGTAGGCTTCGATGGGCACAGGACTCCTCGCGGGCGCGAGGATACCCCGCCGCCGAACCGGCCCCAAGCGCGGGCACGCGGCCGCGGGCGCCGCCCGGCGCCCGCGGCCCCTCGGGCAG
>RFHU01000093.1 GCA_003695705.1 Planctomycetota bacterium
CGCCGACCTCGCCCTTCGCGCGCTCCGCGCCGACCCTCGCGACCGCCCTGCCGACGGCGAGCGCTTCGCGGCCGCCCTCGACGCCTACCTCGCCGGAGTCCCCGCGCCCGGGGAGCGCGCCCTCGGCCGCGCTCCCCGCGTGACTCCGCCGCGCGCCCGCTGCGGCGCCCTCGCCTCCGGCGCCGCCCTGGGCCTCTTCCTTGCCGCGCTCGGCGTCGGGGGCTGGGCCGCGTCCTCCGGCGCGGGGGAAGGCGCCGGAGGCTTCGCCTCGGCACGCCGGACCGAGTCCAAGACGGCGGCGCCGGCCGCCACGGCGCAGCCGGCCCCAACGACGCGAAGGCACGCGCCGGCGCGGAACGCCGACCCTCCGGCCGAGGTCCCGCCCTGGTTCGCCGCGCTCCCGCCCCGCAAGCGCCCGCCCTGGCCGCTGCCCGCGGGGATCTCCTGCTCGGACACGCCGGGCGACTACGAAAACGCCCGCGATGGCTCGCTGCTCCGCTGGATTCCCCCCGGGGGCTTCCTCCGCGGCGACGACGCCGAGGGCTTCGGCCCCGACGCCCTGGGCGCCGCCCCCGCCCACCGCGTCCGCCTCACCCGCGGCGTCTTCCTGGGCGCGTACGAGGTCACCTGGTCCCAGTACGCAGCCTTCTGCGCCGCCACGGGCCGGCCCCTCCCGCCGGCGGGCACCCACCCCCTCGAGCCCGCTTCCGGCGTCACCTGGTTCGAGGCCCGCGCCTACTGCGCCTGGGCGGGCGGGCGCCTGCCCACCGAGGCCGAGTGGGAGCGTGCCGCCCGCGGTCGCGACGGCCGTCGTTTCCCCTAGGGCGGCCGGTTCGCCCCCCGTTGCAACCTCGAAGGAGACGCCGACGGCTACCCCCGCGCGGCCCCCGTGGGCAGCTTCCGCCACGACCGCTCGCCCTTCGGAGTCTTCGACCTCGCCGGCAACGTCCGTGAGTGGGTCGCGGACCTCTACGGACCCTACTCGCCCCTCGGCCAGGTCGATCCCCGCGGCCCCTCTTCAGGCACCCGCCGCGTCGTCCGCGGCGGGGGCTGGGAGTCCGCGGTCTGGTTCTGCCAAGCCGCCTGGCGCGATGGCCTCCCCCCCGCCACTCGACAACGCTCCCTTGGTTTCCGCCTCGCCCGCTGACGAGAGCGGGCCGCCGGAGTCGCGGAGCGGCACCAGGCCGACCAGGATCCCTCCCGCGGGCTGCGCGGGTCCGCCGTCGGCCGCGAAGGGAACCACGGCACCGCCCTCGCCAACCCAGGCGAGGGCGACGGCCTGCTCCCCGTGGGCCTCCCGCCAGGCGTCGCGTCCAAAGCTGGAGTCGAGCGGAGCCGCATGAATGCGAAAGCCGGACTCCAGCCGGTGGACGACCTCGTCGTGCCCGCAGGAGGCGCCGAACACCCGCCGCGCACGCGCGCTGGGGATCGGGTCGTGGCGGCGATCGCCCCCCCCGCTCGGGTGGAGCTGGTAGACGCGAGCGCGTCCGAGTTCCTCGGCGAATCCCTCGGCGGCCAGTGTGTTCACCTCGTCGTTGGAAGTCAGCGCGAGGAACTGTCCGACCTTCGAGAGGTCGAGGTCTTCGGCCACGAAACGGGAGCGCACGTTCGCGTAGATGGCCGAAAGCCCTTGCGCACGCGCCTTGCGCACGTTCTGGAAGTTGTTGTCGATGAGGCGCACGTCGGCGCCCGCGTCGCGGAGGGCGCAGGCGAAGTCTCGGACCCACTCTTGCGCGCCCAAGACGAGGACTCCCTGCGGATTCGGAACGGCCAAGCCGAGGCGGCGGGCCACCGCAGCGGCGCTGAGTCCGTAGAGGGAAACGGTGGCGATGATCACCAGGAAGGTGAGGGGCGCGAGGGCCTCCGCGTTCGCGTAGCCAGCATCGCTGAGGCGCAGGCCGAACACGCTTGCCACGGCGGCCGCCACGATCCCCCGTGGCGCCAGCCAGGCCAAGAACAACCGCTCCGACCAAGAGACGGAAGCGCGCAACGTCGAGAGAAGGACGGCGAGCGGCCGGACGACCACCACGAGCAAGACGACGAAGGCCAGCGCGCGCCAATCGAGAAGCGCCTCGAGGTCGGTCAGCCTCAGGCGCGCCGAGAGGAGGACGAACAACACGCCGATGAGGAGGACCTGCAGGTTCTCCTTGAACTGAGCGATCGGCCGCGCCTCCTCCTCGAGGACGTGGCCCACGACGAAGCCCATGACCGTGGCGGCCACCAGCCCCGACTCTTCCTGCAGCACGTTGGAGGCGGCGAAGACCGTCGCAAGGAGCGCGAGGGAGACGGGGTTCTCCAGATACTCGGGCACCCAGTGCTTGCGGACCATCAGGATCAAGGTGTAGGCCCCGCCGAGGCCGAGGAGGCCCCCGCCCGCAGCGGCCTTGAGCAACCCGAGGACTCCGTGGGCGATCCCGACCTGGATGGTCGCGGCGAGGAGCGCCTCGAACACCAAGACGGCCAGAACGGCGCCGATGGGGTCGATGACGATGCTCTCCCACTTCAGGACGGCGCCGGCCATGCCTCGCGGACGAACCTGCCGCAGGATGGGCGCAATGACCGTGGGTCCTGTGACGACGAGGACGGCTCCCAGGAGGAGCGCGAGGTCGAAGGCGAGGAGGCCGAGGGCGTAGGCGCAGCCCGCCGCAGCCAGCCAGGTGAAGAGGGCGCCGACGGTCACCAGGTTGCGCACCACCGCCTTCGCCTCGGCAATTTCGCGCAGGCGCAGGCTCAGCCCGCCTTCGTAGAGGATCAGCCCCACCGAAACGCTCGTCAGCGGGCGCAGGAGGTCGCCGAAGACGCGGTCTGGTTGGATGAGGTTCTCCCCCAGCAGGGCCTCGGCGCCCGGCCCGGCGCACAGCCCGCAGACCAGCAGGAGCAGGATCGAAGGCATCCGCGTGCGCCAGGCGATCCACTGCGCCGCGACGGCCACGACCAGGACCGCGGTCAGGTGGAGCAGCGCCTCGATCTCGCCCATGAACTCTCGCCGACGGAAGAAGGGGAAGGTCGCCCGCCCGTGCGAGCTCCGTGGGTCGGACTTCCGTTCTACAGGAGCCCGCGTCGCACGCCCAGGGCATTCCCAATCCCGGGCCAGGGAGCGCGGCGCTCGGGAGGCCCTGAGGCCGAGGCGACGCTGCCTTTGGGGAGGGGCCCGGCGCGCTCAGCCCTCGCGGCGCGCGCGGTGCATTTGCCAGAGCAGCCAGGCGCCGAACAGGAGGCAGAGGAGGAAGGAAGCGCTGGCGGCCCAGCGGAAGGCGGTGGAGATGGTGGTGTCCCACTCGAGGAGGCCGAGGCGGCCGAGCATGCGCGTCCAGTCCCCCACCCCGTCGGCGCCGAAACCGCGTCCCCAGGGGGAGACGAGGGGGAGGTTGAGCTGCCCGCGGGCGTCGGCGGCGTAGACCGCGCAGTTGAAGAGGTTCGTCCCCAGCCAGCCCAGGCAGAAGGCGCCGGCAAAGTAGTCCCGCTGGGTCTTCCAGAAGGCGAAGGCCGCGACGACGGGGGCGAGGAGTTGCAGGATCGTCCCGCCGGCGAGCATCAGGAACTCGCCGAAGGGCCGGAACAGAATGTGCCCTGCCTCGTGGATGCCCAAGTTGATCCCGTTGAAGAGGAAGCTCCCGTATTCCAGGGAGCCGAGGTGCCGAACCCACAGGTAGGCAAAGAAGAGGAGCACGGGCACCCGCACCTCCCAAGAGCGCTCGCGACACCACTGCTCGGCATCCTCGCGGAGGGCGGTCCCGAGCCGCGCGAGCAGGCTCGCGGGGCGAGGGTCCTCGGGAGGGAGCCCCGCTCCCCGCGGCGGAGAAGGGTCGTCGCCGGTCACGTGCTCACCGCGCCCATCGCTCGACTCGATGCCCGACAAGAAGGTAGCGACACGCCCGACGAGACGCCACCGACCGCCGAGGCCTCGTTCCTCGCCGAGGTTCCGAAGTCCGCAGACCAACCGAACGGCCGCCTGCGCTGGTCCACCGCCTGCGCTGGTCCACCGCCTGCGCTGGGCCACCCTTCCACGGAACGCCTCCCCGGCATCGAGCGCCCCCGCCCCGGAGGGCAAGCGAGGTCCTTCGAGCGGCTCGGGAGAGCAGCCCGTGCCTCTCCGGAGGCCGTGGCGACGCCCCGCGCGGGCGAAGCGCGCTCCGAAAGCTCCTGCGGCAAGCAGGTCGCCGCGCAGAGGCCGCGAAGGCCGCGGGGTCCGCGACGCCGCTCCGCCGGACGAGAAGGCGACGCCCCGGTGCGCGAAGCGGCGCGCAAGGGCCGGGCTCACCGCGCCCGATCGCCCTCGAGCCCCCCGCGCGCGGACTCCGCAACGACCGCCGGCGCTCCCTGGGGTCCGGGCAATGGGCGGGTCTCCACGCGCACGGTCGTGCGCGTGGCCACCGGCGGCCCCCCGCCTCCCCGCACCGCGACGCGGTAGACCAAGGTCGCTCGCTCGGGCCGATCGACGGCGGCGGGGTCCACCTCGAGGACGCCTCGCAACTCCACTTCGACCCGGCCCCCGTCCGGGGCCACCGCCTGCCCGCGCCCTTGGATGGTCACGCGCAGGAGGGCCCGCTTCCCCTCGCGGCGCGCAGCGCGCACCGCCGTGCGAAGACGCACGGGCACGAGGGCCACTCCCCCCACGGGCAAGGTGGCTTCGGAAGTCCACACCTCCCCCACGCGAACGCGTCCGCGCGCAAGGAGCGACACCGGCCCGACCTCGCCGGGCAAGAGCTCCCTGGCGGGTCCCTCGAGGACGGCGCGGCGCGGGGGCTCGGTCTCCCGCACCCTGCGGCCGCCGATGCAGGCCACGAGGTCTTGGGCCGCTTGGGCTACCTCGAGCCGCACCCGGTCTCCCGCGCCCGCGTCGAGGAGCGCGTAGCGCACCCGAGAGGTGGTCTCGGTGAACTCCCCTCCGTGAGCGAGGAGCTGAGGCGACGTCGTTCGCGGATCTCGCTCGACCCGCGTGCTCGTCACGACTTCCCAGCGTTCCCCCCGAACGCAGGGCGCCCTTCGGAGTTGGAAGGCCTCGGGCGGAGCCCCCAGGGCGACCCCGGACACCAACGCGAGCGAACAGAGCACCGGCAGCAGACGACGCACGACCCACCTCCTCGTCCTTCTTCGCCCCTTCCTTGTGCGCTCCGCGCGGCCGGTTTCCCTCTCCGTACGGACCGCCGTCCGGGAGGGAGGCTTGCGTGGCCTCCCCCTGCCGCGGCAGACGCTGGAGTCCCCCGGGCGATCCCTCGCGGCGACGGCCCCCTTCGGAGGGAGGAACCCCCGGCGACCGGCGCGAGGACCCGCGGCGTCCGAACCTCGAAAGGACCCGGAGCTGCGCCGACCCGCGCGGGCGCCCGCTTCCCCTCTCCGGAGGTCTCGCCCCCACGGCGGCTCCGAACGGCCCGCCCCCCCGGGGCGAGCGCCTCCACCGCCCGGGGGAGCGAACGCCGTGAAACCCCAGGGCGCAGCCTCCCAACGCTCCGGTGAGCCCCCGTTCGCCCGACCGGGCTGGAGCGACCCATGGCACGCACCCACGTCCTCTTCCTCGCCTCCTTCTGCGGCCTCGCCCTCGGGGGCTGCGGCGGCCACTCGTCCTCCCCGCCTTCGGTCCGCGCAGCGAGCGGGGCCCCCGCCGCCGCGCCCGGCGCCCCCGCCACGGGTTCCACCGCGCCCCGCGCCTCCGCCGCGGGCTCCACCGCGCCCGCACCCATCGCGCCCACCGCGCCCACCGCGCCCGCACGCACCGCGCCCACCGCGCCCACCGCGCCCGCACGCACCGCGCC
>RFHU01000094.1 GCA_003695705.1 Planctomycetota bacterium
GGACGCGGAGAGCGCGCAGCGCCCCGCCGCCCGCGCGGTGGTGGGTGCGCTTCAATGGGGCCGCGTCGCGATGGACGCGGAGAGAGTTGCCTGGGTAACCTCCTGGACCGGCTCCGGTAATAGGTAGCATTTCGAGCGCGCCGTCGCAAGCAATCCGTGTCGATGGGTTGGTTCCCAAGACCGACCGGTGGTTCGGCGACAAGTCTTGCCGTTGAGAAGGGATGGGGCTGCGCGAGCGCCGCCGGCCAAACGGACGCTGCCTGGGCGCTCGCAGGGTCGATTTGTCAAGGAGCAAAACCTTCGGCAACGTGTTGAGGGCCTTCGGTGGGTGGCTACACGATGGTCGGGCCGCGCTCGGGTGGTGTCCAGGGGAGGCCAAGGGTGGTCAGTGCCTTGTCGGCGCGCCCCTCGACGGGTCCGAGGTTCGCGAAAAGGACTCGGTCCTCGGTAAGCAGAATCCGTTCCCGAAGTTGCTCCCGCAAGCGGAGAAGTGAGCTGCGGCTGAGTTCGCAGCAGAAGACGGAGTATTGAACCCGCTTTCCGAAGGTCTTGAGCAGGTCGTGCACGCGCGTGCGGCGGCGGTCGTCGGCGATGTCGTAGCTGACCACGTAGAACGAACGGCTCATCGAGTTCGGAATTCGGGAAAGGTCTCGATCTCGCCCATGAGGTGACGACCCAGGAGTCTCGCCTGAACTTCGAGGATCCGCCGGTAGCTGATTCGGTAGCCGAACACCGGATGCGTGACCAGTTCGCTCATTCGTCGTTCGTAGGCCGCAATGACTCGCTTCCGCGCCGAATCCCGCAGGCTCACCGCAGGGCCACGACGAAGGAAATCGGCCGGCTCGACGATGCCGTTGTTGACCAGGACCAGAACGGTAGAGTCCGCGATCAGGGGCCGGAATTCCTCCATGAGGTCCAGCGCCAAGGCCGGGCGGCCGAAACGCGGCTGATGGTAGAAGCCTACCTGCGGGTCCAGGCCCACCGTCGCCAGGGTGACCGTCCAGTCCTTGCAAAGCAGCGCGTAGAGGAACGAGAAGAGGGCGTTCAAGGGGTCGCGGGGCGGTCGTTTGCTTCGCCCGCCCTCGTGAAAGTCCGGCCATTGCACGCGGAGCAGACCCGGAAAGCGCTCGTAGTAGATGCGAGCGGCTGTACCCTCGAGACCGAGGAGCTCGGCCAGGCTGGCGGCCTCCTCGGCTCGCCTCCTCAGGCGGGAGAGACGGTCGAGGGCGTCCTCCGGATCCGGATGGTTCCTGCGGAGAAGCGTCCGCTGGTTGGCGATCTTGGTTGCCACCAACCGTCGCGCCAGGGACAAGCAGCGTGCGGAGTCGTCCGCGGCCCGGAATTGCGCCCGTCGAAGCATGACGTTGTGGCGCCCAAGCCCTCGGGTCCACCCGTAAAACCAACCCCCTGCGCTGAAGAAGGCGACCGGAACGTCTCGTTGCAACAGCCCACGCAAGGCCTGCGTGCTCACCTGGACCCCACCGTAGACCGAGACTTGCGACACCTCCTCGATGCTCCGCTCGGCCAGGAGCTCTCCCCGCTCCCGGACCTGCAGGAGGCCCTTGCGAAGGCCAAGCCGCGTGCCGCCCCGCTGGACGTAGAACGGTACCGCGTCGTCCCGGGCGGGGTGCAACCTGCGTACGCGGGGTGCGTCTTGGGTCGTACTTTCCGCCTCGAGAAGGTGCACTTCGTCGGGCAAACAAATGCCCGACAGGGAGCACCCGTCGCACTTGGGGGAATCCTCCAGGGGCGGTGGAAGCGTATCGCTCGCCGCCACCTCCTTCGCCTCACGAGCGGAACGCAGAGTGAGTTCCACCAGCTCCTCGTCGAGCTCTACCGGCACGCGTTCCCTGCTGGCCGCGAAGTACACCTCCCCGCGCGGGACCCGGTAGCCGTGCTCTCGCAAGATCAAGGCCTGAGCGCAGACCTGTACCCGCTCGGGATCGTAGAGGGGTCGTTCTCCAGAGCGGGGCTTGCCGCGCTTGTAGTCGACGGGAACGACCTCGCCCCCTTCTCCTTCCACTACGTCCATGCGGCACGTCAGGCCGAGGCGCTCCGAGGACAAATGCACCGAGCGGGCGACGAAGGAGCGCTCGTCTTCCGCCGCGGGGAGCTCGCCCGTCGGGCGGTCTGCTCGGCGGTGAACGATCTTGCCCTCGACCGTGTAGGCGTTGTCGGCCCACTCTCCTTGCACCCATTCCATGTAGAAAAGGCGCGGGCAGTAGACGAACTCGTTGAGCATGCGCACCGGCAAGAGTTCCGGAACGCCGCGCCCTTCGTTCATGCCTCCGATCGCCCTCCCACCGCGCGGAAGTATCCGCCTCCCTGATGGGCGGTACGTCCGAGGAGCACCGGGCCCGGAATCGCTCGGGGAAAGGACAAAGCGAGATGTCCGCTCAAGGGACGACCGGGGCGACGTGCCTCCACCGTCAGCACTCGCACCTCCGGAGCCGGAAAGCCCCGGTCCACGGCCGCGAGGACAGCGTCCCTGGCCAACGCCGCGCGCGGGTCCCCAAGGCGTGCGTGACGCCGTACGGCGTACGGAGTGGCGGTGCGCCATTCGGCCGAACGCGCGCTGAGGGCGTCGTCGGGGGGGCATTCTTCGAGTCGCAATCGTCCGTCCGGTCCCGCAAGCAATTCCCAGAATCCGGCGAGGGAGCGCTCCAGGACCTCGAGGTCCCCGTCCCGCCAGTCGTCGGGCGCGCCCGGAAGGATCACATGGAGTCGTCGATGCTCCGGATCGCACACGAAGTGCAGGTGCCGATGCCCTTCGGCGGGATTCCCGTCTCGCCGATGGCCGCTGATCCAGCTCGGCAGGTGCGTCCGGCCCAGAACCTGGGCTGCACGGGCCATCACGGCTCGCCGAAGGGCACGCGCAATGCGCAGAGGATCCGCTCCTCGAGACCAGCCCTCTACGACGCGGAAGCTGAACGCCCGGCGGAAGCGAACCAGTGGAGCGCATAGACCGAGGCCGAGGAAACGACCGTTCCCCAGGACGAGCGGCCCCTCCACCGCTCGAGAAAGGGTGAACTCTGCATGCCAAAGGCTCTTGGGATCGAACCGGGTCCCGGTTGCGAATTCCCGTGCCGCGAGTCCGCCGTCCCAAAAGGGCTCCTGCCGGATCTCGGCTTCTACCAGGGCCGCGTCCACTCCCGCGTGCCGCAGCGACCGACCCAGAGCGCGCACCCCTTCGTCGCCCCTCCGGCATCGCTCGTCTCCGGTTCGGACCGACTTCCGCCGCTCCGAGGCCGGAAGCGGCAAGGCGATCGGCGTTACCGTCCGCCAGGTCCGGCACGGCCTGCCGAAGCCGTAGTGCTCGTGCATGCGGTCCGCGCGCGCGCGCAAGAGAACGCGCTCTGCGTCCTCCAGGCCCTCGATGGCCCAGGACACGTCGTCCGCACGGAGAGGGCAAGCGCTCGGAACTTCGATCACCACTCGCCGCACCGCAGGGTTGGCGTTGGGGTGCCCGATGGAAGGCAGGGGCAGGATCCGTACGCGCGACGCCGGACCGAGAGAGGGCAAGCCTTCGACCTTCCGTCCGACGAGGGCTCGCTCCACGAGGGCCGAAGGGTCGGCTTCGTAGGTCTGCTCGAGGCGTGCGGCCGCCGCGTCGCGGACCCACTCGCAGAGGGCTCCCGTTCGGCGGTGGGGCCAGGGAGCGAAGCGCCCCTCGTCCTCGAGATTCCTCAACTCGAAGAAGAAGCGCCGGGGCGGCGCCTGGTAGACGACCGCGCGGAAGCGTGCGCGCGGTGGCTGACGGAAATTCACCTGCAACCCGTTGCCGACCCGGAGGTCCTCGAAGCGCGAGCCAAGAGCTTGGTAGCGGCTCTCGAGGCTCTCGAGACTTCCCGCCTGAGGACATTCGATGCGCCGCGCGTCCGTGCGGCCTACACCGCCCGGTCGGAACACCTCGCCTGGGTAGGCGTTCAGGCACGCGGCGAGGTCCACGGCGGACGCAACCCGGGCCGTCGCCCAGGCCATGTCCACTCCTCGCCCGAAGGCGTGAAGGCGGTGAGCGGCCCCGATCAGGGAATCCAGGCCCGGGAACTCGCTCGGAAGGGACCAAGCGTAGAGGAAGAAGGGCGGATCGTCGAGGAGTCGTGGCCGCACCGACTTGGCCACACGAATCTCGCTGATTCGAGAAGGGTGCCCGCCCTTGGCGTCGAGGTCGTTGTTGGGGACGTAGGTCCGGAGATCCCTGCCCTCTCGCTGGCGGGGAGCTGCCACCAGCGGAGGATCGAGCCTTTCCAGGCGGAGGAAGGCCTGGCGAAGCTCGTCGCCCAGCGCAGGCCCGCGAGCGGCTCCGGCGACCAGGGCTTGAAACAGACGCGCGGGAGCCGGAGGCCACTCGGGACGCCCGTGGTAGCGGCGATCGTGGAGGTGGACCTCGAAGACGAGGTAATGCCGGGGGGTCACTTCGATTGCTTCTTCTTCGCGTCGCTCTTGGCCTTCTTCTTGTCGAAGCGGACTTCTAGGTTCTCCCCAACGCCAAAGGCCGTGGCCGCCTCCGTGGCGACTTCGCGCGCCCACTCGGGGGTGATGTCCACGGCCTCGCGCCGCCCGTCGCGCAAGACCAAGGTCC
Source organism: Planctomycetota bacterium (assembly GCA_003695705.1). Classification (GTDB taxonomy): domain Bacteria; phylum Planctomycetota; class J058; order J058; family J058; genus J058. The sequence goes on from RFHU01000094.1 coordinate 4,583, forward strand.
ACTCGGCCGGCACTTCGTCGTCGGGCACGAGGAGGCAGCCCTGCCGGAAGAAGGGATCGATCGGTTCCGCGGCGGCCACCAGGGCGAGCCCCAGGATGTACCGGCGAAGGGCGAGGGTGTCGTCGCCGCCTTCCAGGCGACGCAACTGAACCAGGTTGACGGTGAGGTCCAAGCGAATCGGCCCGCGAGCGATCACGCCGCCGTGGGTCCCCACCGCGGGCACATGAACGTAGCCACGCTCCGCCAGCGGGCTGCTGCTCTTGCCTTCTGCCTTGGCCTTCTCCGCCTCGCTGAAGACCTCGAGTTCGGCGTAGTCGAGGGCCGGCACGTACTGCGCCGAACGCTTCAGCACGCTCACGTCCCAGGCGCGAACGGTTGCCGCAAGGAGGCGAGGGATCCGCGTCATGGTGTCGCGCGAATCCCAGGCACCGAAGACCAGCGACGTCGGCGCCAGCTTGGCGAGGAGACGCGCGTCGTTTCCGTCGCGTTGGGCGCGGAAGGCCTTCTGCGCGCGCTCGGCCAGCTCCGTGCACCGGACGATGGCGTCGCCGAGGCGGTGCCCGGCTTCCAAGAGGGACACCCTGCCGGGCGGGAGTTCCTTGCCGCGGTCGTGGGTGATGGCGATCTGAGGGACGAGGTGCCGGAGGTCCTCCCGCAGGAAGATGGGCTCTCGCCGGTTGGCCTGCGAAGCGACGCTGTCGACGTCGGCGATCTTCGTCCCGTCCGCCAGCTCGTTGATCTGGTAGCCGCCTTCCGTGTTTGCGTAGGTGGGAGGGAAGAACACGGCCCCCCGTCCCTCGGCGGGGACGAGGTGCTGGCGGTAATGCAAGGCCACGACGTGGTCCTTGGAGATCCAGGCGTCGAGGTCTTTCGGGGTCGGGCAGGCAGGGCTCATGGGTTCGATTCCTCGCTTACGGTGGTCACGACGCGGGCCTGGCCTTCTTTGCCGGGCCAATCCAGGTGCATGCGAAAGGTGCGCTGCGGGAAAGCCCCGAGGTCGTCGGCGCCGAGCGCAAGGCGCAGGAGCGGTGGAGGAAGGTAGGAGGCTTCGAGGGAGAAGCCCTCGGCTCGACCCGCGATGCCGTACCGGTAGAGCAGCTTGGCCTCACGCGTCGGGCGCGCGTACGATAGCCCTACCGTGGCCAAGATTTCGACCCACGGGTAGCCAACGGCCACCACGTTCGCGTGTTTGTTGAGGGAAAAGCCCGCATCCAGGGGGACGTAGCTGCCGCGCCGATCCAGGCGGAAGTTGCTGGACTGAGGCGCGGCGAAGGCGAACGGGTCCGAGGCGTCCTCGTCGGCGCGGCCCCGCACCAAGTCGAGCGCGTCGCGCATGAGTGCGCCTGCGGGGTAGCCCCCGGCTCCTGCCCAAAACTTCGCGCGGTCACGACGCGAAGTGTCGCCCCAGTGGTCGACGCGCAGGCACGTTCCGTCACGAACGAACTCGACGGGGAGCACGTCCGCTTTCGGTTCCGCCAAGGGATACGGCCCCGAACACGGCGACGCCGACAAGCCCCACTTTCCGAGCTCGACGGGGATCGACTCCGGCACCAAGACGCGCACTTCGGCTTCGGTAAGAAAGGACAGGACCTCCCCAACGGGATCGTCGCAGCCTCCCCGGAGGCGAAAGCGAACGTCCGCGGGGTCGCTCCAGTCGAAGCCCCCTTCGACGGGTCCCGCCAAGACTTCGAGCGCCTCGAGAATTCCCAGGCAGGCGAAGACCTGGCCCGGATTGAAGACGTCCACGGGAACGCTAGTCGGCACGCAGGCCCTCCTTCGCCCCCGCGAGGGCCAAGGCGTCGTTGTCTCGGGAGGCACGCTGGTCCGCAGCGCGCAGGAGGGCTTCGAGGTAGGCGAGTCCCCACGGACCCCAGCGCCGCTGGAGCCGGAAATAGCGAAGGGTCACCTCGCGGCTGCGGGATTCGAGGCGAGAAGGTGGCGCCTGCTCGCACCCGTCCGGACGCAGGAAGGGGCGAGCGTAGCCGTGATGCGCCGCGACGAGGTGCAGGAGCAGGTCGCGCTCGTCGTCCGTCCACCGGTCCGGGTCGGCTCGCTCGGCGGCGTATGGCAGCGAACCGAACTCGTGTCGGTAGCCACCCAGAAGGGCGACGTTGAGGGGGCCGAGGGTCTTGGCGTAGGGACCCCCTTCCGAAGGGGCGCGAAAGGCTTCCTGCCAGCGCCGGGCTCGCTTGCCTTCGTCGTGGGAAAGGGCGGCCGCGGCCAACACCCGCTCCAGGGATTCGGAGAGCCCCAGGCTCTGGGCCTCGCCCTCCGCACGCTCGCGGACCCATTCCTGGTGCTCGGCAAGGCTCTGGGGGCGTCCCACCGAGCGGTCTTCTTCCGTTTCGGCTGCGTTGGTCCACTTGTAGACGGCGAGCCAGCAGAGGACCTCTCCCTCCGCGTCCACCCGGAGCGGCAAGCGTTCGCGCAAGCGCCAGCGGGGGTCTTCGAGTTCGTGAGCCTGCTCCGTCGCTTGGCGAACGCGAAAGGTCACCGGCGGCGGATCGAGGTCGGATTCCCCGCCGAACGGAGCTTCCTCGTCGGCAGCCGGCGCGGTCCCCTTCGCCTTCGCGTCGAGGCCTCCGCTTTCGAGTCCCCCGATCAGGGACGAAAAGATCAGCGTTCGACCTGCGAGCTGGCGGGCAGCGTTCTTGGAGCCGACCCAGCGCAAGGCGTCGTCCAAGGGAAAAACGCGCTCCAATTCGCCGTCGGGATCGAGTACGAAAAAGGCGAGGCGCTGCAGGAGCGCCAACTGCTCCTTGCGTCCTTCGTCGAGCGACGCCTTGCTGCGCTCCTTGTCGAGTTCCTTCAGGCGCTTCTTCAGCCAATCGAAAACAATCGCCGTTTCCGCTTCGAGAACCTCAGCGAGGAGGGGCGGCGCCACCTCGACGTAGCGCCGGAGTTCGTTCTCCGAGGGTGCCCGCTCGGGCGTCACCGGGAGCTGCCTGCGCCAGATCAGGCGGGTGCGGGCCTCGGTGTCGACCCAGCCCCGCAACCACGGGGCCACCTCGGGGCGTCCCGCGTGCAGCCGAAGCTGGGTCATGGCCCAGTCCTCGACGGTGGCCCGCTCGAGTGGGGGATAGAGCGGCTCGGGCGTCGTCGCGCGCAGGAGCAGCTCGGCAAGCTCGGGTTCGCGCTCGGCTCGATTCGCAAGCGAGCGGAGGGCCGCCACGCTGCCGTCGAC
>RFHU01000095.1 GCA_003695705.1 Planctomycetota bacterium
AGGAAGAAGGGGAGGACCGCGCGCAGGCGCGCAGGCCAACCGGCCGTGTGGCGCCACTCGCGGGGATCGCCCAGGGCGAGGAGACAGAGGGCGGGGAAGGCCACCGCGTTGCTCAGCTTCACGAGCCCCAGGGCGAGGGCGGCCAGGCTGGCCAGCGCCGCGCGACCGCGCAGGTGCAGGGCCACGGCCGCGGCGAGCAAGGCGGCGCTCTGGGGCTCGGAATAGAACAGGGTCGCGTAGGGCCAGAGGGCCGTGGCCCCGCCGAGGAGGGCTGCGCCCAACGCGGCGCGGCGCGGGCTGGCGTCGAGGGCGCGCAGGGCGAAGAAGGTCGCGAGCACGCACAGGGCCGCCCAGGTGGTGTTCGAAAGGGAGGTCGTGGCCGCCACGAGCTCGGTCCAGCTCGCGCGGTCGGCGCGGGGGACCCCGACCAGCGCCGCCAGGGCGCGCCCGGCGAGGTGATGGGGAAGGGCGAGGAAGGCGCTTCCGGGGCCGTAGGGGGTGTAGGCCTCCCCGTCGAGCCCGCGCCGCCCGAAGAAGGCCGCCTCGGGGAGCTGGGGCACCGAGAGGCGGCCGCGGTCGACCAGGCTCTCGGTCATGAGGTAGACCTCGAACTCGTCGGCCATGCGGTCGACGCGCCCCGAGGCCGTGAGCCAGTAGAGCCCCTGGAAGGCCAGGAAGAGGGCGAGGGGCAGCGCCCAGGCCCTCCCCGCGCCGCGGCTTTCGGCGCCTCCGCTCACGCGGCTCCCTCGCGTCGTCGGGCTCGGACGTGGTCGCGCACGGGCCCCATTGTGCAGGGCGAGAGCACGAGGAGGGTCAAACGGGCCAGACGCCGGTCTTGCGCGCGGGACGTTCGACGGTCTTGTGCTCGGTGTAGGCGAGGGCCTGGCAGAGGACCGCGCGGGTCTCTCGGGGGTCGATCACGTCGTCGATGAGCCCCTGCTCGGCGGGCTTCCAGGGGTCGATGAAGGTCTTGAACTGCTTGACGAGGTCGCGGCGCGCGGCGGCCGGGTCATCGGCGGCGGCGATGGCCTTGCCGTGGATGATGTTGACCGCGCCCTCGGCCCCCATGAGGCTGCACTCGGCGCTTGGCCAGGCGACGATGAGGTCGGGTTCGTAGGCGCGGCCGCACATGACGTAGTAGCCCGCCCCGTAGGCCTTGCGCACGAGCACCGTCAGCTTGGGGACGGTGGCCTGGGAGACCGCGTAGAGCATCTTGGCGCCGTGGCGGATGATCCCCGCGCGCTCGACGCGGGAGCCGACCCAAAAGCCAGGAACGTCCTGGAGAAAGACGAGGGGGAGCTCGAAGGCGTCGCAGAGGGTGATGAAGTGGGCGGCCTTGTCCGCGGCGTCGTTGTCGAGGGCGCCGCCGGCATGGCGCGAGTTGCTGGCCACGATCCCCACCGGACGACCGTCGAGACGCGCCAGGCTGCAGAGGAGGGCCTTGCCGAACTCGGCGTGGATGGGGAAGTGCTCGCCGTGGTCGACGATGCACTCGATGACCTCGTTCATGTCGAAGCCGTAGCGGACGTCGTCGGGGACGATGTCGAGGAGGCGTTCCTCGCGGCGGTCCGGAGGATCGTCGCAGGGTCGGCGAGGAGGCTTCTCTCCCGCTCGACTGGGGAAGTAGCCGAGGTAGCTGCGGATGGCCTGGATGCAGCTCTCGTCGTCGGGGAACTCGGCGTGCGCGCAGCCGCTTTCGCGGGTATGGACGGCGCTGCCGCCGAGCTCCTGCTCGCTCACTTCCTCGCCCACGGCGGCCTTGACGAGCGGCGGGCCCGCGAGGGCCATGGCCCCAACCCCGCGGACCATGAACACCACGTCGGCGAGGCCGGGGATGTAGGCGGTCCCGGCGATCCCGGGCCCCATGAGCGCGGCCACCTGCGGGACGACGCCCGAGAGGATCGCCTGCTCGCGAAACAGCCAGCCGCTGCCGGCGAACTGGCTGCCGGCGGCCTCCTGGATGCGGGCCCCGGCCGAGTCGATGAGCCAGACGATGGGGAAGCGCTCGCGCAGGCAGAGCTCCCGCAGGCGGGTGACCTTGACCTCGCCCACGGTCCCGATGGAGCCGGCCAGGACGGTGAAGTCGTAGGCCGCGACCCCCACCGGGCGGCCCTCGACGCGGCCGATGCCCACCACCACACCGTCGGCGGGGGTTTCTTTGCCGCGGAGGAGCGGGTTGGGCAGGTGGCGGGCGAGCTTGCCGATCTCGAGGAAGCTCCCCTCGTCGCAGAGGAGGGCGACGCGCTCGCGCGCCGTCCGCTTGCCCTGGGCGTGCTGGGCGGCGACGCGCTCGGGTCCGCCCATGGCCTCGGCCCGGGCGCGGCGCCGTTCGAGTTCCGCCACCCGCTCCCGCATGCTCCCGCCCTTTCGCTCGCCCGTCACCGCCACCTCCCGCACCGACCTGCGGGCGCCCGCGAGGCCTCGACCTTCGCTGCGCAGCGTCCGCTCGCGGAGGGATTGTTTCGCCGCGGGAGGGAACCATCAACGAGGAGCCGCCGAGAAGAAGGTGCGCAGCAAGATCTGGGTACGCGGGAACGGTGTTCCCACGGCAGCCGAGGTCACAAAGGAGTTAGCAGAGGACCGCCGTTTGCAGACCCGTGACCGCAGCCGACCAGGGAGGGGGTTGGAATGAGCCGGCGGCAGCGCGCGCGAGCCCGCTTCTCGCTCTTGGAAATGGTCTCTTGCCTCGCCCTTTGCGGCGGGGCCGCCGCGGCGCTCGCCGCCATGAGCCCGCCGCGCGCCCGCGAGGCCCGCCGAGCGTCCATGCCCCACCGTGAGCGCGCCCTCGCGCGCGCCGCCGCGAACGAGCGTCTGGCGTCCTTGCTGGCGCTGCCCCGCGCGCGCCTGCCCGAAGCCTGCGCCGGGGCGCGAGGCGCCTTCGCCGTGCCGGGCCTGCGCCCGGCCACGCCGGGCCAGGCCGTGGGCAGCACCGAACTGCTGCGGACCGGGGAGCGGAGCTCGGTGGTGGTGCGGGTGGTGTGGCGCTCGGCCGACGGCCGGGCCGACCGCCTCGAGCTCCGTCGCCGCCTCGAGCCGAAGGCGCCCGCTGCGGATCGCGCGCAGACGGCCGCGGCGGCCCGCGCCGCTCCGCGGTGCGCCGATCTCCCCTACGACGTGGACGCCGCCACCCTCCTCACCAGCGGCTGGGCGCTCCTGCTCCTCTGCGCGCTCGCCTGCGGCCTGCGGGCGCGTCCGCCGCGCCCCACCGCCTCCCCCGCCACGGCCGGCGCCTGAGGCGCCCCCCGCTTCGGTGCGCCGGGGGCTTGTGTGTCGTTCACCCATGTCGGACCTCCTCGTTAGGAGGAACGGCGTGAGTGGACTCCGGGAGAGGGTCGCCGCGAGCGTGAAGCCCGTTGGCCGGATCCCGTAGCCCCACACCAGGTCGAGCTCCTCGACCGAGGGGGAGACGCCGAGCGCGAGGAGTGCGCCGCCTCCCCCGGCCAGCGGCGCCCAGATCCAGGGTCGGCGCAGGCGACCTCTGCGCGCGAGGAGCGCCACCCCCGTCCAAGCGGCGCAAGGGAGGCCGAAACGCAACAGCGAGAAGCCGTAGGGTGCCGGCGCCCGAGGCGCCTGAGCGAGGTATTCGAGGGAGTCCGCCAGCGCCTCGAGGGGAGTCCTCCCGATGCCGAGGCTCGCTCCCCAGAACGTCGCCGCGAGCGCGACCCACCAGGCGCCGCAGATCGCCAACGGCACGGCGAGCGGACGCCACCGCTCCCGGAGACGCACGCCCCGTTCGGGGGCCAGGGCCGCGAAGGCGCACCAGCCGCTCGTCGTCGCGGGAAGGGCGCCCGCGCGGCCTCGGCCCGGATCGTCCAGCCCCACATGCGCTCCAGGAGCGCGGCCCGGACGCCCAAGATCAAAGCGCCAAGCAGGCCGCCCAGCAGCGCGCCGAGGAAAGCGCGCAAGGCCATGCGGCGCGCCGGGAGCGCCGCGCTCGAGTCCGCCGCGCTCGAGTCCGCCGCGCTCGAGTCCGCCGCGCTCGAGTCCAGGACGGAGAGTCTACCCGTTCGCGTTCGCGTCCGGCGCACGGAGAACAGGGCCCGCGACCGAACCGCGGGGCCGCCGGGCCCGCGGAAGCGGATTCCACGGCGGCGCGGACCCCTCGGTCCGCGCCTACGCCTCGGGGGCAGGCCCTTCGTCCTCTCCCGGAGGATCCTCCAACCCGTCGGGCGTCGGCGCGGACCCGGCGGGCGCCGACGGCCCGAGGGCCGGCGGGTCGAGGCCCCGCCGGCGACGCCAACGCGCGCGGAGGCGCTCCTCGACACGCGGGACCAGGCCCAAGCCCCCGCAGGCCCCCGCCGGGGCCAGGAGGAAGAGCACGAGCAGGCTCCCCCAGTCGGAGACGTACCGCTCGACCGCGACCAAAAAGAGAAAGGCCGCGAGACCTCCTCCGGCGCCGGCCAACGGGTGCCAAAGCGAGGGCCACCTGCGTCCCGCCGAGCGCTCCACCAGCGCCGGCAGCGTCCAAGCGAGGAAGGGGAGCCCCACGCAACCGGCGACCAGCGAGAAGCCGTCCGCGTCACGGCCCATGCGGGCCACGAAGCGCAAGAACTCGTCGAGCACCTCGACCATGCTCCTTCCCCGCGCGAGCCCCTCCGCCCAGAACGCGGCGGCCGCGCAGGCGAGGAAGGCGGTGGAGGCGACGACGGGCGGTGCGAAGAGGCGCCAGGGCCAGGGGAGGCGAACGCCGAGCTCGACGGTTAGGGCGGCCAACCCGCTCCAGACGCCCAGCACCGCGAGGACGACGAACGCGACCACCGCGAATTCCCACGCCCCTCCAATCGCAGTGTTTCCCGGCGCCGCGAGCAAGAGCCAGCAGAGCAGGGCTACGCCTCCGCCGAGTCCTCCCAGCACCGCTCCGAGGAGGCCGCGGGAGGCGACGCGGTGGGCGGGGAGGGGAGCGGGCTCGCGCATGCCCCTCAGTGTAGATAAGCTCGCCCCGCCGAGAAGGAGGCTCCATGGACTGCGCCGCCTGCCACGGGAGCATGGAGGAAGTCGAGGTCGACGGAGTGACCATCGACCGCTGCACGGCGTGCGGCGGGGTGTGGCTCGACGACGGCGAAGCCGAGGAGCTCGCCCAGGCGGCGAGCGAGGACGAGAACCCCCTTCTCGCTCAGAAGCTGCGCGTCCTGCGCGAGTGGAAGGTCGCCGAGGCGGAGCCCGCGCCCGTCGTCGATCGTCGCTGCCCGCGCTGCGACGAAGCGATGCAGCGGGTCCACTACAAGGGGACGCCAGGGCTTCTCGTGGAGCGCTGCCCGCGCCACTGCGGCCTCTACCTCGACAAGGGGGAGCTGGAGAAGGTCCGCCTCCTCGGCTGAGGGCCGGCCGAAGAGCCGGCCGTCCTGGAGCGCTTGCGGTCGCGACGAGCGCCCTCTAGGTTCGCTCCTTCGAGCCGTTCCGCGACGGAGGATCCTCGCTCATGCTGGTGATACGGGACGAGCAGTGGCGCGCGTTCGAGGAGGACGTCCCCGCCCGCGTCGAGGACCGCCTCGTGCGGGCGGTCCTCGACGCCTGGCCCGAGGCCTGCGCGCCGCTCGGTCGCTCGGGGACGCGCGCGCGGGTGCGGCGGGCCCTGGAGCGCGCGAGGGAACTCGGCTTCGAAGGCTTCGAGGAACGAGCCCGCTTCGTCCACCTCGATTTCCTGGCCGGCCAAGGCTTCGAGCGCGAGACGAAGTGGGGTCGGAGCATCATGGGCTGGGACGCGGACGCGCGCACCAAGCTCGCCGCCCTCGAGCGGGCGGCCGCCGAAGCCTAGGGGCCCCGGGGCCAGAGAGAAGAGCAAGAGCGCCATGGGGAACCACGTGCTGTCCTTTCGCTCCTTGAGCGACGACCAGCAAAACGTCTTCGTCGGCCAGGAGATCCGCCTCAAGTTCGGCTTCGACCGCCGGGCCGGGAAGAAGCGCTCGGTCAAGGTCAAGGGGACCGGGAGCGCCCCCGAGCGCGACTACCGGATTCACGGCTCGGAGGTCTACACCTACACCCCGAGCGCCGCCGGGAGCTACACCTTTACCCTCGAGGCGGGCTCCAGCAACAGCGAGGGGGTCAGCGTCTCCCCCTCGGGCGGCCGCGCGAGCGTCACCGTCCACGAGAAGCTGAAGCTCGCCGTCGCCCGCGTCGAGCAGGGTTCGAACACCAGCGGCCCCTACGCCCTCGGCACGGCCAAGGTCGTGCTCGAGCGCAAGGACACGGGCACCTGGTACCCCAGCGCCGGCGTCAAGGTCGAACTCCGCGGCGCTGGGCTCAAGCGGTCCGTGACGCACGTCCTGAAGAGCGCCGGCGACCTCGAGGTCGAGGTCGAGCTGGCTCGGGAGGGGGAGTTCACGCTCCAGGTCGTCCCCAAGCGGAGCGAGGAGGTCGAGGGGAGCGCCGCGACCGACCTGCGGGTGGTGCTCCCCAAACTCTCGGTCGTCGCGGTGAAGCGCGCCGCGGGAAGCCCCGACCTCGGGGACGGCGTCCACGTCCTCGGGACGGCCAAGGCCGTGATCGAGGTGGACGACGTCAAGGCGGTCGCCCAGCCCTCGCGCGCCAAGTTCGAGCTACGGCATCCCGGGCTGAAGCGCTCGGTCGAGGCGCGGGTCCCCGACCGCGACTCCTTGAGCGGGAGCCGCTTCGAGGTCGAGCTCCCTCTCCGCAAACCGACCGACCACCCCGAGGAGCTCCGGATCGAGGCCCTCTCGCGCTGCGAGGTCGACGCGAACGCCTCGGCGCCCCGGGTCAAGGTCGAGGCGCCCAAGGCGTCCTTCGACCACAGCTCCGGCGAGGAGCTCGTCTTCGCCGATGCGAACTCCGCCAAGCTGAAGGTCAAGCTCAGCTACCCCGCCCCCGACAAGGGGGTCAAGGTCAAGCTCCTCTCGGATCGGTTCAAGGGAGGCAAGCCCCAGGAGGTGCGGATCCCCGAGGGCAAGGGCCATCCCAACGCCCACGAGGTCGCGCTCACACGCCTGACCGACGCCTTCGCCTCGCCGCAGGGGGTGAGCCTCCGCGCGGGCGAGGGCTCGCTCCTCGACCCCGAGGGAGTGAACCGGGTGAGCGTGCAGCTCCACCCCACCGTCGCCTTCGCCGAGCCCTGGGTCGATCCCGAGGGCCCGCACCGCGCGGGGCAGCAGGTGACCTTCAAGCTCCAGCTCACGGGCCCCGTCCCCAGCGGCGGGGCGCAGCTCTCCCTGGCCTGCTCCGGCTTCGCCTCCTCGCCCCACGCCTTCTCCCTCCCCGCGGGGAAGGAGGGAGTGGTCGACGTCGGTCCGGTCGAACTCAAGGCGCTCTCCGGATCGAGCAAGCAGACCGACGCCACGCTCGACGTCACGAGCGGCTCCTTGCGCCTCGGCGAGCGCAAGACCCAGAAGCTGACCATCGAGGACTCCGGACAGCCGGTGAGCTTCCCCGCGGAGGGCTGGATCGAGCCGGTCCTCGAGCCCAACAAGCACTACCGCGTGGGCGACAAGGTCACCGTCACGCTGCGCCTTCCCGAGGCCGCGGAGTCCGAGGTCGAGGTCACCCTCAAGAGCCCGCTTTTGGGTGGAGACGTGCAGGCCAAGATCCCCGCCGGGCAGCAAGAGGCGCGGGTGGAGCTGGTCTTCGACAAGGCGGGCGAGAAGCAGCCGCTGCGGATCGAGCCCGGGAACAACGCCCTCGGCGGCGAACGGACCGAACAGAAGCTCACCGTGCGCGACGCGCGCCGGCTGCGCTTCTCGAGCACCTGGATCAAGCCCAAGGGGCCCCATCACGCCGACCAGGAGGTCGAGGTCGTGGTGCGCCTGGTCAAGCGGCTGCACGGACGCTGGCAGCACGCCCAGGCGAGCCGCAGCGAGCCGGTCGGCTACCTCGTCGCGCCCATGAGCTGGAAAGGCGACGCGCCCTGCTTCGTGACCTCCTCGGAACGCTGGCGCACCGAATCCCGCGGCTCGACGGTCGGGATCGTGCTCGAGTCCACCCAGGGCGAGAGCGAGATCCGCGTCCCCTTGACGCTCAAGTCGCTCGCGGACCTCGGCCTGACCGACCAGGAGAAGGAAGTCACCTTCTCGCTCCAGGCCCTCGACTCGTCCCCCCCCGCGACCCTCTCGTCGACCTCCTCCGAGGTGCAGAAGAAGCTGAAGCTCGAGCCCTACCCGCTGATCGCCTGGGCCAAGAAGCCCTTCGCCTCGGCGCCCCTGGGCACCCTCGACGGGCAGCCGGACCGCTGGGTGTTCAATCCCCAGGACGCCGCCGAGCTGCGGGTCGATCTCGAGCGGGAGTCCTTTCGCGACGCCACCGCCGAGCTCTCCTCGCCGGCCTTCGGCGACGAGGGGGGGAACCCCAAGACCTTCCCGGTGCGCTGGAAGAAGGGCAAGAAGCGCTCGGAGCCGGTGAACGTGGTCTTCGCGAAGCCCGGGGACTACGAGATCGTGGTTCGGGCCTGCGACGGGGTGCGGACCGAGGACCAGGCCCAGCGCAAGCTCAAGGTGCACGTGCAGGCGGGCACGCGGGTCGGCTTCCCCGAGGGAGACGACTGGTTCGACCGCCGCCCGCCCTTCCGCCAGGGCGACAAGGCGAAGATCCGGCTCAAGACCGCGGGGCCCGACAGCACGTGGGCCGCGGGCTCCAGCGAGCAGGCAGGGATCAAGCTCATCTCGCGGCTCTTCAGCAGCGACGGGAAGGAGCGCAAGGAGCTCCTCGTCGACGTTTCCCGGGACGCCTGGGCCCAGGGGACCTACGAGCACGAGGTCACCTTCACCTTCGGCGACGGCAAGGAGCACACCATCGCGATCGAGCCCGTCGGCGGGACGGGGCGCCCCGTCGTGGCGAAGGGGACGATCACCGAGCGCAAGCTGAAGGTCCATGGGCCGCGCAAGCTCTACTTCGGCAGCCGCTTCGCCTCTCGCGCCCTCGACCCCGAAGGCCCCTACCGCCCCGGCGACCTGGTGCGGATCGACGTTCACATGAGCGATCCGCTCCCCGAAGGGAGCGACCCCAGCACCGTGGTCGGCTACCTCGAGTGCTCGGCCTTCGACCCGAACCACCCCGCGCCGCCCAGCACACCGCCGAGCGGGAGCGGTCCGACGCGCATTCCGCTCACCTTCCCGGCCGGCGAGCGCAAGCGGGAGCTCGAGGTCCTGATCAAGCACGACGCGGCCCCGGGCAAGGTCGAGATCAAGCTCGTGGCCGAGTCCGCTCATACGACCCTGCGGGACACGAAGGCCTACGTCCTTCGCGAAGTCGAGATCAAGCCGCGCCCCGTCGTCGGGTTCGCGGAAGGCGCCAAGGCCGTGCGCACCGAAGAGCGGCGGCGGCTGCGCATGCAGGCCATCGACCGTGCGCCGGAGCCTTTCGACGACTCCGGGCAGACCAAGTGGAAGAGCCGCGTCGAGCACAGCGCCACCCTCCGACTCGAGCTCGATCATCACGCCAGCCACCGCGGCGTGGGCGTCGCGGTCTCCTCGGAGCTCTTCGGGCCGGCCGAGGACAACCCCGGGCTCGTCACCGTGGACGACCCCAAGACCGAGGCGCCGGGCGAAGGGCTTCCGGATCCCGCGTGGGGCCAGTACTACAAGCTCGCCAAGGTGGCGGAGCTCCACGAGGCCTGGAAGCACCGCGGCCAGGCCCCCGCCGGCCTGAGCGACGGGGCGGTCGTGCGCTGGGACGGCGAGAAGTGGGTCGTGGCCCCGCACCGCGAATACCTGGTCCGCTGGAAGAAGACCAGCTCCAAGGGCCAGAAGGTCGAGGTCACCTTCAAGAAGAGCGGGGAGGCCGACGTATCCCTGATCGGGCCCTTCTGCGCCAAGCCCCACACCCAGCGGGCGAAGCTTCGCTTCCGCATCCTGAGCGAAGTCGTCCTCTTCCCCCACTACGCGACCGTAGAACTCGATCCGACCACGGTCGTGGGAACCTTCGCCCGCGGGCAGGTGCTCACGGGCAAGGACTCCCAGACGACGGCCAGCATCGTGGCCGCCGGCAAGGACCTGCTCTACGTGGAGAAGAGCTCGACCGACTTCGTCGAGGGCGAGGAAGTCTACGTCGCCGACTCGCGCGGCGGATCGAGCGCCCGCGCCAAGGTGAAGCGCTCCTCGCAGGCGCGGTCCTGGGTCCAGCCGCCCACGGGGCCCTACTCGGTCGGCGACCGCGTCGCCTTTCGCCTGCTGCGCATCACCGACGACGCGAGCAAGGCGGGCGCGCTCGCGACCCTCACCTGCCACGCCTTCTGCGAGAAGGACTCGCGGGGCAAGCTCGTCCCCCTAGAGGTCACCTGGAAGGCCGGCGAGCTCCTCTCCGAGCCCCTCTCGGTCTTCCTCTCCGGGATCGACACCACCGGCGCCCGGATCGACCTCGCGGGGTTGGTCGACGCGACCCGGGGCGTCGACTACGCGGTGGCCGGCGAGCGCGAGAAGAAGATCAAGGTCCAGCCCACCCGGACCCTGACCTTCGGGCGCCGCTTCTTGGCCAAGAAGCCGCTGAAGATCGGCTTGCACGAGCCTTTCTCGGTCCCCGTGCATCTCAGCACTCCGGCGCCGCGAGACGTCTCGCTGCGCCTCACGGGGCAAGGGCTCAAGGAGCCCAACGGCTACGAGGCGACGATCGCCCAGGGCGGGTCGGGGGTCACCATCGAAGGCGTCGAGTACGAGCGGCGCCCCGCCTCCGGAAGCGGCGGACCCGACGAGGCGACCCTGGAGCTCGTCTCCTGCACCCCCTGGCTCCTGCGCTTTCGTCCGCCGGCGGGCGACGCCTCGGGAGGCCGTCCTCCCCCGCCGCCCCCCCCACTGCGCCCCGGCGACGAGCTCGAGGGGGCGAACTCGCACAGCACGGCGAAGGTCCTCGAGAGCCAAGAGAGCGCCTTCGCGCCGGTCCTGGTCGAAGCGAGCGGGAGCTTCACCGACGGCGAGGAGCTCTCGCCGGCCGGCGGCGGATCCGGAAGCGCCCCGCGCGTCCTCGCGACGGCGCAGCCCCTCTACGAAGTCGGGGAGGAGAGCGAGTCCACGCACCCGGTCGAGATCCGCGTTCCCGTGGTCCGCATCTCGAAGGTCCTCACCGAGACGGACGAGAAACGCGACGGCCTCCCCGCCTACGCGCAGCTCCAGGAGGTCGAGTTCCTGCTGAAGCTCGACCGTCCGGCCACGCCGGGGACCTCGTGCACGCTCGACTCCTTCGCCTTCGACGCCGTGGCCGTGGACTTCGCGCCCGGGAGCAAGGTGGCCCGCGCCAAGGTGCGCTTGCTCGCCCAGGCCACCGACGATCAGGGCCAGAGCAAGGCCGTGGCGGGCAAGCAGACCGCGCGCCTGCGGCCCAGCCAGGAGAGCTGCACGGTCCACGCCGACAAGGGGACCCGCGACTTCTACGTGGTCGACCTGCCGCAGATCGGCTTCGCCCCCGACCCCGAGGACGACGACCCGCAGGGCTACTGGATCGCGCCGGGCGACGAGCTCGCCGTGGGAGACAAGGCCAAGGTGCGGGTGCGCCTCACCCAGGACCCGCAATCGACCACCGCCCAGGCGCCGGTGCACGCCCGCCTCGTCAGCGAGGTCTTCGACGCCGACGTCCCCTTCGAGATCGAGCGGGGCGTCGACAAGGAGATCTTGGTGACCATCGCCAAGGCGGTCCAGCGCAACCGGCAGAAGGCCTCGGCGGCGGGCACCACCATCAAGCTCGCCGTCGACAAGGGCGCCCTGCTCGGGCCCGACCGCAGGCGCCCCATCCGCGTCCACGCCCATCGCAAGGCGCACTTCACCCGCGCGCCCCTCTCCCTCCCGCCGCGACCGGCGCCCGGCTACAGCGTCACGCCCGGCCCGCCCTGGAAGCTCTCCCGCGACGCGGGGGACTGGAGCTTCACCGCCCACGGCGGTGAGCCCGCCTTCGTCGCCCACGGCGACCGGATCGTCTACGAGCTGCGCGACCCGGGGGACGTGCCCTTCGTCCCGGGCGACAAGGTGCGCCTCTCGGTCGGCTTGACGGTCCCCGCCGCCGAGGGCGGGGCGAAGGTCAAGGTCGGCGGCGCCCCTGTCAAGGCCCCGCAGGAGGCCTCCTTCGCCGAGCAGGACGACTTCGAGGTGGTCGAAGTCGAGTTGGCCAATCCTTCCGCCTCGCCGCAGGAGCTGACCCTCAGCAGCTACGTCAACTGCAAGGCAGGCGCCAAGGCCAAGCACCCGATCCGCGTCCACCTGCCCAAGGTCAGCCTGGCCGACCCCTGCTGGGATTGCGAAGTGGCGCGCCCCAACACCGTGGTCACGGTCCACCTGACGCTCGACGCCCCGGCGCCCTACCGCGGCTGCAAAGTCGCTCTCGACCTCACCAAGAGCGGGGGCGGCTCCGCCTGGGGCAAGGACGAGGCGGGCCAGCCGGTGGTGGTCGAGGCGCACGTTCCGGCGGGCGCCACCGAGGCCCGCGTCGTGGCGCGCATCGACCCCGAACTGGCGGTCGCCGACGCCGCGGCCGGGGACGAGTACGAGCTCTGCGTCAAGCCCGTGGCACTTACCTTCCCCACGGGCAGCCCCCTGGCGGGGAAGCTGAAGGCGGAGCGCTGCGAGGCGCATCCCTCCAACGCCAAGCGGAAGGTGCGGATCTTCCCCGCCCAGAAGGTCCGCTTCGCCCAGAAGCCCCTGAAGCTGCCCGATGGGAGCGAGGACGCTGGCTCTTGGAGCAGCGCCGATCCCAAGGAGTTCAACGCGGCGACGACCTTCGAGGTGGGCGCGAAGGACCGCGCGATCCTGGTCGTAGAGCCCAACACCAAGCCCGACGAGGGCGAGCACGTCGTGCGCATCCGCAGCCGCGCCTTCGGGCCGCGCGTCTACGAAGCGAGGTTGAAGAAGACCGCCGACCCCGTCGAGGTGGAGGTCAAGTTCCTCAACGGGCTGAAGTCCGACTACGCGGCGGAGTTCCCCTTCCCGATCGAGCTCGAGGCCCCCGAGGGCTTCGTGGTGGACCCGCAGCGCGGCCGCCTGCGGGTCCAGGTCGAGCTCCCGCCCGAGCCGAGCACCGAGCAGAAGTGCCCCCTCGCTGCGGACGACAGCCGGGCGGCCTCGACCCTCAGCCCCGAGGAGAAGCGGGCGATCCGCGAGGCGCTCGAGCCCAAGCCCGAGCCCTACAACGTCTCCAAGGCGGTCCTCGTGGAGGAGCACGGCACGGAGGAGGACCCCAAGTGGCCCGAGCGCGGCGGCGGCGCCGGGGCGGGCGCCTTCGAACTGGTACCGCGCCTCGACCTGGCCGTCGACGCGGAAGTCGACGACAAGGGGCGCCCGCTCAACACCCTCGTGTGCTCCCGCGGCGAGCTCCCTCGCCTGCAGGTCCTCGCGGGGCGCCCCTTCGACTCGAGCGTCGACGAGAGCGGCGCCGCCTTCCACGAGACGCGCGTGCGGGTCAAGCTCCGCACGGGCGGGGACCGCAACTACTGGTGCGGCTCGGTGTTCCAGGGCGCCCCCGAGCTCGTCGACAAGGGCCTGCTGCCCAAGCGGCGGCGGCACCCCTTCGTGCGCGTGAGCACCAAGGTCGGTGACGACTGGGTGCCCCTCGAGGACGGGCTCGTCGACGCGCGCGCGCTCCTCGACGAGGACGAGGAGTGCACGGTCATCACCTTCCCGGTGCATCAGGCCTTCCACTTCTGGCAGTTCATGGAGGAGCAGCCGGGGAACGGGCGCCTCAAACGCTACGGCAAGCGCGCCGTGGCGGTGTCGGAGGACGTGGCCGACACCTTCGGGGTCAAGCTCAACCCCTTCGGCGCGGTGCGCGACCTGCTCTCGATCCTCTCCTTCGCCCGCATGCAGCCCAAGCTCTACAAGGTCGAGGTCGAGAGCTGCGGCCAGCCCAAGGGCACCGATCCGGCCGGCCCGAGCGAGCGCCTGGCCGCCATCGTCGAGGTATACCCCTCCGACGAGTTCTGCTTCTCCCTCTCGGTCTCCTTCCCCTTCAGCTTCGATCAGGGCTCGCTCGGCAGCTACTACGACCCGAAGCAGAAGTGCTTCCGCTCGGTCGACCTCAACGCGCCGCCAAAGAAGCCGAAGAAGGGCGAGTCTCCCGTGCCCATCAAGGGGACGAGCAGCCGCGCCGACGAGAACGCCAAGCAGGGCGTCTCGGTCGAGGCGCCCTTCGGCGAGGGGCTCTCCCGCGAGCAGTACCTGGCCTGCCACGTCGACCCGGGCTCCTTTCTGCTGCGCCTCTCGAGCCCCGTCGACCCGGGCACCCCGGCCAAGATCGGCCCCTCGAGCCAGGGACCCTGGGAGCTGGACGCCGACGCGGTCCTGGCGGGCGAGGCCGACGGCGCCGCCTTCGACTTGGTGGTGGAGGGAGAGCCGGCCTCGGTTCTCACCGCCGTCGAGGCCCCCTTCGACTTCCGCAGGGTGGGGGAGCCCTGCGACGCTTGCCCGCACGGCCGCCACGAGCACCCGAACGGAGGCGCGTGCCGGGGAGCCCAGTGCCCTTGCCGGCGCTTCGTTCCCCGCCCCTGCACCTGCTCGCACGGGCTCAGCCAGCATCCGGGGGGCGGCGCTTGCCAGGACCCGAGCTGCCCCAGCGGGGGCTGCTCGGGCTACAGCCCCGCGCCCAAGGCCGGCTACAGCGCGCCCACCCAGTGGACCCTCGAGATCGAGGTCGACGGCCAGGTTCACAGCGTCGCACTGAGCGAGGCCAGCTTCGGCGACCCTGCGGCCGCAAGCCCGAGCGAGGTCGCCGACGCCCTGAACGCTGCCCTCGGCGGAGACCATGCCTTGGCGGAGGGCGAGCGCGTTCGCCTCTCTTCGGCCAAGCGGGGCCGCAGCGCGCGCCTGCGCGTAAAGGGAGGGACGGCGAACTTCGCCCTGCGCTTTCCTTCTCATCGAGCCGAGGGCACGAGCTACTTCCAGGACCTCTCGGCCGTGACGCCGACCGAGGTCGCGAAGCTCCTCGAGGCGGCCTGCCCGGGGCTGACGGTGTCCTGCGAGGACAAGAAGCTGACGGTCCTCACCAAGAGCGCGAACGCCGACTCGCGGTTGCTCCTGCGGGGGTCGGGCTTCGAGAGCCTCGGCCTCTCGCCCCTCGACACCGAGGTCAAGGGCGCCGACGCCGAGGACCCGCCCCCCTCGAGCCCCGAGCGCGGGAGGAGCAACGCCCCTTCGCTCGTCTACCATCCCGTCTCCCCCGCCGCCGACGACTCGCCGGCCTGGGACGTAAACGGGAAACCGCTCAACAACGAGGTCGACGAGGGCGGCAAGTTCATGAGCGGCGAGAAGACGCTCTTCGCGTCGCCGCCCAGCCCGAACGCGCCGTCCACGCACCCCTTCGCGTTCAACCACGCAAACTTGGAGAGCGGCGCCTTCTGGGGCAAGGCCGGGACGAAGCTCAAGGTCTCGCTGTCCCGCAACGGGCGGGCAAACCCCGCCTACTACGAGGTGATCAACACCGTCTACGGAATGGTCCGCACGGCGATCGGCGTCGGCCAGTCGATCACGACCCTCTCCAACGGCTTCCAGTGGGCGGTCGGCTTCGGCGTCCAGGCGACGGTCAAGTTCCTCGACGGGACCCTGAACGTCTACTGGGGGTTCAAGGAGCACAGCGACCGGCGCGTCTTCCGCTGGTACGCCATCCAGGCCAACCTGACGCTGGCCGACTTCAGCTTCGCGCTCACCTTCGGCTTCCAGGCGGCGCTCCTCATGCTCCGCTTCGAGGCGCTGATCTACCTGAAGATCAAGCTGGAGGCCAAGCTCGAGGGCAGCTTCGAGAAGACGGCCCCCGGCCTGCGCGCCCCTTCGTGGTGCGACACCTGGCTGGGCTTCGACGCCCTGGTCGAGGCGGGGCTCCGCATGGTGCTGGTGCACGAGAACGTCTTCCATCTCGGCGCCGCGATCAAGACCGGTGTGCGGGCCGAGTTCCGCCTCCGCAACCCCGAGACCGACCCCCCGGGGTTGGAGTACCGCCTGTTCTGGCCGGGCGTCTCCGCCTTGGCCACCTTCCGCGTGGTGGGGATCAAGTCGGTGACCAAGGAAGTGTGGTTCATCCAAGGCAGCCCGCCCGACTGGCCCTTCAAGAAGGGAACGATCCCCTCGGACACGGTCGCCTCGCAGGGCTACGACTACTACCTCGAGGTCGTCGCCGACACCTGGGGACGCCTGGCCAGCCAGCGGGCCAAGATCCTCGAGTCCCTCACCGACTGGCAGACCTGCCAGCTGTGGCTGGTCAAGCGGGCGCGCAAGCAGGTCGTTCGCCGGCGGAACCCCGAGACGCAGGAGGTCGAGACGGTCTCCAAGCACCTGGAGACCGAGCTCCTCCCCGGGCATCGCTTCGACCCGCGCAATTTCGAGGACGAAGGGGCCTGGAGCGAGAACCGGCGCAAGTGGGAGCGCCAGTGGAAGGCCTGCTACGACGCCTTCCATCTCGAGCAGCACTCGCACCGCAAGCGAATCCGGGCCCGCCCCGTGGACCAGCGCCTGCTGCACCACGCGAACCGGGTGCAAAAACACATGGAGCGCTTTACGAAGCGCCTCGAGCGGATCGAGCGAAACTTCAAGGAACTGAAGAAGCTGCGGGTCGAGGCCGAGAAGGCCCGCGAGCAGGCCGACACCGCCGAGCGCGTACCGGAGCGGCTGTGGGAGGCGCTGCGCGCGATCCGCGACAAGGACTTCCTCGCCTGGCGCACCGGCTCCGACTTGATCAAGCACCCCCTGGACAAGGTGCAGGACTCCCTCAAGTCCCTCTACTACTGGGGCAAGGAGCGCCGCGAGTGGTAGGTCGCTTCCACGTCGTCGAGTGCGAAGCCAGCGGCTGCCTCGCCGAATTCTTCCTCAACGACGTGCCGCTCATCCGCTGCGGACGTGGCCGGGGAGGGAACTACGCGGCGCCGCATCATCCCCTTCTGCGAGCGGGGACCAACGAGTTGACCATTGTGGTCGAGCCCGGCCCGACCCCGGGGGAGGCCCTCGTGGGCGAAGGGAGAGCGCGGCGCTGGCACGTGTTCGAGGAGGAGGCCTTGGCCCGCCTGTCCCTGGCGCGCTACCCCCGCGGTGCGGTCGTCGGCGGGCCGGACCGAGAGCTCGTGGCCGAGGTGGTCTGGCGCGCCAACCCCGGTCGCCGACGGGTCCCCCTCGTGGCCGGGCGGACCTTCGAGCGGGAGGAGCCGGGCGGCGCGGCCTGGGCCTGGGAGCGCTGCGAGCGGATCGCCGACCTGGCGGGCGCGCGCCAGGAGGTGGCGACGCTCCTCGGCGAGTGGCGCGAGGCGCTTGCCTCGGGCCAGCTCGAACCCTACCTCGAAGCCAACGAGCCGCGCTTCGCCGATCTGGAGGCCGCCTACGGGCACCCCCCGGGAACCAAGGCCGCGCAGCTGAAGAGCGCCAACGCCCAGGACCGCCAAACCAACGGCTGGCGCCTCGAACCACTCGGCCAGCTCGATCTGCGTCGCTGCGGCGGCGGGCGCCTCCTCGAATGCGTCCGCCCCGACGGCCTCCCGGCCCTCCGCGAGGCCAAGGACGAAGAAGGCCGCTTCGGCAGCTACCCGGCGCTCGTGGGCCGCCTCGAAGGCCGCTGGCGCATCGTGCTCTGAGCGCGCACCGCGCGCGAGGCGATCCCGGCGACACGAGCGTCTCCGCGCGAGCGGGCAGGCGGCGCCGCGAGCACTCGGCCTACGCCGGCGGAGCGTCTTCCTCGTCGAGTTCGACCTCGTCCTCGTCCTCGGCCGGGAGGGTCGCCCACAGGGCCCAGCGCAGCGCGTCGGCGCGCTCGTCCAAGAGGGGCGGGGGGTCCTCCCCGCCCTTGAGGCCCAGGCCCACCAGCAGCGAGGTGAGCCCGGCCGCGGTCGAACTCAGGCGCGGTCGCTTGCGGAACTCCAGTCGCATCACCAGACGACGGAGGCCCGCAGCGAGGCGCTCCGCCGCGGGGTCGGTCCCCGCTGCCCGCGGCCACCCTTCGGCGCGCGCCCGCAGGCTGCGGAGGTGTTCGAGGGCCAGGGCGAGCGCGCCCTGCTCGTCGCCGGACCGGAGCACTTCCTGCACGCGGCGCGCCTCCTCGCCAAGGAGCTCGCGCTCCTCGGCGTCGCCTTCCTCGTCGCGCAAGGCCAGCCGCAGCTCGTGCAGCGCGCCCACGGTGGCGTGGAGCTCCGCGGCCCGGTCGGCTGCCTGGGCCAGGCGCTCGCGATCGCGCGGACCGAGCCACTCGTCGACGGCCGGCGCGAGGGCCGCGAAGGACTCCTCCCAGGGAGGAGGCAACCGCTCCAGCAAGGGAGCGAGCCAGGTGACGGGGAAACCGAAGGGGCGGAGGCGCTCGATCATCGCCAGCGTCATCTCGGTCTCGGCGGGGCGCTCGGGGACGCTCGCCGCCCGCTCGGCGAGGTGGTCGAGCAGGAGGGGGTCGCCCGGCGTGTCGAAGAGGGCCTCGCGCACGAGGGCCTCGCGCCGCGCGGCGGTCGCCGCCTCGTCGCCCGCGAGGCGCCAGAGCTCGGACCAGAGGGGGAGGCCGGGCTCCTCGTCCCAGGGCAGCTCCTCCTCGCGCCCGCCCGCCCAGGCCCAGAGGGCGCGGGCCGAGGTCCGCGTGGGGTACCGTTCGGCGAGCAGTTCCACGACCTCGGCGGTGAGGGCGGCGGTCACGAAGCCTCCGGTGCGGCTTCGGGGGCGAGGCAGCGGAGATCGCAACGCAGCCCACCCCCCTCGCGAGAGAAGACCAGCACGTCGTCGCCGGGCTGGCGCCCCTCCACGAAGAATCGGTCCACGGGTCCGAACACGAAGTCGAGCTCCTCGCTCGTGCAGGTGGGCAGGTAGACGCGCAGGACACGGGGATCGTAGTAGCGGAAATACCGCTGGGATCCGTCTTCGCGCTGGACGAGGAGGAAGCGGCGGAAGTGCTTGCGCAGCTCCTTGAGAGAGGCTCCCGAGAGGAGGAACACGCCCCAGCTCTCCCCGTAGCCCGCGCGGGCCAGGAAGTCGCAGAAGGGGTCGGCCGGCTCGAGGGCGACGAGCCAGGGCGCGGCGGCCTCGAGCTCCTGGGAGAGCTTCCCCGAGTAGAGGCAGAGCGCCTCGTTGGCGGCCCCCCGCACCTCGAGGTAGACGTCGGGGTGTCGCGCCCCGTCGAGCAGGGCGTAGAGCCGCCCTCCGCTCTCGGAACACGCCTTGGAGAGGAGGTCGAGCAGGTCGTCGGCGTACTCGTAGCTCATGGAACCTCAGGTGGCGGCGGAGGTCTGGGACTCCGCCTGGGCGCGCTCGCGCCGCCGCTGCGCTTCTTCGCAGTCCTCGCAGAAGGGGGTGCCGTCCCGCGAGGCCTGCTCGAGTGCCTTGGCCTGCTCGGCCTGGCGCGCCCGCTCGTACTCCTCGCACTTCTCGCAGAAGGGCGCCCCGTTCTTGGCGGCCTCGCGCAGGGCCTCGGCCTGCAAGAGTTCGTCGCCCTCGTGGCGCTTGCCGAGGGCGAAGAGCCTCGTCCGATCGAGCTTGAGGGTCCACTTGGGCTTGCTGATGCCGCAGGTCCGACAGACCTCGTCATCCATCATGGTGCGGCCGCAGTGCTGCCAGGGCACGAAGCCTCCTCCGCTGCGGCGACGCTAGCGTGCGGAGCTGCGCGCATCAACGCCGGCCGGGCGGGACCCTCCCCCTCGCCGGGCTGGCCGCGCGTCGCCTGGGGTTGCCGCCCAGCGCAGGGGCTCGCCATCGACGAGGAGACCGGCGGCCCGACCGGCGCCGGCCGGCCACGGCTCCCCTCCGAGCTCCCCCTCCCGCGGTACTCTTCCATGACAGGAATCGCCTGCAGAGCCCAGCGCAGAGGGCCTAGGAGCCGCCCCGTGTCCGCGAGGACACAGCCCGCCCGCGGACGGACAGGCCCCGCCCAAACTTCGAAGCCCTGAGACACGAATGAGCCGCGTCCTACGAAACCGCGAGGCTTAGTCCTCGCGTGCGTGCTTTGGGCCTGCGGTTGCAGTAGGGGCCTGCGTCACCCGGCTCCACCCTTCGCTCAGGAACCCCGGAGCCAGTCAGGAGAGCAGCCTTGAGGTTCACACACATCGTCCGTACTGCCGGTCTGTACGTCCTGCTCGCCGCCGCCGTCAGCGGCTGCTCCAAGGACAAGGACCGTCCCTCCGCCGGGGCCGCCGCCCCCGGCGCCACCGCCCCCGGGAAGCCCACCGCGCTCGCGGGCGCGACCGTGAAGGCCACCGCCCTCGCCAGCCCGCGCTCGTGCCACACGGCCACCGCCAGCCCCCAGGGGGTCGTCGTCATTGGTGGCGAAGACCGCGGCCAGGTCCTCGCCAGCGTCGAGATCTACCAGAACGGGGCCTGGAAGGCCGGCGGCCAGCTCAGCACGCCGCGCAAGGGACACACCGCGACCCTGCTGCAGAACGGCCGCATTCTCGTGGTGGGCGGCCAGAGCGACGCCCAAGGCAACATGCTCCTCGCGAGCGCCGAGCTCTACGATCCCGTCACCGGCGCCTCGTCGCCGGCCGGTTCGCTGGTCGAAGCGCGCGCCGACCACGTCGCCGTGGCCTTCACCTATCAGGGCCGGGAAATGGTCCTCATCGCCGGAGGCGTGACCGCCGGCGGCGGCTCGGTCGCCAGCGCCGAAGTCTACGACCCCGCGACGAACCGCTTCACCCAGCTCCCGCGCTCCATGGCGAGCGACCGGGCCCGCGCCCGCGCCGTCCTCCTGCCCAGCGGGAAGGTGCTCATCGCAGGCGGCCTGAGCGGTTTCCGCCGCGCGGCGCCCACCCCGCGCCCCGCTCCCTTCGCCGAGGTCTTCGACCCCGCCACCCTCACCTTCGCCGCCACCCCGGCCCAGGGCATCGCCCGCTACGGCGCGGCCCTCGCGCTGACCGACCGCGGCGGAGCCCTCCTCGTCGGCGGGAACAGCGGCGCGAGCATCGAGGCCAGCGCCGAGCTCTACGACCCCGCCAGCAACGCCTGGTCTCCCAGCCAGGCCCGCCTCGCCCAGCCCCGCGAGGAACTCTCGCTCACCGCGGTGCGCGGCGGCAAGCTCCTCGCCGTGGGCGGATCGGCCAAGCAGGCCAGCCCCGCCATCGAGCTCTACGACAGCGCCAGCGACTCCTTCTCGCCCCTCAGCGGGCTCTTGGTCGCCCGGCAGTGCCACACGGCCACCGCCCTCGCCAACGGCCACGTGCTGGTGGTCGGCGGCCTCGACGCCAAGGGACAGGCCCTCGCCACCGCCGAAGAATACGATCCCTTCGCGCCGGCGGGCACCAAGCCGGCCGCCCTTCCCACGCCCGTCGTCCCGCCCGTGCAGCCGCCCACCCAGCCGCCCGTGCAGGTCACCCCGCCGCGCCTCCTCGCCGTTCTGCCCAACAAGGGCAAGCCGGGCGACCTGATCACCATCGCAGGCAAGGACTTCGCTCCGAACAAGGCCGACAACCAGGTCTGGTTCCAGGGCGGCGTGCAGGGCCGCGTCCTCTTCGAGGTCAAGGTCAAGAACCTTCCCTTCCTCGGCGCGGTGCAGACCCTCGTCGTGGAGGTCCCCCAAGGCGCTCAGAGCGGCGACGTGGTCGTCGTCAGCCGCGGCCGCCAGTCGCAGGGGCGCAGCTTCACCATCGACATGCAGTCGGGCGGTGACCCCAAAATCCTGCGCACTCTGCAGCGCCGCGCGGCGCCCGGCGCCATGATCACCATCTTCGGGCGCAACTTCGCTCGCCCCGCCAGCCAGAACATCGTCCGCTTCAACGGCGTGCCCGGTGCGGTGGTCGGCGGCATCACGACCCAGAGCATTCCCTTCCTCGGCAACGTGGCCGTCATGCTCGCCGTCGTGCCCCAAGGCGCCACCACCGGCGACCTGACCGTCGAGGCCAACGGCAAGGTCTCCCCCGGCTACCCCTTCGAGGTGATCGGCACGACCCCCGCCCCCGCGCCGAGCAACCCCGGAGCGCCGAGCAACCCCGGAGCGCCGAGCAACCCCGGCACTCCCATCGCGAACCCGCCCGCCGGGACCGCCCTTTCCACGGTCTTCCTCGAAGACTTCGAGGGCAACACGGTGAACATGGGCGCCCAGGGCGGCTTGTGGGAGGCGGCCATGCCCGCGCCTCCCGGCCCCGCCGCCGCCGCCAGCGGCCAGTGGTGCGCCGGAACGGCCATGCTCTCGGGACGCTACGCGCCCGGCGCCGACGGCTACCTGATCACGCCGGAGATCGACCTCACCGGCAAGAGCCAGGCCGAGCTTCGCTTCAACCAATGGTTCGAGACCGACGGCGTGGACGCAGGGCGCGTGATCGTCAGCGCCGACGGCGGCCAGACCTGGCGCCTCCTGCGCCCCCAGGGCGGCTACGCCAGCACGGCGATCTACCAGCCGGGCGAAGGCTTCACGGGCCAGTCCGGCGGCTGGCTGCTGACGAGCTGCGACCTCTCGGCCTACGCCGGCCAGCGGATCGTCGTGGCCTTCGAGTTCCGCGCCGACGGCGCGGGCGAAGCGGCGGGCTGGTACCTCGACGACATCGAGGTCCGTGCCAACTGACCGCCGTCCGCGGAGGGGGGGACCTTCGCGTCCCTCCCTCCGTCGTTCGCGCGGCGACGCGCGGGGCACCGCGCCGCTCCGACCGACGCGGAGCGGCCCCCACCCGAACACTCTCTGCTCTTCGACCGTGGCGCCGCGCGCCGGGGGCTGGATCCCTGGCGCGCGGCAGTCCTTTTGCGCGAGGAGGTTCCGCGGCAGGCGGCGCCCCGGTCGCGATCAGCTGCCCCGGCAGAGGGCGAGGATCCTCCGCTCGATGCGCGTGAAGCAACGGCGCGCCTCGTAGGGGAGCGACTCGCGCTTGACGACCTGCCGGCAGCCCCCGTCGCGGTAGAGGGTCAGCGAGCGCTCGGGACCGATGGGATCCTTGACCCCGAAGGGCTCCCAGGGGAGCGAGGAGAACCCTTCGCGCTCGAGTTCGCCGAGCAGCCAGCCCATCTCGGCCCGCGTCAGCCGCTGCACCGTGAGCCGACCCTTCAGATCCGTCTCGCGCCAGAAGAAGGCGTTGCCGGGGTCGCTGGAGAAGATGAAGGGGTGGGGACGAGGGCTGCGGTGGTCCGAGCGGCCCACGTAGACCAAGGTGGCCAGCGGCCCCTCGGTCGCGTCCTGCCAACCCCGCGCCGGCCGGTAGCCGAGGACGAGCCTGGGCGCCGACCCCTCGCCGGCCCCGATGGCCGCGGTCGGGCCCGCGGTTGGGCCCGCGGCCGAGCGAACCGGAGCGCTCCCAGCGGCCCGCGGCGGCGTCCCCGCGCAGCCCGCCCACACCCCAAGGAGCAGGGGGAGCACAGAGCGCAGCCAGCGGGTCCGTGGGGGGAGCGTCACGGGGGGACAGCTTGCCCGAGGACGTCCACGTCGCCAAGCCGTGGGGGGGCGCGGCGCGCGGCCTGCCGCTCGGCCGAGCTCGGGCCGGCGCGTCGGCTTCCGCTCGCCCCGCGCCCCCGCGCGCGCTCCGGAGCGGGAGGTCAGCCGAAAGCCCGCCGCCTGCGAGGTCAACGGGCGCGGACCAAGACCTCCCGCGCGACGCCGAGGCCGCCCAGGGAAGGACCGACCTCCGCCAGGAAGCGCTTGGCGTCGAGGGCGTAGCCCGCGGTTGGCGCGAGGCCAGGAATTCGCTCCTGGAACCACGCGTTGAGGCGGCTCATGAAGACTTCCCGCAGGTACTTGCAGTGCATGGACGCGAGCGCCACCGGCAAGCTGTGCTCCTCGGCCTGGGTGCGGAACTCGACGCGCACCGGGCCGCGCGGGCTGTCGACGCGGTAGCGGCTCCGTTCGGGACCCTGCTCGTCGATGTCGATTCGGGCCAGGGGGAAGGCCGCCCCCAGGAGGCGCAGGTAGACGGCGCGTCCGCCGTGCTTGTCGACGGTCACCGCGAGCGGACCGTGGGTCCGCTCGCGTAGGGCCTTGAGGAGCTCCACGCACTGGCGGGCGAGCACCTGGCCCTTGTTCTGGGTCTCGCGCACCAGGGCGTTGTAGCGGGGCACGTCGACCACGCGTGCCCCTGCGCCCAGGTAGCGCACGCCCGCGGCGGCGCAGGCCTCCCGGAGGCGCGCGGCGCGCCCTGAGACCTCGCCGCTCCAGGCGACCGCGGGCAGGCGCAGGCCCTCCAATCCGCGGTACCACGGCAGGTCGCCGTAGACCGCCGTCGCCTGCCCAAGCTCCTCGAGCAGTTCCCCCAGGGTGGGCGGTTCGGGCCGGAGGAGCGCCCGGAACGCGAGTACGCCGAGTTCCAGGTGCTTGAGGCCGTCCTTGCGGGGCTTGATCTCCTTGCTGTCGGCCACCCACAGCTTGCTCTTTTCTTCGCCGCGGGCGCGCCGGCGCACCGCGGCGCCGAGGCGCTCCCAGAGGTCCACGTTCCCGCTCGGCGGAGGGTCTTCGACCGCGAAGGCCGTCCAGCCCACCGCCAGGGGGCCCAGCTTGGGCCCGTAGCCCGCCTCGTCGAAGCCCGCGAAGATCCAGCGCATCGGAGATCCGCTTACTTCTTACCAAGCGCTGCCGACCCTTCCTCGAAGCCCAAGGCCTCGAGGAGGGCGTCGGCGGCGGCGAGGACCTGCCCGGCCGTCCCCTCGCCAAAGAGCGTGGACCATGCCTCGTAGCCGCCGCGGCGGTACTCGCGCCGGCTGGCCACGTAGCCTATGTGGTCGAGGGCGAGCCCCACGACGAAGGCCCGGCGGGCGCCGGCGCGGCGGGCGCGCTCCTTGATCTCCAGGCCCACGTCGTGGGTCGGCTCGCCCGGCACGGTCAGGAGCGCGACCTCCTCGGGGCCCGCCCGAAGGCGGAGGCCGAGGAAGCGGGTCCGGGTGCGCGGCACGAGGGCGTCGAGTTCGAGCACAACCCCGAGGGCGAAGGTCCAAGGGATCGCCACCCGCACGTTGGTCAGCCCCAGCGCCCAGAGGACGGCGTTGACGGGCAGGGCCAGGGGAGCGCCGAGCCAGGCCCACGGTCCGCGGTCGCCGTCGAGGAAGCGCTCGCGCCCCAGCGCGACCTGCGTGTAGGGGCGCCCGAGTTCCTTGCTCCCCCAGGCGCTGGACACCTCGACCCGCGGGTGCGTTTCCACGCTCGCTACCGCCGGCGCGACCAGGTCGGCGAAGGCCTCGCCGAGTTCGGCGATCCGCTCGTGCCCGTGGGGTGCCTCGATCCTCCGTGGGCCCACGTCGCCCTCGGCACCGTTGAAGAAGAGGACCGGGGCGCCGACGCGCGCGCCCAGGGCACGCTCGATGCCCCCGGCGAGGTCGGCGCTGAACTCGAGGTTGTCGCTGCCGAGGACGGTGGGGTGCACCGCGTAGTTGACCACCAGGGCGAGCGGCCGACCGGTCTCGAGGTCGTCGACCCGCAGGAAGCCGACCTCGTCGTCGATGGCGTCGAGCGGGATCTCGCCGCGGAAGCGGCGATGCCGGCGGTTCTTGGCGATTCGCGGCAGCCCGTCGGGCCCGCGGTCGCGGACCGCTCCGAACCCGATCGCGGCCGGGCGCGCCGCCTCGTGGGCCGCGCGCACGGCCTCGACGCAGGCGCGTGCGAGGGCCTCTTCGACTTCGGGGCGGAACACGTCCATGGCGACCAGGCAGGCGAAGGGGGCGCGCATGAAGCTTCCGGGGCCCGAGTGGGTGTGCGTCGCCGCGAGCACGACGCGGTCGGGGCGGTAGCCGAGGTCTTCGAGGGCGGCCACCACCCGCGCGTGCAACTCGGCCGTGCAGCCGATGGCGTCCAGGCGTACCAGGGCGAGGGGCGGCTGTCCCTCCGGGCGCAGGACGAGGGCGCGCGCGCTGAGCGGGTCGTGCACGCCGCGGTTGGGGACGAGGAGGTCTGCCGGCTCGTCGCCCTCGCGGTGCCAGGCGAGGTGCGCCGCCAGGGCGAGGCGGCCGTACCAGCCCAGGCCCAGGGCGAAGGGGAACTCCGCGCGCCGCGCGCCGCCTCCGTAACCCCCCAGCGGGTAGCCCGGAAGCGGCGTGAAGACGCGGGTCGCCACCCCCGCGCGGAGCGCGCCGGGTCCCTCCGCCTGCAGGTTTTCCTCGACGCGGAAGGGGCCGGGTCCGCGGCAGCCGGCAAGGAGGAGGGGGAGGAGCGTTAGGCCCCACCCGACGAGGCGAGGTGCGCTGGGAGGCACGATGCCCCACCCTACCAGCGACGCGCCACGGCAGGCCGGGGCGGGCGCGCGCTCTTTCCGGCGCGGGCAGGCCGCGGCCAGGCCCGGGTCGCGGCGGCGCAACCCCGGCACGCGGGCCATTGCACTTCCGCCGGGCTTGACTCGGCTTCCTCTGCCCGTAACGTGAACCTTCGTGTCCGGCAACCGCCCTCGACTCCCTGTGCTCCTTTGGGTCCTCTTGTTCGGACTCCTCCTCGCCGTTCCCACGGCGACAGGGCTGTGCGCGCAGGCCGCCGAAGAAGACGCCGAGCTGATCGAGCGGCGCCTGCCGGGCGAGGCGACGGCGCGCCCCTTGGGCGAGGCCGCGCGGATCGAGGACACTCCGGCCTCCCGGTCCTTCCCGGCCGCAGGATTCCGGCGCCCGTACGCCCCCACCCAGGACCGCTCGCCTTACCGCGACGGACGGCAAGGCTTCCCCGTCCCCCTGCTCTGCTGACGCGACCCCCCACGCCCCGCAGGCCGAGCGACTGGCCCGGAGCGGCGTGGTCCCGTGTCTCGTCTTCGCAGTCAAGCAACGCAGACGGATCCCGCAAGGGGTCCACGAGGTCGCCTCCGCGCGACCGGGAGGGTGATGTGGTCGAAACCATCAAGAACGCCGTGGACGCGCTCTCGAACCGACAGAAGGAAGAGGGCTGGTTCAACAACCTGCGCGGCGATCTCTTCGGCGGCCTCACCGCCGGCGTCGTCGCGCTGCCGCTCGCACTGGGCTTCGGGGTCGCCTCGGGCCTGGAGAACGGCGCCGCCGCGGGCCTCTACGGGGCCTTTGCCGTAGGCCTTCTCGCGGCCATCTTCGGCGGCACCCCCTCGCAGGTCAGCGGACCCACCGGCCCCATGACCGTCGTGGTGGCCGGGCTCACCGCCTCGCTCACCGGCGATCCCAAGTGGGTCTTCGCCATGGTGGCGCTTTCGGGTGCCTTCCAGATGCTCTTCGGCGCGCTCCGCATCGGCCGCTACGTCCACTACATCCCTTACCCCGTGGTCTCGGGCTTCATGAGCGGCATCGGGGTGATCATCATCATCCTCCAGCTCGCCCAGCTCGTGGGGCACACCCCGGAGAAGAGCGTGGTGTCGGCGGTCCGCCACATCCCGCACCACTTCTCCAACATCCACATCGCCCCCCTCCTCCTGGGCCTCGGGACCATCGCGATCATTTACCTGACGCCGCGCATCACGAAGGCCGTCCCCGGGACCCTCGTCGGGCTGATCGTCATGAGCCTGCTCTCGGTCGTGCTCGGGCTCGACGTGGCCCGCATCGGGAAGATCCCCGAGGGGCTGCCCTCCCTGGCGCTCCCCGAGTGGGATTGGTCGCAAGCCCAGCTCATCATCGTCCCCGCCTTCGTCCTCGCCGCGGTGGGCAGCATCGACTCGCTCTTGACCTCGCTCGTGGCCGACGCCATGACCAAGACCAACCACGACAGCGAGAAGGAGCTCTTCGGACAGGGGTTGGGCAACCTCTTCTCTGGGTTGATCGGTGGCCTCCCGGGCGCCGGCGCCACCATGCGCACGGTGGTCAACATCAAGTCTGGCGGTCGCGGCAAGCTTTCGGGCGTCGTCCACTCGCTCTTCCTCCTCGCGGTGCTCCTCGGCCTCGGCCCCCTCGCCGGACAGATCCCCCTCTCGGTCCTCGCCGGGATCCTGATCACCGTGGGCATCGGCATTGTCGACCTGGAAGGCCTCAAGTATGTCTTCCGCGTTCCCCGAGGCGACGCCGTGGTGATGCTCACCGTCCTCGTCCTGACCGTCTTCGTCGACCTCCTCTGGGCCGTCGGGGCCGGCATGGTCATGGCCAGCCTGATCCTCGTGAAGCGACTGGCCGACATGGACCCGGCCACCCACTCGCCCCTCAAGGACCTCGCCGCCCACCGCCCCTGGATCCCCGATCTCGAGCAGCCCGGGGAGGCCATGCAAGACGTGGCGGTGGTCGAAGTCCACGGCTCATTGTTCTTCGGCAACGCCGGCCCGTTGCGCCGCAAGCTGGGACGCGCCTGGGGCGACCGCCCGGCAAAGGCGCTCGTCCTCCATCTCGGAGACGTGCAGTTCATCGATCAGTCGGGCGCCTACGCCCTGCGCGATCTGATCGAAGAGTTGCAGGCCCACGGCACCTTGGTCCTCCTCTGCGAGCTCAAGAAGGAGCCGCGGGAAGTCCTCGAGCGACTCAAGGTCGCTCCAGGCAAGATCCCGGCGGAACACGTCGTGGACACCGCCGAAGCCGCCGTGGCGCATGCCGTGGCCCACGTTCGCGAGAACGGCTCCGCCTCCGCGGAAGGAGAGGCCGCGCCCTGCTCGGCCGCCTCGAGCCCCGCGAGCGAGAGCGCCTGAGCGCGCCGGCCTCCCCGCCTCGGTCGCGGCAGGAGGCCGGCGGGCCGCGCCCAGAGGTCCGTGCCGACCCCCTCTGCCCCGTGACTGTCTCCGAGCGCCTTCGGAGGCGACACTGGCTGGGTGCACGACGCCTGGCAACGCTGGACCGACTGGATCGACGCCCACCCGGAGGCGGTCGCCGGCCTCGCCCTGCTCTCGCTCCTCACCCTCCTCGCCTCCGCGGCCGCGGTGCCCGTCGTGGTGGCGCGGCTTCCCGCGGACCACTTCGTGCGCCTCCCCACGACCCACAAGTCCGAGGGGCACCCCCTGCTGCGGCTCGCCTTGCGGCTCCTCAAGAGCGCGCTGGGGGCTCTGCTCGTCGGCGCCGGTTTCGCCATGCTCTTCCTCCCCGGCCAAGGCCTCTTGACCCTCCTTGCCGGCCTCGGATTGCTCGAATTCCCGGGCAAGCGACGCCTCGAACTCTGGGTCCTCCGCCGCCGCTCGGTCCGGCGCGCCGTCGCCTGGCTGCGCCGGCGCGCCGGGCGCCCTCCCCTCCTCCTGCCCGACGGCCTCCACTCCGACTCCGGCGTCGCGGCTTCTCCGCGCCCCTCCGAGGAGCCGTGACCGATTCGTCCCGCCCCTACCCCTGGACCTGCCCCGGCCAGGGCCGGTCGGGGCGCGCGGGGCAGACGCCCCGCTGCCCGCGTTGCGCCCTGCACCTGCGGCTCTGCCTGTGCCCCCTCCTGCGTCCCCTCGCCACCGAGGCCCGCGTCGTGGTCGTGACGCACTTCCTCGAGGCCTGCAAGACGACGAACACCGCTCGCCTGGTCCCCCTGACCCTCCGCGGAGGAGAGGTACGGATCCGCGGCGCGCCCGGTCTCCCCCTCGACCTTACCGATCTCGAAGATCCGTCGCGGCAGGCGCTCCTTCTCTACCCCGCGGCCGGGGCCCGCGTCCTCGACGACGAGTTCCTCCGCGCCGACCCCCGCCCCAAGACCCTGGTCGTCCCCGACGGCACCTGGCGGCAGGCGGGCAAGACCGTGCGCCGCGAGGTCTTCCTTCGCCGCCTTCCTACCGTGGTCCTCCCCCCAGGCCCTCCCTCGCGCTACCGGCTGCGGGCCCAGCACGACCCGCGCGGCCTGGCCACCTTCGAGGCGGTGGCCCGCGCCTTGGGCGTCCTCGATGGACCCGAGGTCCAGGAGCGCCTCGAAGACGTCTTCGAGGTTTTCGTCGAGCGGACCCTGTGGTCGCGCGGGGTCCTGTCCGCGAGCGCTGTCCGCGGAGGCGTCCCCCCGGCCGCGTCCCCCCGGCCGCCCGCGGAGTAGCCCCGGGTCGCCATACCCCGCCTTCGCGCGCAGGAGGGCGGCTCCGGCGGCGGGGAGTTCCCGCGCCGCGGATCAGAATTCGAGTTCTTCGAGCTCGGCGAGTTCCTCTCCGGCGTCGGCGCCCAGGGCGCTGGAGATGGCGCCTCCCAGGCGCCGGCGCAGGGAGCCGCGCTCGAGCCGCTGCTCCCTGATGATGTAGGCGCGCTCGCGGACCACCGACGACTTGGTGACCAAGCGGAAGATCTCGGTGCGCGGGATCAGGCACAGGCCGCCGCGGCGCAGGCGGTCGTTGATGAGCACGTAGTTCTCCGCGCAGTACTTCAGGGTCTGGTAGTAGCCCTCGAAGAGACCCTCTTTCATCTTGTCCACCCGGAGCATGTTGTAGAAGAAGTCCTCCGGCTTCGACTCGAGGTGGATCGTCCGTTCGCGGATGTCGTCGTCGAGGTAGGCCTCGACCGCCTTGAGGCGCGAGTAGATCAGCTTCCGGTAGAGCTGCTCGAGGTTGTCGAGGACCGTGGTCAGGCTCCCGGTGTAGGGGACGATCGGGTTGACGGTCACCACCACGTCGATGGGGAGCTCGGCGAGGATGCGCCGTCTGCCGATGGTCTTCCCGATGGCGCCGTCGACGAGGTCGTAGACCTTCCCGTCGCGTGCGTGGTCGCGGAAGGTGTAGGGGGTGGTGATCCCGGGGATCGAGCACGACGCCCGGATCGCGTGGCTTACCGGGATCCGGTCGTAGGGCGGCATGCCGAAGTAGATGGTCGTGCTGGGGTCGCTCGGCGACGAGAGCGCCTGGGCGGCGTTGAAGCGCTCAGCGATGATGAACAGGTATTTCCCCGCATCGCGCACGGCCTGGAAGCTGTCGGGGAAGCCGTAGCGCGCGCTCATTTCCTCGACGTAGCGGGAGATCCCCGCTCCGTCGAAGAGGCCGCGGGGAAGGATGTCGTGGAAGGCCGTGAGCAGCTCGCAGCCAAGGCGGAAGTAACGGTGGATCAGCGGCAGCGAGCGTCGGCCTCGCCGGAGCGTGCTCGGGCTGAAGGTCTCCGACCCGCGGCGTAGATCCTGGGCGA
Source organism: Planctomycetota bacterium (assembly GCA_003695705.1). Lineage (GTDB taxonomy): Bacteria > Planctomycetota > J058 > J058 > J058 > J058. The sequence continues at coordinate 30,684 of RFHU01000095.1, forward strand.
GGAGCTTTGCGAGGCGAAACGGGACCAGGGGCATGTGCTTGAGCCCACGCACGTATTCCTTGAAGTCGGGCATGAAGTAGTAGGTCACGGGGAAGGTGAGGCACTCCCGAATGAGCTCCACCAGCGGCATGCCCGAAGCCACGGCCGAGGCCAGCAGCGAGCCCCCGGAGATGCCCATGCACACCTTGAAGTAGCGCGACACGTGGTCGGTGCGCCCGTTGCGCGTCTCGGGGGGAATGAGCTCGAAGACCTCGTCGATGCGCCCCTCGAGTTCCCGCAGGGGGACGCCGGCGGCGGCCATGTAGTCGAAGAAGGAGCGCTTCAGCTCCTGGCGTTCGTCGTGGCGTCGCACGACCTGGTCGAGGCCCACGGTGTGCCCCAGCGCCTTGGAAGTGCCCACGAGCCCGCCGCCGCCGAAGCAGATCGCGTTGAGATGGTTCGGCAAAAGGTGCTCCTTCGCGACCTCCCCCCCTGCGAGTCTAGCAACGCCCCCGGGCAACGCACAGCGAACGCTCGGCGCAGCCGCGGCTCCACCGAACCATCCGCGCCCGGACGTGGCGTGCGAAGATCCGCTCGCCCGGAGGATTCCATGCGCCGCCCGATCCCCACGACCGTCGTCCTTGCCGTCGCCTTCTTGGTCGCGAGCGCGGCCCGCGCGGCCGAGCTGCGCAGCGGCCCTTTGCAGGGACACACCACCGACCGCAGCGCGCGGGTGTGGGTTCAGGGCACGGGCCCGGGCGAGGTTCGCCTGCGCCTGCGCTCAGGGGACGGAACGACGCGGACGGTGGGGCCCGTGGCCTTCGACCCCGAGCGCGCGTTCATCGCGGTGCTGACCGTCGACGGGCTCCAGCCGAACGGTCGTTGGCGCTACGACCTCCTGGTGGGCGAGGAAGTCGTGGAGGGCGGGCCGTGGACCCTCAGGACCCTCCCTTCGCCCGGGAGCGGCGCCGTCCGGATCGCCTTCGGCTCGTGCCTCAAGCCCAGCGTCTCCCCCGAACAGCCGGTGTTCGAGGCCATCGTCGCCGCCAAGCCGGACGCCTTCCTCTGGCTGGGCGACAACCTCTACTTCTCCAACCGCGACCTCCGCGAAGCCAAGGGACTCTGGAAGCGCTACCGCAAGGTGCGCGCCCTCCCCTCGCTGCGTGCGCTGTTCGCCGGTTGCGCGAACCTCGCCCAGTGGGACGACCACGACTACGGCCCCAACAACAGCGACCGCACCTTCCCTCTCCGTCGCGTCTCTCGCGAGGCCTTCGTCGCCTACTGGCCCAACCCCTCGGCAGGGGAAGATGGCGAGGGGATCTACACCCGCGCCGTCCTCGGTCCGGTGGAGGTCTTCCTTCTCGACGACCGCTGGTTCCGCGACCCGAACCGCAAGCCCGACGGTCCCGAGAAGGTCATCCTCGGCGAGCGGCAGCTCCGCTGGCTTCTCGAGGGTCTGCGGGAGAGTGTCGCCCCCATCAAGGTGGTGGCCACGGCGTCGCAATTCCTCGCCCGCTACCACCGCTTCGAGAGCTTCGCTATGGCGAGTCACGAGCGCGAGCGCCTGGTCGCCGGCCTTACCGAGGCGGGGGTCCGTGGGGTGCTGTTCGTCAGCGGCGACCGGCATCTGGCCGAGGTGATCCGCTGGCCGGCTCGTCCGGGCGGGCAACCGCTCTGGGAGATCACCAGCTCTCCCCTCGCCAACCGCTCCTGGCCCGACGGCGAGCGGGTGCCCAACCCGGACCGCGTGTTCATCTACGGCCGCGGGCCGAACTTCGGCTGGATCGAGGCCGACGCCGCCAGCAAGTCGCTGCTCGTGGAGCTGCGCGACGCCCGGGGAAAGACCCTTTGGAGCCGCGACCTCAGCGAGCTGTGGCCGGGCGATCGCTGAGCCCAGGCTCCGCGCTCCCTTGGGGAGAGTCCGGGCGGGCCGGGTCGGGCGCCGCGCTGGACCCGCCCCGGACGCGTGATACCCTTGGGCGCGAGCCCCCTTAGCTCAGTTGGATAGAGCGCGAGTTTCCTAAACTTGAGGTCGCAGGTTCGAGTCCTGCAGGGGGTATCGGCAGCGCCCGCGCCGGGCCGCACCACCTCAGGGAGCGGAGAGTCCCCCCACCAGGCCGCCCGCGGAGCCCGCGGGGAGCACCGCGCGCAGGACCACGGTCACTTCGCGGGGGGCCCCGCCCACCTGGGCGCGGACCCGCGCGTAGCGGCTCCAGACGCGGAGCACCTCCACCTCGGCGCCGGCGGGAAGCTTCACTCGGTGGCCCCCGCCGAGCCCGCGCGCGTCGCGCCGCAGGCGGGTGAAGAAGGAGTGGACCCGTAGGCGCGGAGCGCCGCTCCCGTCCACCACGCCGACCACGCGCACGGTCTCCCCTTCCAGCGCGGCGAGCGCCGCTGCGAGGGGACCCTCCAGCAGGTAGCGCGGGGGCGTTCTCAAGACCAAGTCGCCGCCGTCTCGCTCCACACGCCCGAGGAGCTCCTGCGGGGCGGGGGGAAAGGACCCGCCGTGCAGTTCGAAGGTCGCCGAGGTCTCGAAACCCACGACCTCCTCTTCGCTGGCGTAGTCGAAGCGGGTTCGCCCGCCGACCGTCGCGCTCCCGCCGCCGCGCAGGGCGGCGAGCTCCGCCTGGCTCAGCGAGGCGTGCAGGGTATAGCTCCAACCGTGGTATCGGCCCGCGAGCCCCCACCCCAGTTCCAGCCACACGCTGCCGTCCCAGCGGACGACGAGCGCACCGTCGTTGGGGCCGGAGCGGTAGTGCCCGTAGTAGTCCCACTCGTCCACCATGTCGAAGCGCGCGGTCGTCGCGTAGCGCACGAGTCCCTCGGGGGTCTGCTCCACGCGCCGCAACTCGAACTCGTAGGGCCCTGCCTCGATGCTCCGTCCGCTGTCGACGTCCACCCGCGGAACGTTGGTCGCCCGCACGACGAGGACCTCGGGGAAGTCCGCGAGAGGACGCTTCAAGGGCAAGCGAGAGTCGTCGAGGGCCAGCTTGACGTGCAGCACCTCGACCCTCCCTCGCTGGGCGCCGTAGACCGGGCTCAACGGTCCGCTCACGTAAGAACCGCCGCGCTCGGCCGTGCCCCGGTAGCGCGCCTGGGTGGAGGATTGGCTGCCCAGCGGCACGACGAAACTCAGCTCCACTTCGGCCCGGTCGACCACGTTCTCGCGCGCGAAGTTCGCCCCCAAGAGGCGCAGGCTCACCGTCGCCGCTCGCTCGCCCCCGCCGCCGAACAGCGGCCGCAAGCGACCGCGCAGGCTCGCTGCGTAGTCCACGAAGGGGCCTTCTCCGGCGGCGAATTTCTGCTGGGTCAGGACCTCGAGGCTGCGCAGGCGCGCGTCGAAGCGATACCAGCCTCGGTCCAGGTAGGAGACCTCTTGGCCGTCCCAGGTCCGAACACGCAGGTCCTCGTGGGCGCGCAGTACGACCACCACCCGCTGGGACTGGTAGTAGGGCAGGTCGTCCTGCGCGACCGCAGGCCCTGCGGCCGCGAGCGCCGCCACCGCAACGAGCGAAGTCCACCGTGTCGAAGGCCGGTCCATGAAACGCCCCCTGGGTTCTCGAAGCGTGCGTCCCGTCCGCGAAGCGCGTACCTGCCGAGCCGTGCACGGAAACCGCCCAAAACGGACGCCTCGATGTACAGGAACGGTCAAGGGTGCGCTTGAAGCTCGCTTGCGTCCCGTCGCCTCGGAGCCGGAAGGGCGAATCTCCGTCGGGAGCCGGTCGGCGACCCGCGCAGGTGTCCTCAACGCAGGCCGTGACGGTCCAGGAGGCGGTAGAAGGTCGTCTTGGGGATGCCGAGCGACTTGGCCGCGCGGGTCTTGTTGTTCTGGAACCGCCGCAAGGCGTCTTCGATCATGCGACGCTCCACTTCGGGCAGGGTCTTGGCCTCCTCGACGCGCCCCGCAGGGTCGGAGCGGACGCCGCGCACTTCGGGCGAGAGATGCCGAGCCTCGATGAGCGGCGCGTCGAGCGTCGCGAGCCTGCGGGCCTCGTTCTCGAGCTCGCGCACGTTCCCGGGCCACGCGTAGGCGAGGAGGAGTTCGATCGCCTTGCGGTCGAAGCGCGGGCGGATCCCCTCGCCCGCGAAGAAGTGGCTGAGCAGGACGGGGACGTCCTCGCGGCGCTCGCGGAGCGGCGGAACGACGAGCCGCAACACGTCGAGGCGGTAGTAGAGGTCTTCGCGGAAGCGGCCGGCGCGAACCTCCTCGGCGAGGTTGCGGTGGGAGGCGACGACGACGCGCGCAGAGAACGGAACGGTGCGCGACCCCCCCACCGGCCGCACCCTTCCTTCCTGAAGAACCCGCAGCAGCTTCGCCTGCATCTTCGGGCTGGTGTCCGCGATCTCGTCGAGGAAGACCGTCCCGTCGCCCGCGCGCACGAACAGGCCGTCTCGAGACCTCTGAGCGCCGGTGTAGGCGCCGCGGACGTGTCCGAAGAGTTCGCTCTCGAGGACGCCCTCGGCGACGGCTGCGCAATTCTCCGCAACGAAGGGCGCTTCGGGAGCGCTCCCGAGGCGGTGCAACTCTCGAGCGACGAGCTCCTTGCCGACGCCCGTTTCTCCCCAGATCGCCACCGGCGCCGTCGAACGCGCCGCGCGCTCGACTTCGACCCAGAGCGCGCGGAGGGCCGGCGAGCCTCCGAAGAGTCTTCCCTGGCGCGGCAAGTGCTCGGGATCCGGCAACTCGCAGACCTCCCCGCCGGGGACCTCCTGCGTCACCCGCAGGGCCTCCACCTCGCTGGCAGCTCGCCCGAGCTGTTCGCGGAGTGCGCCGATCTCTCCCGCCAGCTCCGCGGTCTCGATGGCCAAAGCCGCTTGCTCGGCGAAGGCCTCGACGATGGGGACGTCGCCTTCGGCGAAGGCCTCGGGTTGAAAGCGGTGGTCGAGGTAGAGAACCCCCGCGACCTCCCTTCGCAGCAACAAGGGAACGCAGAGGATGGCGAGGACGTTCCTCCGCTGCACGCTGGTGAGGTTGCGCACGAAGGCGTCTTCCTCGCGCGAGGTAAGCAGGCCTTCGCCCCGCTCGAGGACGGTCTCGACGACGGTGCGCGAGACCTTGCTCAGTCCGCCCTGGAGGGTCTCGCGAGAGAACCCTCGCGCGGCGGCGACCTGGAGCTTCGGGCGGCCCGAGCGGCTCCTTCCCCGAACCCGCACGAGGAAGCCGCGCTCGGCGCGGGTCAACTCGATGGCGGCGTCGACGATGCGGGGGAGCAAGGCCCTGAGGTCCCGCTCTCGAGCGAGGTCACGAGAGAGGTCCCTTAGCCGCCGCAACCAAGTCCGCTCGCGCTCAGGGTCGGGCACGGGCGGATCTTCGCACCCGCGAGCCGCCGGCGCGAGCACGCAGCGCGTACCCGGGGGGCGCGCACCCCTTCGCCCCTCCGGAGGGCCGCGCGTTCTCGCTCCTGCCCCCGAGGAGACGCCCCTCCCCCCGCGGACGGATCCCCGCGCCGAGCCCTCCGAAGGGCGTCCCATCCGGACGGCCTGCGTCCGTGGTCCGCGGCCAGAACTGCTCCTGCAAGGGATTGCGTCGGGCCTGCGACTTGCGAAGGGGGAGGGCGAACCCAAGCCCGCGGAGCCGAAGCATGATCCAGCGACCTCCCACCCTCGCTCCTCTCTGCGCTCTCTGCGCGATCGCCACCTCGCTCGGTGTGGCGGGATGCCGCGACAGCTCGGGCGGCGGGGCGGCGACGGGCAGCGCCACCGCCCCGGCGACGGCGAGCGGCGTCGCCTTGGCCTGGGGGGCGCCCCTGCCGGTGAGCAGCGCGCCGGGCGACCGCGCGACGGCCGTGGTCCGCGACGGCGGCGGCGACGTGGTCGTCGCGCACCCCCCCAGCGCCGAACTGCTCCGAGTGGACGCCGCCGGCGCTGCCACCGCCGAGGGCAGCTTCGGCGCCGAGGTCAAGGCCCTCGTCTGGGCCGACGGAGCTCTGTTCGCTGCGACTTCGCAGCCCAGCACTCCAGACGCCGCCGACGTTTACGAACGAGGCCCGAGCGGCTGGACTCTGTCGCTGGATGGCACCGAGGACGTCTCGGTCCTCTTCGCCGAAGGCGACACGCTCCATGCAATCCGCGGCGGGCACGGCCTGCCGACCGTCCACTTCGAACGTCCCCCGGGAGGCCCGTGGCAGCCCGTAGCCGGTTCGTTCCCGCTGGGCGTTCCGACGGCCGGGGTGAGCCACGCCGGGGAGCTGTGGATCGCCCTCGCCCCCGACGCCGCCTCCGGCGACGCGGTCCTCGTCCACGGCCGCCCGGGCAGCCTCCGGCCCGAACTGCTGCCTTCCGCCCCCATGGGCGCAAAGCAAGTAGTGACGGCCCTCTGCTCCACGCCAGGGAAGCTGCTCGTCGCCACCGTCAGCACCGACTCCGCGGGCAACGTGCTGCAGAGCCAGCTCGTCGGCTACGACGGCGCGGCCTTCCGCCAGGAGCTCGTGGTCGCAGGCGACGCCTTTCTCTGCTTGGCCGCGATCGGGGGGACGGCCTTCGCCGGCTCCGAGAGCGGTCAGCTCCTCACCAACTCGGGGTCGGGCTGGCAAGCCAGCGGAACCCCCTTCCCCGGCGCCGTCACGGCGCTCCACGCCCCCGACGCCCAGACCCTCTACGCGGGCGTCAGCGGCCCTGCGGGCGTCGAACTCTACGCGGCGAGCGTCACGGGAGCCGCGGCCGCAACCGGCGGCACGGCGCCACTGCCCCTCGACTACCTGAGCGACCTCAAGCCGCTGCTCGCCGGCTGCGTCGGCTGCCACGCGAGCATGCAGACGGGCTTTCGCCTCTCCAGCGGACTGAGCGACGACGCTGCAGACCACCAGGCCGTGCTCGGGCAAGTCGACCTCGCCCAGCCCGACGCCTCGCCGCTGCTGACCAAGGCCAGCGGGGCGGTGGGACACGCCGGCGGAGCTCCTTGGGCGACCGGCTCTGCGGAATACGCGACCGCTCTCCGCTGGATTCAAGACGGCGGGCACTTCGACAAGACGCTCCTCCCGGCCGCGAGCGCGACGCCCACGACGCCCACCACGCCCACGACGCCCAC
>RFHU01000096.1 GCA_003695705.1 Planctomycetota bacterium
AAGGGGGGACGGGGTTCCCGCGCCGGGGCGCGCGGCGCTCTGGCCGCCGACGCGGGAAAGGGCGCATGCTAAGGCTCGCGCAGGAGACCGTCAAGCCTTTGTGTAGCAACGACCTACGCCGCTCGTCCCCGGGCGCTCGCGGGACGCGGCGGCGCCGCTCCCCGCAGGGCGCGAAGGGACTTAGCTCAAGCTCGCGGGGGAGTTCGCCGAAGAGTGGAGTGCGGCTCCCTCGGGCGCCGTAGAATCCGGCCCACTCCGGAGGGCCGCCCCATGAACCCCAAGCTCGAGATCGAAGACCTCCACGCCCGCTGGGTCCTGGACTCCCGCGGCAACCCCACCGTCGAAGTCGATGCGGTCCTCGAGGACGGAAGCCAAGGCCGGGCCATCGTGCCTTCGGGGGCGAGCACCGGCGCCCACGAGGCCCTCGAGCTGCGCGACGGCGGAGAGGACTGGCACGGCAAGGGGGTCGAGCAGGCCGTTCGCAACGTGAACGAGCGCATTCAGCCCGCGGTGCTCGGCCTCGACGCCCTCGCGCAGGTCGAACTCGACGCGCGCCTGTGCGAGCTCGACGGAACGCCCAACAAATCGAGTCTAGGCGCCAACGCGATCCTCGGGGTGAGCCTTGCTGTCGCCCGCGCCGCCGCCGAGGCCACGGGGCAGCCCCTCTACCGCTACCTCGGCGGGGCCCGCGCCTGCGTCCTGCCCGTGCCCCTCATGAACGTCCTCAACGGAGGGAGCCACGCCGACAACGCCCTCGACGTGCAAGAGTTCATGATCGTTCCCTGGGGCGCTTCCAGTTTCCACGAGGCGCTGCGCTGGGGGAGCGAGACCTTCCACCACCTCAAGAAGCTGCTCAAGCAGCGCGGGCTCGCCACCAACGTCGGCGACGAGGGGGGCTTCGCACCGTCCATCGACTCCTGCGAGGAAGTCTTCGACCTGCTTCTCGCGGCCATCGAAGCGGGGGGGCGGCGCCCGGGCGAGGACATCGCCCTCGCCCTCGACGTGGCCGCTTCGGAGTTCCGCGAGGGCGACGGCTACCGCGGGCGCAGCTTCGGCGCCGAGGGGATCATCGGCGCTGGAGAGCTGACCCAGACCTACGCGCGCTGGTGCGAGCGCTACCCGATCTGCTCCATCGAAGACGGACTCGGCGAGGACGACTGGGCGGGCTGGGTGGAACACACCCGCGCGCTGGGCGACCGGGTGCAGCTCGTGGGCGACGACTTGTTCGTGACCAACGTCGAGCGCCTGCAGCGCGGGATCGACGAAGGCGTCGCCAACTCGATCCTCATCAAGGTCAACCAGATCGGCACCCTCACCGAGACCCTCGACGCCATCGAGCTCGCCAAGCAGAACGCCTACACCTCGGTGGTTTCCCATCGTTCGGGCGAGACCGAGGACACGACCATTGCCCACCTCGCCGTGGCGACGGGGGTGGGGCAGATCAAGACCGGCTCCCTCTCGCGCACGGACCGCGTGGCCAAGTACAACGAGTTGCTCCGCATCGAGGAGGAGCTGGGCGAGGCCGCCCGCTACGCGGGCAAGGCCGCGTGGGGGCGCAGGGGGCAGGCCTCGTGAAGGCTTCCCCGCCTCGCAGCAGCGACCACGCCCGACGGCAGCGCCGCCGGGCCGCCCTGCGCGAGGCGGGGGCCATCGCCGGACTCCTCGCCGCCGCCGGGGTGACCTACTTCGCGCTCGTGCTCTTGCCCTCGCAGCTTCGCACCCGCGAACTCCGAACGCGCCACGACGCGCTGGCGGCGGAGGTCGCCGAGTTGCGCGGTCGGATCGCCTCCCTCCGCACCGAGACCGAGGCCCTGCGCAGCGATCCCTGGGCCGTCGAACGCTCCATCCGCGGTCGCTTGGGCTACCTGCGGCCTGGGGAGCGCGTGTTCCGACGCTGAGGCCGCGGGCCTCGGGGCGCGGTTCGGGCGGGCTCCGAGGCCCGCGGAGCCTCGGCGTGCGGGGGAACCAAAGGGGAGTCGGACGAACTCGCTCGACCCCCGGGCGGCAGGTGCCGGCGCGGGGGCCGAGCAGGGCGTCGTCCGAAGGAGTTCAGGACTGCTTGCACTTGGTGCAGGCAGGGCCCTGTCCGGTCTTCGCCTTGTAGCAGTCTTGGCACTTCACCTTCTTGCCGTCGACGTAGCCCACCTTGCAGGACTCGCACCAGACGTTTTCGCCCTGCTTGCCCTTCTCGCACACGCAGGCGGGCGCGGCGGCGTCGTCGCCTGCGGCCTGCTTGGACGCGCAGCCGAGGGGGGCGGCGAGGAGCAGGCCGGCGCAGAGGAAGAGGGCCAGGAAGAGGGGGAAGCTGCGGGTCATGAGAGGTCTCCTCTCGTCTTCGGAATGGTTCTGAGCTCCGCCCTGATACCACGTCCGCGGGGAAAACGCACCCGCACGGCGCTGGTAGGCTGAAGCCGAGGCGGGAGGTGCGGTGGGCGGAAAGGGCGGCAAGAGCGAAGCGGAGGCGCACGCCCTCGCCGCCCTCTGTCTGCACGCTGGGCCGAGCGCCGCGGACCTAGAAGAGGCGCGGGCGCGCGCCGCGTCCCCCACCCTCTCCCCCGAGGACTTCGCGGAGTTCGTCTGCGGGCAGGGGGTGGGTCCGCTCGCCGCGTCGCTCCTCGAGCGCGTCGCGTCCGCGCCCCGCTGGAGCGACGCGCTCGAGCGCCTGCGGGACCACCGGCGCCGCTGCGCTGCGCTGCAGGCCCTCGCGCTGCGGCAAGCGCGCGCTGCGTGCGCGGCCCTCGACCGGGCCGGCGTGGCCGCCCTCGTGCTCAAGGGGCCCGTCCTCGCGGCGCGTCTCTACGGGGGAGGCCTGCGCCCCTACGGGGACCTCGACCTGCTCGTGCGCCCGGCCGACGCCCTCGCGGCCCTCGACGCCCTGCGCGCGCTCGGCTACCGAGCCCCCGAGCTGCCGCGCGCGGGCCTGGCCGCGCGCCTGGTGCG
>RFHU01000097.1 GCA_003695705.1 Planctomycetota bacterium
CACCCACCCTGCGCGACCGCCGCGCGGGGAACGGCCGCCCCCCTCCGCGGCGCCTTCGCTGGCCGAACTGCGAGACCGCGCGGAGCGAGCCTTCGCCCGGGCGCGCACCGCCCCCGACGCGGCGGCGGTGCGACCCGCCCTCGAAGAGGCCGAAGTCCTCGCCACCAAGGCGCTGGCGGCGCCCGGAGGGCGTCGCGACGCGGCTGCATGGCTGCTGCGCGCGCGGCTGCGCGAACGCCTCGCCCGGGCCGAGGACGCTGCCCGGGACTACCGCGAGGCCCTTGAGCGTGCCGAAGCCGAAGGGGACCCAGCCGAGGCGGCCTTCCGGCTCGCGCGTCTCCTCCTGCGCAGCGGGCGCAAGGACGAGGGGATCTCGGTCCTCCTCGCGCGGCGCGAGGCCCCTGGCGCGGAGCCGTGGGCGGAGCTCGGGGAGGCCCTCCTCGCCCTCGAGCGCGACGGCGACGGCGCGAGGGCGTACGCCGCCGCGCGCCGCGCCCTCGACCGCGACCCCCTGCTTCCCGCCGCGCTGCTGCTTGCGGGACGCGCCGCACTCTCAGCGGGAGACTTGGAGGAGGCCGAACGCTTCTGCGAGCGGGCGGTCGCCGAGGACGGGTCGTCGGCGACCGCCTGGGTGGCGCTCGCCTTCGCGCGCTCGGCGGCGGGGCGGGAAGCGGTCCCCGAGGCCATCGATCGTGCCCTGGCCATCGACCCCGGAGAGCCCACCGCCCTGCGCCTGCGGGCGCGGCTGCGCTGCGCCCGCGGAGAGCGGCACGCGGCCCTCGACGATCTCCTGCGGGCCCTTGCGGGATGCCCCGACGACGCCGACCTCCTCTTCGACCTCGCGCAGCTCCACCGCCGGCTTGGCGAAGAGGCGCCGGCCCGTGACGCGCTCGCCCGCCTCGTGCAGGTGGCGCCGGCCGACCCGCGCCCCTACGAGCTGCGGGCCTACCGCGCGCTGGGGGACCACGACTTCCCTGGCTGCCTGCGCGTTCTGCGCGAGGGCCTTGCTCGCGTCCCCGAGGGGAGCCCAGGCTGGCGGCGGCTGGAGCGGACCTTCGCGCGGCTGGCCATCGAGGGGCGGCAACGTGCGGCCGCGGAAGACTGGATCGCGAGCCGCCTGGCCGCGCGGCCGGGAGATCCGGCCGCCCTCTGCTTCCGGGCACGGGTCCTCGCGGCCTGCGGCGAAGTCGAGGCCGCTCGCGAGCTCCTCGCGACCTTGCGCGCGCGCGACCGGCGGGCGGAGCTTCCCTGGCGCACCGAGCTCGAGCTGGGCCTGACCTTCTTTCGAAGACCCGCGCAGGAGCTCGCCCCCGAGCTCGTCGCCTACGCGGAGGCCCACGCCGAGGACCCCGACGCGCTGGCCTGGCTCGCCCGGGCCTACGCCTTCGGCCAGGCTCTGCGGGACCTCGACCTCTCCGAGTCCTACGCTCGGCGCGCCTTGGCGCGGGACCGCTCGTCGGTGGTCGCTCGGGTCGCCCTCTCGGCCGTGGCCCTCGACCGAGGGCGGCTCGAAGAGGCGCGACGGCTCCTCGCCGAGGCGACGACGATCGAACCCGAGGACATCGAGGCGCTGACCTGCCTGGGCGCCTTGGAGTTTCGCCGCCGGCGCCTCGCAAGCGCGTGCCGCCTGCTCGGCGAGGTGGTCGCGCGCTCCCCCTTCCAGGCGAACGCGCGGGAAGGCCTGATCCGCTGCTTCCTTGCCGAGAAGGCCTACGAGGCGGCGGCCCGGGCAGGCCTGGACTACGTCGAGTTCTGTCGGCAGGCAGCCCGTTCCCCCTACCCCGAGGTCCTCGTCCTCCTCGGCGACGCGCTCGTTCCCCTCGGCCGCAGCGGCGAACTCTTCGACCTGCTCGAGTCCCTCGCCGAGGCCGAGGGGGCGCACCCCGACTACGCGGTGGTCCTTGCCCAGGCGCACGCCAAGTTCGGCCGCAGGGAGGAGGCGCGCCGGCTGGTCGAGCGCGTTCTGCGGGCGCATCCCGACCACCCGGCCGCTTTGCAGCTGCGGGAGCGGCTCGACGCCGCGCCTCGCTGAGAGCCGCCGCTTCGACGGTCCGCCGAATTCAGGAGAAGCGCTCGGCGAGGCCCGTGGCCTGCAGCGCCCAGCCGAGGCCGACCGTCAGCACGACCTGCGCCGCGAGGACGCCAACCATGCGCAGGGGACCGATCTCGTAGTAGCGGTTGAGGACCATCACGTAGACCACCAGGCCGAGGACCAGGAAGGGGAGGTAGGGAACGAAGCCCAGGAGCGAGAACAGGGCCATCCACCCGCAGGCGGCCCCCCAGGTGTTCTTCTGGTTGTAGCCGTCGGCCAGTCGGATCGAAGCCTTGAGCAAGAAGACCCCGACCACGAAGCCGAACCCAAACCGCAGCGCTGCGTCCACTCCTCACCTCCGCGCTCCCCAGGCACCCTTCCTTTGGCGAAGCGGTCGCCGAGGTTTCGTGCAGACTTCCCGGGGGATGCGCGGGGCGGCGCGAAGAGCTATTCCAGGGGAGCGCGCAGCGAGAGGCGGATCCCATGCACCGAATCCCCACTTCCTTGGCTTGGCTCCTCGCCCTCGCCCTCGCCTGCGGCGGTTGGGGGTGCGGCGGCAGCAGCAGCGGCGGCGGCGTGCCGCCGGCGACGGGGAGCACGTCCGGCGGCGACACGGACCCGACGCTGGGCTCGCGATTTTGGTACGTGGGCGACGCCTTCGGGCAACCACTCAAGACCCACACCGCGGCCGAGTCCACCGACGCCAACGACGTCCTCACCCAGCTCAACGCCTACCGCGTCGCCAACGGCCTGAACGCCCTCACCCTCGACGCCGAGGCCACCCGCGCGGCCAAGGCCCACGCCGAAGACATGCAGGGCCGCGACTACTTCTCCCACCAGACCCCCGCCCCCGAGAACTGGGATCCGGGCGACCGCCTCTCCCTCTTGGGCGCCTCGGGCTACTCGGGCTGGGGCGAGAACATCGCCCGCGGGCAGCAGACGCCCACCGACGTGATGACCGCCTGGCAGAACTCCCCCGGCCACGACGCGAACATGCTGAACCCGAACTGGACCCACGTGGGCGTTGGCGTCGAGCACGATGGGGTGAACCCCAGCGGTCCCTACTGGGTGCAGGTCTTCCTCCGCCGTCCGTGAGGGGGGCGCGGCGGGCGCAGGCCGGCCTCCGCACCCGAGAGGTCGCGGGGGCGTCGGGACTCCGGGGCCGGGCTGCTAGGATGAGGGCCGACGCCCGTTGGCCCCCTGCAGCGAGCACCTCCGCCTGACCGTACCCCGCCCCTCGACTCCCTTGCGCGCTGCCGTGGTGGGCGCCCGTCGTCGCCGGCAGGGAACCGGCGAGTACGTCGCCCGCGAACTCGCGCGCCAGGGCTGCGCGGTGGTGGCCGTGGTCGGGACGCGTCCCGAGACCGTCGGCGAGGCCCGCGCGCAGCTCGCCGAGCGTTACGGGATCTCCTGCCGCGGCTACACCTCCCTCGCCGAACTCCTCGATGCCGAAGCCGTGGACCTCGTCGCGGTGTGCAGCCCCCCCGAGGCCCACGAGGAGCAAGTGGCCCTCGCCGCCGAGCGAGGATGCCACGTCCTCTGCGAGAAGCCCTTTTTCTGGGAGGCGGGCCTCGCGGAGGGGAGCGCCGCCGAGGTCGCTGCACGCGCCGAGCGCCTGGTCGCGGCCTGCGCCGAGCGCGGTCGGCATCTCGCGCTGAACACCCAGTGGCCCTTCACCCTCGACGCCTTCCGCCGCCTGCATCCCGAGGCCTACGGGCCCGGCCGTCCGGTGGAGCGCTTCGAAATGCTCCTGGGTCCGGTGGCCGCCGGGACGCGCGCCCTGGTCGACTCGGGCTCCCACTTCGTGAGCATGCTCTGGGCCTTGGTCGGCCCGGGGCAATTCGAGGAGTTGCGCCTCGTGCGCGCCGACCGGCACGGCGAGCGGCAGACCCTGCGTGCGCGCTACCGGCACGCAGCGGGCGCCGTCGAGGCCTCCCTGCGGCTCGAGCGCAGCCCCGCGCCGCCCCGACCCGCCGGCTACGCGATCAACGGCCGCTCCGTCCGCCGCCACGTGGAATTGCCGGCCTACCGGCTATCATTCCGGGCGGGCGAGCGGGAGGTTCCCCTCGAGGATCCCCTGGTCGCCTCGGTCCAACGCTTCGTTCGAAAGGTGCGCGCGGGGGAGCCTCCCGACCGGGAGGCCATCGTCGCGGGCCAGTGCCAGCTCCACCGCCTCGTCGCCGCAGGAAGTCTTCCATGAAGAAACTCGCCTCCGCGGGCAAGCAGAAGCAAGTCGAGCTCTCTCCCATCCACGACTTCGCCGCCAAGCTCCGCCAACCGGGGATCCTTCCTCGCCTGCAGGAATACGTTCGCTGGCAAGCCGCCTGGCGAAAGGCCCGCGGCGAAGGCCAGTCCCTGGATGCACTCTTGGAGAGCGCCCCCGACCAGGCGCCGCTGTCCATCAATCTCGACGTGACCACCGCCTGCAACTACCGCTGCGATCACTGCGTCGACTTCGACATCCTCAACAAGAACATCCGCTACGAGCACGAGAAGCTGAAGGACTCGCTCTCGCAGCTCGCCGCTCGGGGCTTGAAGTCGGTCATCATCATTGGGGGCGGCGAGCCGACCCTCTACCCGGGCTTCGAGGACGTCGTGCGCCACCTCAAGGCACTCGGCGTGAACATCGGTGTGGTGACCAACGGGAGCAGGCTCGACAAGATCCTCGAGGTCGCCGACGTGCTCGAGAAGGACGATTGGGTGCGGCTTTCGCTGGACTCGGGAAGCAACGAGACCTTCGTGCGCATGCACAAGCCGCGGCAGAAGAAGGTCACCCTCGACTGGATCTGCGAGCAGGTGCGGCCCATCAAGGAGAAGAACCCGAACTTCACCCTGGGCTTCAGCTACATCATCGTGTGGAAGGACTGCGAAGCCAACGACGCGAAGATCGTCGAGAACATTGCCGAGATCGAGCTCGCCGCCCGCCGCGCCAAGGACGCCGGCTTCGACTACATCTCCTTCAAGCCCTTCCTCACCCGCGCGGAGCGCAACAACGCCGAGATCGTCGAGCTGGCCCGCGACGACGACGCCGTCGACCCGATCATGGCGGAGATCCGTCGCCGGGTGGACGAGGCGAAGAAGCTCGCCGACGAGCGCTTCCGCGTCATCGAGAGCACCAACCTCAAGGTCCTCGAGAACGGGACCTACCGCAACTACACCGACCAGCCGCGGAACTGCCACATGCAGTTCTTCCGCCAGGTGCTCTCCCCCCTCGGCCTCTACAACTGCCCCGTTTACCGGCACGTGCCCCAGGCGCAGATCGGCGAGAAGCATGCTTACGCCGATTCCGACTCCCTGAGGGAGACGCAGAAGAGCACTCTGCGGCTCATCGAGGAATTCGACGCCCGCGAGGAGTGCAAGGAAGTCACCTGCCTCTACAACCACGTGAACTGGTTCATCGAGGAGCTCATCGCGCATCCCGAGAAGCTCGACGCCCTCGAGGCGTCCCCCGACCGCGGGGACTACTTCCTGTAGGAAGCGGAAGCGACGGGGCAAGGCGGTCCTCGCGCGGGGAGGCGAACCAGCGCCGGTCGGGGGAGCGGACCCCTCCTCTCCGGGCGGCGGGGCAGGCGGCCGAGGCCCTGTGGACCCGTGTGCCTCCCTCGGCGGTCCGGATCAAGCGACGGCTTGGGCGCCGGTGGCCTCCGGGGGGCCGAAGGTACGCGCCAGCCCCTCTTCGAGGGACAGGAAGGGTCGCGCGTAGCCTGCGCGGCGGAGGGCGCGCAGGTCTGCTTGCGTGAAGGTCTGGTAGCGTCCGGCGACCTGCGTAGGGATCGGTACGTAGACCACACGTCCTCGGCCAAGGCGCGCGATGAGCAGCCGGGCGAGCTCGTTGAACGAACGGCTTCGACCGCTGCCCACGTCGAAGAGCCCGCGCGCCGTGGGCCGCTCGGCGAAGAACAGGTTTACCGCCACCACGTCGTCGACGTGGACGAAGTCCCGTCGCTGTTCTCCATCGGCGAGGCCGTGGCCACCGGCGAAGAGGCGCAACACCCCGGTCTCGGTGAGCTGGCGGTGCGCCCGGTGCACCATGCTCGCCATGCGTCCCTTGTGGTCCTCGCCCGGGCCGTAGACGTTGAAGTAGCGCAACCCCACCAGAGGGCTCGTGGCGCAGGGGAAGCGGCGCCGGACCGCGTGGTCCAGGGCGAGCTTGGTGCGCGCGTAGAGGTTGAGCGGACGCTCGCTCCGCGGGCGGCGGGCGAAGGAGCCCGCGGCGCCGTAGACCGCCGCGCTCGAGGCGTAGACGAAAGGAATCCTACGGGCCAGGGCGTGGTCGCAGAGCGCAAGGGAGAAGCGGAGGTTGTTCCGATACAGCTGCGCGGGGTCGCGCGAGAGGGTGTCGGCGGTGGCGCCTTGGTGGAAGACGCCGCCGAGGGGGAGGTCGAAGCGACCGTGGGCGAGGCGGTCCGCGAGCTCGCGACGGTCCAGGGCGTCGACGAGGCCCAGGCCTTCGAGCCGGCCCCGCTTGGCGGGGTCGGCGAGGTCGTCCACGGCGACCACGCGGGCCCCCCGCGCGCTCAGGGCCGCGGCCAGGCGACGGCCGACGAAGCCGGCCGCGCCGGTGACGAGGTGGAGGGGGGAAGTCATGGGCACCGGTCCGCTGCGCTCGGAGGCCGGCCACGCGCGGCATCAGGCTACACGACCTTGGCCCTGGCGAGAAGCACGCACCCCCTCGAGGCGTCGCGGACGAAGCGGTCTGCCGGTGGCGGGGATCCAAAGGCCGCGCCGGGACGGGGCGAGGCAGCCCGCGGAAGCTCCTGGGAGGCAAGCACTTCCTCCGTGGGCAGGGGGCGCCTAGATTTGAGGTTGAGACTGACTCTCAAAATCTGTAATCTCGCGCTCGGGACGCATTGCCCGTGACAAGAGCAGGACAACGGGCGTTCGCCACTGAGAACAAGACTCGATATCTGTGAGAGTGATTCGCAGGAGCGTTTGAGGGCGCGGCGAGCGCGCCCGCTCCACCCCGGAAAGGAACCCCCCTCATGACCCGCAAGCGCAGCTTCACCCTCCTCGAACTCCTGGTGGTCGTCGCCATCCTGGCCATCGTCGCTGGGGGCCTCCTCGTCAGCTACGACGGGCTGGAGACCCAGTCGGCGCAGGGGCAGGCCACGTTCAACATCGCGGCCATCGACAAGGCCGTGCGCACGTTCCGGGTGCTCAACAAGGCCTACCCCGACGAACTCGACGGCCTCCTCGAGGCAGACACCACCGGCACCGACAGCCGGACCGCCACCTTCACCAGCACGACCTCGAACCCGCTCGTCTCGCTGACCCCCAACCTGCGCGGCAAGCTGGGTCCCTTCGTCCTCAACGCCCAGGCGCTGGCGGCCCTGAACGCGGCCGGCATCACGCGCCTGCGCTACGTGGGCAGCAGCCTGGTGGACGGTTCGGGCAACACGGGCAACGCGGCGCCGGGCTCGATCCCCAACCGGATCTTCGACAACACCACCCGCGGCCGGGGCATCGTCCGCACCCTCGCTGTCGGCGACCGGGTGGCCGTGGTGGAGGCCCTGGGCATCGCCGACTTCGGCGGGGCAGCGCCCACGTCGTCGAGCCGCCTGCGCGACATCGCTGGACTCGACGAGACCGTCTCCCACGTGGTCGTCGCCGTCGGCCTCGGCAACAACGCCAGCATGATCAACAACGGCAGCGTCCGGGCCGGCGGACTCTCGGAAGCTCCCTTCTACGGGAACGTGAAGAAAGACGAGTACTCCCGCTACATCCTCCTCTTCCATCTCGGAAGCAGCACCGACGCCGATCCGGCCAACACCGTCTACTTCAGCGAAGCCCGCTTCCTGGGCGTGCTCGACTCCAAGGGCGATTGGTATGACGAGGAGCTCGCCGAGTACACCGGGCAGAAGTCCTAGCGGTTCGCCGGGAAGGGCCTGGGCCGTGGCCTTCGCTCCCTGCGAGTTCGCAGGTTCCTCGCTCGCGCCCTCTTCTTCGAGCCTCCCACGCGGCGCCGCCTTCGCCGCGGAGACCTTGGCCGGGGTGCGCCGGGACGCGGTCGTCCGGCGCCGCCGCGTGGGAGGCCCGGCCGTCGATCGGTCGGGCGCGCTCCGCCGTCGAAGGCGGCGGGGGGGCTTCACCCTGCTCGAACTGCTCGTGGTCGTCGCCATCGTGGCGGTCGTCGCCGGCGGCGTGGTCCTCGCGCTCGGGGGGGAGGTGGAGGAGCGTGCGCGGGGCGACCTCGTGCTTCACGAGCTGACGCAGCTCCGGCGCGCGGTGCTTCGCTTCCAACGGGACACGGGCCACCTGCCCCGCCGCGGCCCCTTCGCCCTCACTTCCGACCCGACTCCAGGCGCCGTGGTGCTCGGCGCCGACCCCGACGCCGCCGAGTGGTTCGCTTCGCCCGCGAACATGGCGCAGCTCCTCGAAAACCCCCTCCGTCCGCCGCAGGAATTCGCCGGCATGCTGGCCGCCCCGAGCCCTGCCGACTTGCCCCTCGGCGTCTGGAACCCCGACGCCCGCCGCGGCTGGCGCGGACCCTACCTGCACCGCGAAGGGAGCCGGAGCGTCCCGGCCGGCGACGACCTCACCGGGCCTCCGGTTCCCGAGGTGCCCGTGGTCCTCGACCCTTGGGGCAACCCCTTCCTCCTCTTTCTCGACGCCGCGACGCCCGACGACCTGCGCCTCGCCCGCCTCGTCTCCCTTGGCCCCGACGGCGCACTCGGGAGCGGCGACGACATCGAGGTGCGCTTGCAGTGATCGTTCCCATCCGTCGCTTCACGCTCGTCGAGCTCCTCATCGTCGTCTTCCTCCTCGCGGCGGTGGCCGCGACCGCCGTCTCCGTCCTCGACGGCGCCGACGAGCAGCTCCGCTACGACGACACCCGCGCCCGCCTCAGCGCCCTGCGTGTGGCCATCCTTGGGGACGAGCGCCCCGAGGGGCGTGCCCGCGCGAGCGGTTTCGTCGCCGACGTGGGCCGCTTGCCCGCGACCATCGACGAGCTCCTCGCGCGGCCCCCTTCGGTCGCTGCCTTCGATCCGGCCTTCGGCTTCGGCTGGCGGGGCCCCTACCTTGCCTTGCCGCCTCAGCGCGCCGGATCCCCCCCCCGCTACCCCGACGGCTTCGGAAACGACCCCGGCGATCCAAACCACGGCTGGCAGCTCGAATTCACTCCGCCGCCGCCCATCGCCGCCGGCACCCAGCTCGTCCTGCGCAGCCGGGGCGGGGCCACCCTCGGGGCTCCCGAAACGACCCTCCGCCCCGAAGACGGTTTCGTCGACGCGAGCGGGCTGCAGGTGCGGGTGGTCTTCGACGACCCCGACGTCGCGGCGACCCTGGCCGGCCTCGGCGTCTCCCTGCGCCTCCGCCTCCACTACCCCGTGGACGGCGCGCCGGCCGTTCTCGACAGCACGGACGGCGGCGTGTTCGTCCCCCTCGGGCTCCCCGGTCGGAGCGCGCTCGACTTCGCCTTTCCCAGCGAGCAGATTCCCTGGGGGGCGCGCCGCCTGAGCGTCGTCACCGCTGCCGGCGCGCCCTTCGGCAGCGGCGTCCCCGCGCAGGTCCTCCTCCTGCCGAGGAGCAGCCTCCCTCGCTTCGAGATGCCCTGGAGCGTGAACCCGTGAGCCTGCGTCGTTCCCGACCGCACCGGCGCGCCGCCCTCGCAATCCAAGTCGGCGAGCGCGAGCTGTGGGGCGCCCAGTTCGCTCCTGCCGCGGCGCCCGACGAGGCGCCCCGAGCGCTTGCTTGGGCGCGGTTTCCCCGCGGGGCCGACCTCGCCCAGGACCTGCGCCGGCTGCGCGGCGAACTCGGTCCCGCCGCTTCTGCCGACGTGGTTCTCGTCGACGAGGCCGCCGCCGCGCTCTGCATCGAGCTTCCCCCGGGCGCCGAAGACGAGCCGGCTCGGCTGCTGGGCATCGCCCGCTGGGAGCTCGAGCCCTACCTCGACGGCGAAGGCGAGCCCGTGTGCGGAGCGGCCGAGGCGGCCGGCGGGCCCGGCGCCCCGCGCTACGTCGCCGGGCTGGCGCGCGGGCGCCGAGACGAGCTGGCCACTGCCTGCGCCGCCGCGGGGTTCCGCCCGCGCGCCGTCCTGCCGGCGGCCGGGGCTTGCGCCGCCTTGCTCGCCGACGACGGGGTGGCCTTGGAAGTCGGCGCGCGCCGCGCCCAGTTCGTCCGGGTCGCCGCCGGGGCCGTGGTGGAGCTCCGTCAGGAGTCGTGCGCGCCCGAGGCCGTGGCCGACCGCTGCCTCGAACTCCTCGCCGAACCAGCGAGCGCCGTCCGCGTGGGACCGGCTCCCGAAGACGTGCGGGCCGTGCTCTCCGCGCTCGGCGTCCGCGAGCTCGCCCGGGGCGAACTCCCCGCCTCCCTCCTGGGGGCGGGCTGCTACGCCTTGGGGTTGCCGGGCGCCGCCCGCCTGCCCGCATTGCCGGCCCGCCCGCCGCGGCCGCCGCTTCTCTCGGGCTGGCGGGCGCGCACAGTGTGCGCGGTGCTCCTCCTGGGCGCGCTCGGAGGGCTCTGCGAGCTCGGCGGTCGCGCCTGGCGAGCGAAGGCCGAGGCCGACATCGCGCGCCTCGAAGAGCAGCGGCGGCGCCTCGAAGAGGCGCAGGCTGCGGGTCGCGCCGCCGCTGCGCGTCGCGACGCCTTGGCCGCAGAGCTCTCGGAGGCCGAGCACCGCCTCGGCCGCCACGAGGCCGCTGCGGAGCGGCAGCGGTGGCTTCCGGCCCTCCTGGCCGCGCTCAGCGCATCGCTGCCCGCGGAGGTCGCCATCGACGCTCTGCACGACGACGGCGACGGGACCCTCCGGGTGGAGGGCTTCTCCCTCTCGGAGCTCGCCGCCAAGGAGCTCCTGCGCAACCTCTCGAATCGCCTCCTCGAGCACGGCTTCGTCCCCGCCGAGCCCACCCTCCGCCGACGGCGCGGGCGGCTGGGGGCCTGGGGCTACGGCTTCGTGTTCCGCTTCGGGCGCGAGGAGCGCGCGGGGTGACCCGCCGGACGCAGGACCCCGTCGCCGTGGCCTCGGACCCAGCGCAGGAGCGCTCCCCCTCCACGCGCTGGGGGTTGTTGGTTGGGCTGTTGCTGGCGGCGCTGGCCTTCGACTACGCCCTGGTGCGCGCCCGTCCCCTCCTCGCCCGCGCGCGGGACGCAGCGCGACGCGCCGAGGAACTGCGGCGGCGCAACGCGGAGCTCGCTCGCCGGCTCGATCCGTCGGCGGGGGACCGCGCGTCCGCCGAAGCCGCCGCCCTCGAGCGCGAACTGGCGCAGGTCCGCGCGCGCCTCGCCGAGCATGAGGCGCGCGTCGCGAGCGAGCGGGACAAGGGTGCCCTGGCCGTCGAGGTCTCCGCCCTGGCGCGCGCCGCCGGCCTCGTCGTCGAGCGCGAGGAAGTCGTCGAGGAGCGAGTCGGTGCTGGGGAGCCCCCGGCGCGCGCTCCCCTCCGCCGCTCAGGGGGCGGCCCGCGCGCGGAGACGGGCGGCGTCCGGCGCAGAGCCTCGCTGGCCCGACGTGCCTCCGACCGCCTTCCGCCCCCGTCCCGGCTGCGCCGCTGGGTGCTCCGGGGCCGCTTCGGCGGGCTGTGGACCTTCCTCAGCCGCTTGCGGGCGCTCTCTTGGCGGGTGGTCGTGCGTTCCCTTCGGGTCGACCGCGACTCCTCCCCGGCTCCGGGGGCCCTCCCTCTACGCATCACGATGACGGTGTCCCTGTGACCGTCGCCGCCGACCTGCTCCTCGAAGCGGCCGACGCCAGCGGGCTCCTCGGGGACGCCTCGCCCGAGGAGCTCCTCACCGCCGCGCGTCGGGCGCGCCGGGACGCCCTCGACTACGCCAGCTCCCGTCTGCGTCTTCCCCGGGCCGCCTTCTACCGCGCCCTCGCCGAGCGGCGCGGGCTCCCCTTCGTCGGCGAAGGCGAGCTGGCGCCCGACCCCTCCCTGCCCGACGCGGTCCCGCCGCGCCTGCTCGAGCGCAAGCAGGTCCTCCCCTTGTCCGTCGCCGAGGGCGCGGTCCGTGTCGCCACCGCCGACCCGGACGACCGCGCGGCGCTCGAAGGCGTGGGGCGGCTCTTCGGGCTCCCCGTTCGTCCGGTGGTGGCCGCGCCCGACGCACTGCGGGCCGCGCTCGAGGCGACCCTCGGCCGGCGCACCGGCGGAGGCTTCGACGCCGTCGGGACCCTCGACGCACTCTTGCGCGAGGCCTACCTGCGCCGTGCTTCCGACGTGCACCTCGACCCGCAGGCCGAGGGGCTGCGGGTGCGTCTGCGCGTAGACGGTCGCCTGCAGGACCACGGCGCGCCCCTCCCGCCGGAAGACGCCGCGCAGCTCGTGAGCCGGGTCAAGGTCCTCGCGGGCCTCGACATCGCCGAGCGGCGCGAGCCGCAGGACGGCGGCTTTCGGGCCCGCGTCGAGGAGACGGACGTGGACGTGCGCGTGGCGACCATCCCCTCGCTCCGCGGCGAGCGGGCGACCTTGCGCCTCCTCGGGGTCGAGACCCGCGAGCTGACCCTCGAACGCCTCGGCTTCCCCGCAGCGGACCTCGAACGTTTCCGCGAAGTCCTCGCCCGGCCGCACGGCCTCGTGCTCCTCACCGGCCCCACGGGCAGCGGCAAGACGACGACCCTCTATGCGGCGCTGCGCGCGCTCGGTTCGGGCGAGATCAACGTCATGACCGTCGAGGACCCCGTCGAGTTTGCGCTGGACGGGGTGACCCAGGTGCAGGTGGGCCGCGCGGGCAAGGTGACCTTCGCCGGCGCCCTGCGCTCCCTGCTCCGCCACGACCCGGACGTGGTGATGGTCGGCGAGGTGCGCGACGCGGAGACGGCCGCAGTGGCCCTGCGGGCGGCGCTGACGGGGCACCTCGTCCTTTCGTCCCTGCACACCAACGACGCCCCGGGAGCCGTGACCCGACTGCTCGACCTGGGCTGCGAGCGCTACCTCGTGGCGTCGACCCTGCGCGCGGTCATTGCCCAGCGGCTGGTACGGCGCCTGTGCCGCGCCTGCCGCGTCGCGCGGCCGGCGCCGGTCGAAACGCTGGCGCTCCTCGGCGGCGAGGGGCACGTCGAGGTCTTCGCCCCGCGCGGTTGCCCGGTGTGCTCGGGGACGGGCTATCGCGGACGGTTGGCCCTCGTCGAGGCCCTGTGGTTCGACGCCACGCTCGCCGAGGCCGTGGCGCGAGGAGAGGACGCGCCTGCGCTCGTCCGCCTGGCCCGCGAGCGAGGCTACCGGACCCTGCGCGAAGACGGACGCGCCAAAGTGCTCGCCGGCGAGACCACTCTCGAGGAGGCAGCGCGTGCGACGGCCTGAGCGGGAGCGAGCGGGTCTGCTTGCCCCACCGCCGATTCCCGGTGCGGGGCGTGTGCGCTACCTGGCCCTCGACGCGGCAGGGCGCGAGCGGCGCGGCGTGGTCGAGGCCAGGGACCCCGCCGACGCCGCGACCCGCCTGCGCAAGCGAGGGCTCCACCCGGTGGAACTCACCTCCGTGGCTGCCCCGCGGCGCGCTGCCGGCGTTCGCTCCGGCGGCGAACTCTGGCTGCGCTCGGGCGACAAGGTCCTCTTCCTCTCCCAACTCGCCCTCATGCTCCGCTCCGGCCTCACCTTGCTCCACGCGCTCGACGCCCTCGCCGAGCGCGCCGAGCGCGCCGCCCTGCGCGCGCTCGCGGGCCGCCTGCGCGACGCGGTGGTGCGGGGCCAGGCCCTCTCGGAGGCCCTCGCGAGCGAGCGCCTCTTCCCCCCCCTCCTCGCGCATCTGGTGCGCACGGCCGAATCCACGGGTCGTCTGGACGAGGCCCTGCGCCGAGCGGCGGAGAGCATCGAACGCCGAGCCGCCCTGCGCTTCCAGGTGCTGACGAGCCTCACCTACCCGGCCATCGTCCTGCTCGTATCGGGCGGCGTGTTCTGGTTCCTCACCGCGCGGGTCGTTCCCCGCATCGCCCGCTTCCTCGCCGGCCGCGGGGTGGAGCTCCCCTGGACCACCGCCCTCTTGGTCGACATCTCCGAGGTCGTCACCGGCTACGGCCCCTGGATCACGGGCGCTTGCGCCGCGGCCTGCGTCACGCTGCTCTGCGCCTACCGCACCCGGCGCGGCCGCTTCCTCCTCGACGGCGCCACCCTGCGCGTACCCCTGGTGGGGGGGGTTCTCCGCGCCGCTTCCCTGGCCCACTTCGGGCGCACCCTCTCGGTGTTGCTCCGCAGCGGCCTCCCCATGCTCCAGGCCCTCGAAGCCCTCGGGCCGACGGTTCGCAACCAATCCGTCGCGCGTTCCCTCGCGCGAGCGGCCGAGGCCGTGCGCCGCGGCGCCAGCCTCTCCGCCGCGCTCGCCGGCCCCGGCCTGACGCCCCTCGCCGAGCAGGTCATCGCCGTGGGGGAGCGGACCGGCGCCCTCGACGACGTCCTCGAGGAGCTCGCCGCCCACTACGAAGTCCTCGTGCAGCGCCGGCTGAAGACCCTCGCGTCGCTGGTGGAACCCGCCCTGTTGCTCGTCGTCGGCGGGCTCGTGGGACTGGTCTACATCTCCTTCTTCCACGCCGTGTTCCAGCTCGCACGCTAGGAGCTCGCCATGACCCCCCGCCGCTTCTGGATCTTCGCGCTGGCGCTTTCGCCCGTCGCCCTGCTCGCGCAGGAAGACGCGAGCCCACCGCCCGCCGCCGAGCGCCCGCGCGATCCCTTCGCCACGCCCCCCGCCATGCGCGACGCGGCCGGCTCGGACCTGCCTCCGGAGGAGGGCGGCGGCGTGCCCGCCGCGACGGAGCGCGTCGCGCTCGTCCTCCGCGGCACGCTCGCCGTTCGCGGCCGGCCCCCCGCTGCCTTGCTCGACGTGGGGGGGAGGGTGCTCCTCGTCCGCCCCGGCGACCTCTTCGAAAGCGCTGCCGGGCCCTTGCGCGTGGTTTCCATTGGCCCGGGAGAGCTGGTGGTGCAGCAAGGCTCCCGGCGCCGCGTGGTGAGGTAGGCGTGACGCTCCGAACCATCGCGCGGGGCGCCGCGGCCTGGATCCTCTCCCTGATGCTCTGCGCGGGGGCCGCGAGGGCCCAGGACGCCCCGCCCATCGAACGCCTCCAGCTCGACGAGGCCCGCGTGTCCGACGCGGCGCGGCTGCTCGCGGCCCAGACGGGGCGCAACGTGGTCACCACCGAGGAGGCGGGCCGGCGGCAGGTGACCCTCCTGCTCCGCGACGTGGACTTTCGCGTCGCGGTGGAGACGCTCTGCAAGCTCGCCGATCTGTGGTACCGCGAGGAGGAGGGGGTGGTCCGGATCATGACCGCCGCCGAGTTCCAGCGCGACCTGACCGTCCAGCGCGAGGCCAGCGTGCGGGTGTTCACCCTCCTCCATCCCAACCCCGAGGCCGTCGGGCAAGCCATCCGGGACCTGTTCGGACCGCGCGTCGAGCTTTCCTACGGCGTCGACGACCGCTTCTCGGGCACGCGCCTCGGCGGTGGCGGAGTCGGCGCGGCGGGGCTGGGGAGCGGCGCCGCCGCCGGGGCCCTCAGCGGGTCGGGGGCCGCGCGCTTCTCGGACCGCTTCTCGGGGAGCGGCGCGACCGCGCGGGCCCTGCCGGCCGCCCTGAGCCAGGGCGGCGCGGCCGGCGCCCCCGAGCCGGAGACCGAGCTCCGCCAAGAGCCCCTCTCCGCCGAGCGCCTCAGCCGGCTGCGCGAGGAGGACGGCAAGCTCGTGGGCGACCTGCGGGGCGTGACCCGCGCCCCGCCGCGCATCCGGGTGACCTTGAACCGGCGTCAGAAGCTGGTCGCCGTACGCACCAGCGACACCGCCGCGCTGGAGCAGATCGCGGCGCTCGTGGCGGAGCTGGACCGCCCGACGCCCCAGGTGCTCTTGGAGCTGAAGATCCTCGAGGTCCGTCTGGGCGACGACTTCCACTCGGTGCTCGACGTGGACTACGTCACCGGCCCCGGCCAGCCCAACCTCCCCACGGGCAAGGAGACGAATCCCTTCGTGGCCGGGGCGGCGACGGTGCTCGAGCAGGTGGCGGGCGCGGGGAACTTCCCCCTCAGCGGCGGGACCTTGATCTACCAGTTCCTCAACGAACACGTGCGGGCGCGCCTGCAGCTCCTCGACCGCAACGACCGCCTGAGTGTGCTCAGCACGCCGCTTCTCCTCTGCGCCAACGACGAAGTCGCGCGGGTCTTCGTGGGCGAGGAGCGCCCCTTGGTGCGCAACTTCGAGCTGCAGACGACCTCCACCAACGGGGTCATTCAGAACACCATCGTTCCGACGGTGGACCTGCGCGACATCGGGACCACCCTGCGCATCGTCCCCAGCATCAACGCCGATCGCACGGTCACCCTGACCATCTTGCAGGACGTCTCCGACGTGGTGCCCGGCGGCGCCAGCTTGCCCGTCCCCACCGCGGGGGGAGGGCTGGCGACCTTCTCGGTCGACACGGTGAGCACCTCGAACCTGCAGGGCACGGTCATCGCCAAGGACGGGCTGACCCTCGCCGTGGGCGGCCTGGTGCGCAAGGCCGTCGTCGACCGCCAGGAGGGGATCCCCTACCTCATGGACCTGCCGCTCATCGGCTGGTTGTTCGGCGAGACCGTCCGCTCGGAGGAGCACCGCGAGCTCTTGCTGCTCGTCACTCCGCACGTCCTCTTGACTCCCGAGGAGGGGCAGCGGCGCAGCGAGGCGCGCCTGCGTGCCCTCTCCCTGCATCCCTACCACGACCTCGGCGACCGGGCCCTGCGTCGCTACGACCGCTCGTCCGTGCCCGGCGCGGCCGACTACCATCTGCTCGTCGAGGACTACCTTCTCGGCGCTCCGGAGCCGATTCGATGATCCGTCCTCCTTCGCTCCTCTCCAACGCCAAGGCGCGCCCGCGCCGCGCGCCGTTCGCGCTCCTCGCGGCGCTCGTCAGCGGCTGCGTCGCTCCCGGCGCCAACCTCCGGGAGCCACCCGCCCCAGCCCAGCGATCCGCGACCGCCGCTCCGCTCCTCCGCTGGGTCGCCCTCCCGGAGCGCGCGCTCGTCGACGCCTTCCGCGCCCGCGCCGCGAAGTTCTTGCGCCCCGAAGACGCTCGGCTCCTCGCCACCCTCTGCGAGCGCGAGGCCGTCCTCGCCCACCACGCCTTCCTGGCCGCCGAGGACCCCGCGCTGCGGGCCGGCCTGTCCCGCGGCCTGGGGCACCCTGCCTACGCCGCCAGCGAGGCGGCGCGGGCGGCCTCGCCGGCCGAGCACGCGCGGGCACGCGCCTCCTACGCCCAGGCGGTGGCCCTTGCCCCGGTCGACCGCACGCGCGCGCGGCGGGCGGCCGAGGAGGCAGCGGCAGGCTTCCGCGACTGCGGCGACCGCCTGCGCGCCGGCGCTGCCCAGGCGCTCGCCTGCGGGCTGGCCCTCGAGGAGCGGGACCCCACGCTCGCTTCGTCCGAGCCCGTGGTGCCCGCCCAGCGCGCCGCCGCCGCGCTGCTTGCCCTGGGGAGCCGTTGGCTGCGAGGAGAGCGCGACCCGGAGGCGGCGCGCGAGGCCGCTGACCGGGCCCTCGAGGCGGGCGACGACGCCGTCCTGCGCTGCCTCGAGGAGGACCTGGCCTGCGGCCTCGTCGACCCCGCCGCGGGAGCCCCCGACTTCGCCCTCCGCTGGGAGGCGGGACTTGCGCGCGCGGCCCTGCGCCGCGGCGAAGCCCTCCGCGCCCTCGCGCACGCCCAGGCGGCCTTGCGGAGGAGCGAGGCGCTGGGGCACGCGCCAAGCGCGGCGCGCTTGCGGCTGGCCCAGGCCCATCTGGCCGCGGGGCGCCCCGACCCGGCGCTGGCCGTTGCCCAGGAAGCCCTCGAAGCGGCCGAAGGTCCCTCCGCCGCAGCGGCGGCGCAGTCCGTGCTGGCGGAGGCCCTCTTGCACCTCGGGCGTCCCGAGGCCGCGGCGGCGCGCTACGCGCGTGCGCAGGAGGCGGCCGAGCGGGCGGGCGACGACCGCGGGGCCCTGCGCGCCGGCGTGAACCGCGCCTTCGCCAGCCTGCGCGCCCGAGACACCGAGTCCGCCGCGGAAGCCGTGGCTTCCGTCGTCGCCCTGGGCCCCCTCGACCGCGAAGGCCGCGACCTCGTCGCGCGGCGGGACATCGCCTCGGTCCTCACCGACCTCCTCGCCGGCAAGGCCGAGCCGAGCGCCGCCGCGGCCCGGGTCGAAGCGGTCCTCGATTTCGCCCGCCAGGCGGGCTGCCTGGAGGTCGTCGAGCGCTACGCGGGACTCGCGCGCGCTCTGCGTGGAGCGGGCGGCGCCGCGCGACGAGGCTCCTGAGCCCACGGCGGCATCCCGCCTTGGTCCGCGCGCCGTTCAGGCGCAGGGGCGACGCATGCGGGCCATGAAGCAGCCGGCGGGCGGGCGGTTCTCGGTCGCGTGGGCGCAGCCGGCGAGCAGCGGGCAGTGCGCGCAGTCTCGACGGCAGGTCGCGGAGGGCAGCGGGACGCGCGGGAGCGACCGCAGGTTCCCCGGAGACTCGACGAGCAAAGGAAGCTCGAGCCAGGGAGCGGGCTCCGCGTAGGCGGTGACGCAGCGACCATCCCGGCGGTATCCGAGGACCACGCGGATGGTTTGCTTGCTGAGTGGTTCGTCCTTGTGGACGACCAGGGACCCTACGGTCCAGGGTCGCCGCGCGGTGGCGCTCGCCATGACCTCTTCCTCCTTGGGCTGCCCGACGCGGGGCAAGCTGCGGTCCTTGACGGCGGCGCCTGCCCGCCGCCTCGGCGGCGCGCGGAGCGGCGAGCCCAGGGCGGGCAGGACTTGCGCGCAGGCACCGCCGGCCTGGCAGCGCTTGCGGCCACCGCTCGCTCCTCCCTAGGTCTTCGGAGGCGGCGCGGGGCGGGGCGCCCCTCCCCGCCCGGGTTCGTTTCGCCTGCGCACGGAGTGCCGAGACGGTTGTCATCCCGACGTGACCGCCCCGCGCGCGTTCGCGGCTCCCCCGGGGCAGAGGGTATCCTCGCCGCGTGGAACAGCCTGCGCTTTACGACCACCCCGCCCTGGGGGTGGCCTGCTTCCGGCCTCGGCCCGGTGCGACCCTCCCCGTCACCGACGCGGGGAGGCCGGTGGACCTCAGCCTTCCCGACGGGACCCCCGTCGGCGGCTACTGGCTCGCCGTCGGCGGCGTTGGGCCCGCGCTCCTCTTCCTTCACGACGCCGACGAGATCATCGCCGATCACGTGGAGCGCTGGAGCCGCTGGGGACGCGAACTGGGCCTGAACGTCCTCCTCCTCGACTGGCCGGGCTTCGCGAGCAGCGGTGGGAGCCCAGGCCTCGGGGCCTGCCGAGCCGCCGCCCGCGCCGCCCTCGAGTTCCTCCTCGCGAGGGACCCCGCCGAGGTCCCCCAGGTCCTCGTCTACGGGCGGGGCCTGGGCTCGGTCTTCGCGTGCGAGAGCGTGCGGGGCGAGCGCTCCCCGCGGCTGCGGGGTCTCGTCCTCGAGAGCGGAGTGGCCGACCTCGCCGACTGGGTCGCCGAGCGCGTTCCCTGGGAGCAGACCCACGTTCGTCGCGAGGACGTCATGGAAGAACTGGACGCGGCCCTCTCGGCCGACTTCCGGGTGCGCGCCACCCTGGAGGAACTCGACCTCCCCGTGCTCGTCCTCCACGGCCTGGGCGACGCGCGCCTTCCCCTGGACCGGAACGGCGAACGCCTGGCGTTCTGGGCAGGAACCGTCCCCTGCGTTTTGCCCGAGGGCGACCACGAGAGCCTCCTCGACGCCAACGCCAACAAGCTGTGCGCGGCGCTGCGCGCCTTCGTCGCCAAGGCCTGCCCGCGCGACGGCGAGTCCGGGGGTGGGCCTTGAGGCCGTTCGCGCGGGACGCGGGGAGGTCGCTCCCCGAGAGCGTACCCTCCGGTGACACGCGCCGAGGCCGCACGAAGTAGCGTCTCGCCATGCTCGCAGCACCCACGCTGGCGACCGCACTCCTCAGCGTTCTGCAAATGGCCTCAGGGTCGGGGGCTCCAGGGCGAGTGGTCGCCGCGCCCCACGGAGGGTACGACCAGAACACCGAGTACATGGCCCGCAACATCGCCGGTCGCCTCGGCTACGGCTGGGTACGGGCCTTGGCCTATCGCTCGGTGCCCCTCCGCTACTGGTACGACGTCAACCGTCCCACCGAACGCCCCTACCGGAGAGGACGCTTCGGCGACCCCGTGTGGACCGCCGAGGCCCAGCGCGTTTACGACGAATACCAGCAGCGCCTGGAAGGCGCCGCGCGCCGCAGCGGGCCGCTCGATCTGCTCGTCGAGATCCACGGCCACTCGCGAACCGTTCCGGCCGGCGGCCGCTCCCTGCGCGTCCAGGTCATCGAACTCGCCACCACGGGCTTCACGCGGACCGAGCTGCGGGCCCTCAAGCGGCACTACGAGGAGCTCCAGCGGAGCCTGCCCGCTTCGCAGCGGGTGCCCCTCGCCATCGACCGGCTCGATCCCCACTTCGAATACCGCGGCTGGTGGATCCCCTTCCACTTCCGTGCCAGCGAGGCGAAGCGCAAGGGCTCGCTTCGCCCCACCAAAGCCCGCCGCGCCCTCCACTTCGAGCTCCCGCCGCGCGTCCGGGACTCCGCCGCCGTGCGGAGCGCCTACGAGCGCTTGCTCGCTCGCCTCATCCGACGCGCCGCGGGTTGACCTGACGGCAGACTCCGGCAGACCTTCGACCGGGTCCGCGGACGTCTTCCCCTGCCCTCCCCTCCCAAGCCTCGACGTGCCGAGCGCCGCCCGGCGCCGAGCGGGGCTCGGGTACGCTACGCTCTCCGCCATGGGACGGCGCTCTTGGACCCACCATCTGCGCCTGCTGCCGGGCGGGGACTCCGACGTCGCTTCGGGCATCGTGGCGACCGCCTTGCTCTACCTCGGTCTCCTCGTGGTGGGGCTCATCGGCTCGGCCCTCGCGGTGCGCTCTCTGGGGGGCTTCTCCTTCGGTCCCTTGCGCCTGTTCAGCCTCGCGAACGCGTTCCCCTGCCTGGTCATCGCCGGGTGGACGGGGTGGCGCATCCAACGCACGAAGCACATCGAGGAAGACCAGGTGGCCGTCGACCTCGAGCGGCGGCGCGTCTACTTCGGCGACGAGGTCGGCCGGGTTCCCAAGGGCGCGGTGGTTTTCTCGGTGACGCCGCGGCAGGTCCGCGTCGCCCTTGCCGACGGCCGACCGGCGACGGTCTACTACCGAGTGAACGCGGACCCCGACGACCTCCTGGTGCTCGGGCGCACTCTGCGGAGGCACGCCGGCCTCGCCACTGAGGACTACGTCCACAGCGTGGTCTCGCGCTTGGCCGGCGAGATCCTCCCCGATCCCCAGGGTCTCCGCGACGCCGCCGGACGCGAACTGCTCGCCAAGGGCATCGTCGTCACGCGGGTGTCCGTTGACTGAACCGGCGCGCATCGTCGGATACGGTTCGCTCACCTCGGCGGAGGGGTTGGGCCGGGACCTGGCCGGGGTCTTGGACGCCCGCCCCCTGTGGCTCCAGGCGCGGCGGGCCTTCGCCAAGCCGGCCCAGCGCAGCGGCTGCCTCGCCATGGACCTTGCCCTGGGCGCGCCCGTCCTCGAGGCCGGCGCGCGGGCCCCCGACGGGGAGGCACCGCGCTGCCAGGGCCTCGTGCTCACGGTGGCGGCCGACGCCGCGCCTCGCCTGGCGCGGCGCGAAGGCTACCCCGCGGGCTGTTGGGAGCGCTTGGTGGCGTGGGCTCGACCGCGCACGCTGGCGGAGGCCCTTCTCGAACTCGCCGAGGCGAGCGGGGACCTGCTGGCCTACCGCCGCGAGCTGGCGGCGCGGGCGGGAGCCTACCCTTTGGAGCAGGTCCACTACCTGCCGCACCCCGTGCGCGTGGCGGGCGAGGCGCCCGCGGTGGTCTTCGTCGCCCCTGCTCCGCGCCGGACCGGAGTCCCGGAGGCGGAGTCGATCAAGGCCGACTACCCCCGGCTGCGTCCTCTGGGGCTGGAGGAGGTCTTCCGCTGCGCCCCCGAAGTCTACCCGCCCTTCGCTCCCGACCGGCAGGCGCGTTACGTGGAGCTTTGCCTGCGCGCCGCGGCCCACGGCGTGTGGGTCGGCGATCTCGTCCGCGGGCCCCTCGACGCCGCGCATCCGACGGCGGCTCTGCTGCGTCGGTGGCGGGCTCGGCCGACGGCGCTGGAGGAGGAGCGAGCGGCGCTGCGGCAGGCCGTCCCCGCCCTCCGGGGCGGAGGCTACGCCGAACGCTTCGTCCCCGACCTCGAAGAAGCCCTTGGCCGCAGCGGGCTCTGGCAGGGGACGGCGGACGGTCCCGGCGAGGATCGGTTTGTCGGCGGTTCCCTGGGCTCCTAGCGGTTCGCCGTCGGGGCTCCCCGCCGCTCGGCGCCGGAGGGACCCTCGAAGGTCGCTGCGCCGCGCTCGGGCCGGGGGGTCCCGGCGAATCGAGCAGGCTCTGGCGCGGGGAGCCGGGGGGCGTCGTCCCCTCTTCGGTCCGCGGCGTCGTCGTCAGGGGAGGACGGAGAACTCGACCCTCCGGGTGTCCCGCAGGCGGACCACCGAGTCGAGGTCGGTCGCCCCGAGCTTGCCGCGCAACTCGAGGCTGGCCTTTACGGTTCCCTTCAGTTTGGCTGCGGGGCCTTCGACCCCCTTCAGGGTGACCGTCACCGGCAGACGGTCTTCGTCGGGCTCGCCGAACTCCAAGACGGCGATGCGCTTGAAGGGGATGGTGACCTGCGCGGACCCGCGGCGCAGGACGAGCTTCTTGACCTCCTCCCCCGAGCCGCCCCCGAAGAGGGTCACCTCGGGAACGAAGACCACCACGTCCCGAACGACGAAGGGCTTTGCCGGCGCTCCGCCCAGGGCGCTCGGCTTGTCGGTCACCTTGACCTGGTAGCGGGTCGGGTCCTGCTCCTTCTTCTTTTCCTTCTTGCCTTCGCCGCTCTTTGGGGTGCCGCGCGGCCCGGACCCCGCACCGCCGGGACGGCTTTCGGGAGCGCGCCGCTCCTGGGCCACCCCTGGGCTGCTCGCGCAGCCGAGAACCAGGGCCAGGACCACCAGGCTCGAACTCCAAGACAAGCGCAGGGCGCGCATGCCGACCTCTCTTTCGCCGCGGCGTCGGATCCTACCCGCAACGCCTCCCCCGAGCCACCGCCTTCGAGACCGAAGGCCGGCGCGGGGACCGCCCCCGCGCCGGCTTCGGCTGCCTCAGGAACGCGGGGCCGGGGGCACGCACGCTTCGGGCCGCGCGCGACTTCCCCGCGGCGTGGGTTCGGCAGGGGTCGCGTCTCGCCGGCGGGTCCCGTGGGCAGTTCCTGCCCGCTTCGTCTCCTCCTCGTTGCGGTGTTCCTTCGCCCCTTCCGTTGCACGAACTGCAATCCAGGGTCGGCGCGGTCGGCGTCGCGGCGTGCGCAACCCACGAAGCTCCGAGGAACGGTGGACTGGCTGCGTGTTTGCTTCTCAAGCCGCTGGCCACAGAAGCCGAAAAAGAGGGCAAGGAAGGAGGGACGAGCGATGCGAGGGAGCCTCATGGTTGCGGCTGCCTGGTTCGCCCTCCTCGGCTTCGCCTGGGCCGGTCCGCTGGACGTCGCCGCCGCCGGAGCGCGCTCGGCCACTCCGACCGCCTCCCGAAGCGTTTCGGACCGAGCGCGCGGGGCTTCCTCCGACGATCCGCTGGCCTCGCTCGACGTGCGGGTGCGCCTCGAACTGCCGCCGGTCCGTCCAACCCGCGCTCCGCAGCGCATCCATCTGCGCCTCGGGGCGCTGCCCCCGGCCACGCTCTCGCTGCGCGTGCGCCTCTGCGCCTGGGCGGCGTTGACCGTCTCCGCAGACCTCGACAGCGACCTGCCGCGCCTCGATGCCCTGGATGGAGAAACCTACTGGTGTCCGGGCCTCGAGCTGCGCCCTGCCCGCGGGCTGAGCGTCTTCGTCGAAGACTTCCAGCCGGCGAGCGCCGTGACGGGGGGGAGCGAGGGCGAGCCAGCGCCGCAGCGCTCGTGGGACGGGCACCAGATCGCGGTGGGCCTGCGCCTGCGGCCAGCCTCCGGGCTGCGGATCGAGGGCGCCACCGTGCTCTACGCCCTTTCGGCCTCCGGGCGGGCCGGCGGGGTCGGGGCAACCCTGAGCCTGACCCTCCGCTACTGAGGGCCAACGGCGCCGGGCCCTCGCGCTCGGAGCGGGGCGGAGAGGGGCCGAAGGGTTCAGTCCTCGGCGGAGACCGCTTCGCTCTCGGGGGCCGCCTTCTGCTTCTTCTTCTTCTTGCGGCTCCGGCTGCGGCGCTTCTTCTTCTTCTTGCCGTCGTCGCCTTCGAGGTCGAGGGGGACGATGTCCCGGTCCGGCGAGCGGGCGAGGTCCGGGTCCACGCGGGGACCACGCCGCCGTCCCCGCCGCGAGCGGTCGGGGTCGGGCTCGAGCTCGATCTCCTCGGGAGAGACCTCCGGGGGAGGGTCGCAGCGGGCGTCCACCGGGCCGGGGTCGTCGGGCACCTGCGGTCCCTTGTGCAGGTAGGTGGAGACCAGCTCGGCGAAGGCGTCCACGCCGCCGATGGCGTGGGGGGCCGGCACCAGTTGTCCCGCGATGTAGGGGGACTTGGGGAGCCCCTCGAGGGACTCGGTCACGGTCTTCTTCAGGTCGTGGAGCTGGTCCTTGTAGGAGACCAAGACCTCGTAGAGCTCCTCCTGGCGGCTTCGCACGTGCGCGACCTCTTCGCGCAAGGTCGCCAGGAGCCGAAGGATCTGTTGTTCCGACACCGATGGGTCCTCTGGCCGGTCGCGCCGAGGGCGCGCGCTCGAGGCTACCGCCGCGAAGGACCCGCCTTGGTCCCGGCGACCCGCGCGGCGAATGCGGGGCCACTATAGCGCCGCCCAGGGTCTACGTCCACGCGTGAGGAGACGCGCGGCGGATGCTACGGTTCGAAGCGCACCATGCCCTTTGCTCGCCGCCGTCTCAACGTCCCGCGCGCCGGACAGCGCTGGGGCCCCTTCGAGGTCGTTCGGGAGATCGCGCGCGGCAACATGGGCGTGGTGTTCCAGGCGAGGGACGAGCGCGGGCGCGACGTCGCCCTCAAGGTCCTCCTGATTCACCACGACGAGGACGCGAGCGCGCGCTTCCAGCGGGAGGCGCGCTCCCTGGCCCGACTCTCGCACCCGACCATCGTCTCGATCCACGACGTGGGCGTCCTCGAGGGGATCCCCTACCTGACCATGGACTACGTGCCAGGGACCACCCTGCACGATCTCCTCGCCCGCTCCGCCTTGCCGCTCTCCCGCAGCGTCGTCCTCCTCGCGCAGATCGCCCGCGGGGTCGATCACGCCCACTCGCGCGGCGTCCTGCACCGCGACCTCAAGCCCGCGAACGTGCTCATTGGTCCCGACGGCGCTCCGCGCATCACCGACTTCGGCTTGGCGCGGATTTCCGACGCTTCGGCTTCCCTGACGAACGAGGGCGACATCGTCGGGACCCCCGTGTTCATGTCCCCCGAACAGATCCAGGGGAACCTGGCCCAACTCGGCCCGCCGACCGACGTGTGGGCCCTGGGGGTCACCCTCTACCTCATGCTCACCGGCTCCCTTCCCTTCGCCGGGAGGACCGTCGACGAGGTGAGCCGGGCGGTGATCGAGAGCGAGCCCGCCCCTCCCGGAGCGCTCTCGAGCGACGTTCCCGAGGACCTCGAGCGCATTTGCATGACGGCCCTCGACAAGGACCCCCGGCGTCGCTACCGCACGGCCGGAGAGATGGCCCGCGACCTCGAGGCGTACCTGCGCGGCGCGCCCGTGTTGGCCGGCGAGGTCACCTTGGGGGTCCGCGCGCGTCGGCTCGCGCGGTTCGCGCGCTTGCACCCCGGCGCGGTCGCCGGGGCCGTCGCCTCGGTCCTGCTCCTTTGCGGGCTCAGTTTCGCTGCAAAGGTCTGGAGCGCCGACCGAACCGTCGAAGCCATCGAGGTTCTCGAACAGCGACGCGCGGAACTCCTGCGCACGGCGCAGGAGGCCCTCGCGGCGGCGGAGCGAGCGGCGGCCGCGTCGGACGCGACCGCCGTGGTCGAATGCGCTGGGCGCGCCGCGGAGGCGCTCGACGCGGCGCGCGACCTGCGCGCGAAGGCCGCGCGCCTCCGCCGGGAGGAGGGCCTCGAGGGGCAAGAGCGCGAGGGCGCAGGGGAGACCGGGGCGACCGCGCAGGGGCGCGCCGCGCGGGGTGCTCTGCGGGCCAGGGTCTCGGTGTTGCGTGCCCGCGCTGGCCTGCTCGGAGCCCGAGGCCCCGAACTCCCTCCGGACCCCGCCGCGGCG
This sequence comes from Planctomycetota bacterium, assembly GCA_003695705.1. Taxonomy (GTDB): domain Bacteria; phylum Planctomycetota; class J058; order J058; family J058; genus J058. The sequence goes on from RFHU01000097.1 coordinate 26,144, forward strand.
CTCCTCGAGGCCTTCGAGGCCGAGCCCGACCTGGCCGCCCTCGAGGACCTCGCCCGTTGGGCGGCCCGGTCGGGCTCCGTCGAGGTGGCCCGGCGTGCCCTCGCCGCTCTGGAGCGGCTCGGCCCGCTGCCGGACTCCCCGGCCGGAGCCCGGCGGCTCCGCCTGCTCGCCTCCTTCGCGGACCTCGTCCCCGGCGCGCGGCCCGCCGAATACTGGAGTGCCCACTTGGGCGGAGAAGGCGCGCTGGCCGAGGCGGCGGCCGAGCTCGAGGCTTCTCGACGCCTCGAACTCGGCGACCTCGCAGGGGCAAGCGAGGCCCTGGAAAGGGCTTCCTCCGCCACGGGTCCCGTGCACCGCCTGCTGCGGGCGCGCCTGGCTTCCCTGCGCGGCGACTTCCTCACCGCGCGCTCCCTGCTCGAACCGCTCGCGCGGCGGGGCGACGCCTTGGGCCGGCGCGCGCGGCGCGTGCAGGCCGAGGCCCTGCTCGTCGCCGGACGACCCCGCAGAGCCGAGCATGCCTTGCGGTCGCTGCTGGCCGAACGGCAGAGCGTCGAGGAACGGGCGGGCGCGCGCCGCCTCCTCGCCCTCGCCCGCTGGCTCCAGGGGTCGCCCGGCAAGGAAGCGGGCGGTGGTTCTGCTCCCGCTGCGGGCTCCTCCCTGTTCGCCCGCCTCGCGGCCGCCCGCGACGCGGCGCTTCGCGATCCGGGCCGTGAGCCTGGCCTCGCCGGAGCGCCTCCGCGCGCGGTCGAGGGCCCTCGCGCGCGGAGAGCGCGAGAAGCCCTCGCCGTGGCGCAGCGTGCGGGCGCGGTCGAGGCCGCCCTCGGCCGGGTGGCCATGCGACTCCTCGGGCTCCGCCCCGCCGAGCGGGCCCGGCACGCCGACGTCGTCGGCCTGAGGGCTTGCGCCTTCGCGCGGCCCGACGCCCTGGCCGGCGCGGCCGTTCTCTACCTCGACCGCGGCGAGCCGGGGAGCGCCAAGGCGCTGCTCGAAGCCTGTCCCCCGCGCTGGCTGCAGCACCCGGGGGTGGTCGCGGCGCGTCGCCTCCTGACCGCGGACCCCGACGCCACGGGGTCCCCCTTCGTGGGCGAGCCCCGCGCGAGCCATTTGCCGGAGGCCCAGGCGGTCCCCGGGCTGGTGGAGGCCGAGGCCGCCCTGGCGGCGGCCCTGGGCCGTGCGCCGGGCGACGATGGCGGCCGCGCCCGCGCGCTGCGGGAGGGGCTGCGCCTCGCAGGCCTTGCCGTGCGCTCGGCGCCGTTCGCTTCGCAGCCGCGGCTGGTGCGGGCTCGCTTGGCGCTCCTTGCCGCCGCCGAGTCGTCCGCGGACTCGCGCGCCGCCGCCGACGCGCGTTGGCTGAGCCTGCGCGACGCCGCGGGGGCCTGCGCGCTGACGCCCGCGTCGCCAACGGCCTGGAGCCTCTTTGCGCAGGCGCTGTGGACGGTCGAGGGGACCGAGAGGCTTCCCCGCTACCAAGCGGCCCTCGAACCTTGGACCGGGGAGCAGGGCCCGAGCCTCGAGGCCCACGAGCGGGCCCTCCTTCCCGTGCTTCCCGAGCTCCTCGAACCCGGCAGCTCGCGCTTGCCGGCGCGTGGCGGGGAGGGCGAACTGTCCGTGCGACTCCTCCTCGTCCTGGCCGCCGCCAGCGCGCGGCGAGCCGACGGGCGGCGTCTGACCGTCGAGCTCGGCGACGTCGCGGAAGGCCTTGCCGAGGCGGCGGCCGCCGCCTCGGACCGTGGAACCGCCGTCTTGCTGCGCGCCCAGCTCGTTCTGGAGCGCCCCGAAGCCCTGGACGCGTTCTTGAGCGAAGGCTTTGCGCTCGACGAGGAGCTGCGTCGCACGGTCGCTGCGGAGATCGAGCGCCGTGGGCCCCGCGCCGGGGCCGCGCACGCCCTGCGCTTGATCGACGACCTCGCCGCGGCCTCGCGTGCGGGGCCAAGCGAGCGGGTCGTGCACTACCGGCGGGGCTGGAGCGACCTGCACGCCATCGCCCGGCGCCGTCCTGGTCCTGGTTGGCTGGCCTTGCGCGCTGCCTTCGAGGTGTGGGTCGGGGGCGCAGGGCGCGAGGACCTCCCCGACTTGACCGTCTGGCCCTTCGGCGGCGCCCTCCGCGAGCTCTTGGTGCGCGGCGCCGAGGGGCGCGGGGTCGAGGAGCCCGCCACGGGTTTGGCGGGGCTTCGCCCGCTCGCTCGCCTCCTGGCCCGCCCCGACGGTCGCTAAGCCGGACGGGTCAGCGCTTCGGGGGAAGCTGCCGGCGCAGCAGCCAGCGGGCGAGGTCGCGCAGGCTCGCGCCGACGCGCGGTCGCCGGACCGCGTTCGCGGCGCTCTGGCGGAGTTCGAGGCGCACGAGGCCCTGCTCGCCCAGGGCGATCAGGACGCGGTCGGTCGGGCCGGATCCGGCCTCGTAGGCGAGGCGGCCCAGGCCGGCCACCGGGCGGAGGGCGCCGCGACGGGCGAGGGCCGCCTCCAGGGCGCCGGCCGCGGCGGTCGCTGCTTCGTCGTTCGAGGGCGTCCACCGGAAGCGAACGCTCAGGCGTAGCTCCTTGCCTTCTTGCACGTCGCAGCGCCAGCCGCCCTCGTCAGGGGCAGGGCTCCAGGCGAGGTCGCCGAGGTCGAGCGCTTCGAGCTCCTCTTGGCCGAGGAGCTGGTCGGGGTCGCTGCTGGGACCGCCACGGCGGAGCGGGACGGGGCGCAGGGAGGCCACGGCCTGTTCCACGGCGCCGAGCTCCGCATCCGTCCGGGCCAGGGCCCGTGCGGCCTGGACCTCGGCGGCGCGCAGGGCATCTTCGGCGGCCGCGCGACGGGCGGCCAGGGCGGCGAGGCGCGCGGGGGCGCGCTGAACGACACGCTGGGCCTCGGCCAAGGCGGCGGGAAGGGCAAAGAGGCGCTCCCGTGCCAAGCGCAATCGGGTGCGCGTCCGCTCGAGCTCCGCCGCCGCGTCCCGAGCGGCGGCACGGGCGGTCTCGCGGTGCGCCTCCGCCGCTTGGACCCGCTCCACCGCCGCGCGGAGGTTCGCCCGCGCCTCGGCCGCCCGGTGGGCCGCGGCCCGTGCGAAGCGCTCGGCGGCGTGGGCACGGGACCAGGCGGCGCGGGCCTCCTCCCGCGCACGGCAAGCGCGACGCTGGGCCCGACGCGCCGCGCGCCGTAGCCGGTCGGCTTCGCGCGCGCGGGCGGGCTGCCCGGGGTCGTCCGCTGCCTTCTGCTCGGCGGCGTCCGCCCGGCGGAAGGCGAACTCGGCCGAGCGCTCCTCCCGGGTGGCGCGGCGCTCGGCCCGCTCGGCTTCGTCGCGGAGGGCGCCGGCGCGAACTCCGTCGCGTCGGGAGCCTTCGTTGGCGTGGCGCGCCGATTCCTCCGCGCGCGCTCGGTCGGCCGTCGCCTCTGCGAGGACGCGCTGGGCTTCGTGCGCGTCTTCCTCGGCCCGGCGCGCGTCCGCCTCGGCCCGGCGGAGGGCGTCTTCGGCGTCGGAGCGCTCGGCGCGCAGGCGCGCTTCGCGCGCCGGGCCCTCGGCGAGGAGCTTCTTGGCGGCGGCACGCTCTCGCCGTGCCGAGGCCTCGGCCCGCTGGGCTTCGCCGAGGGTCTGGCGCGCGCTCTGCACCGCTGCCTCGGCCGCTCGGCGGCGGGCGAGGGCGAGCTCGCGCCGCGCTTCGAGCTCGCCGTACCGCTTCGCCTGGACGGGGTCGAGCCAGCCCTTGCCCAGCCGGCGCTCGCCCCGCGCGATCCGCGCACGCTCGGCCGGGACGAAGCGCCCGCCGGGGAGCTCGACGTAGCCCAGGGCGAGCAAGAGCTGCGCGGCCGCGGGCTCGCGAGGAAGGAGGCGACGGGCGAGGTCGGCCGCGCGTCCGGCCACGTCGCGTTCGAGGAAGCTCCGGGCCAGCGCCAGCAGGGCGGCCGGGTCGTCGCCGGCGTCGGCTTCGCGGCGGTCGAAGTCCTCCTCTTGGGCGCGCAAGGTCGCGGCCAACTCGGCTGCTCGCTGGGCGGTCGGCACGACCCGTTGCACCCGCCCGCGAAGGAGTACCCTCCGGCTGCCGTCGGGCAGGCGCAGGAGCAAGCGCTGCGGCGTCTCGGCCACGACGGTGCCGGCGAGTGGCCGTCCTTCCCCCGCGAGGTAGACCAGGTCGGCGCGCGCGGGGAGGGGCGCCCCGAGGATGGCGGCGACCAGCGAGCCGCCGGCGGCGCGGCGGAGGCGGCGAAGGGGTCGTCGCCGGGTTCGGACCGAGCGCGCCGGGGACGAGGAGGGCGCGGCTCGGGGAGCGAAGAGGAGCCCAGAGGGAGAGCGCAGGCGTGGGCTGCGAAGCATGACGGCCTCCAAAGGGCCCAGGGCGCTGCGGCCTCGGCAGGGGCGGGCGCTTTGCCGGGCAGGGGCGCGCGATCCCTGCCCTCGGGGGAGGAGACGGCCCCGGGCGATGCGTGCGGGAAGGCGCGGTGTCCTTGGCGCCTCGGGGAAGGGACGCGGACCGCGGGGATCTATTCGAAGGGGGACGAAGGAGGCTTCGGGCGGTGGGGCGGCGACGCCGCGCGCCCTGGGCTTCGTCGCGCGGCGGCGCCTGCGGCGAGGCGGGGAGCGCGCCCGCGCGCTGCGGCCGACCTCTCTCGGGCCGGGTCGGCGTCGGCCTCTCGGATCATCGCTTCGAGGACTTCTTGGGGCCGGCCTTGTGCACGTGGTGGAGCATGATCTCGGCGATGTGCCTCAGGCTGTGGACCTCGTGGGCCTTGGCGCACATGTCGAAGTCTTCGCAGGAGTAGCATTCGCGCTGCTTTTCGGGGCTGGTGAGGCCGGACTTCACGGGCACCCACCACTGCATGCCGTTGCCGAAGCACTCCTTCATCGCCATGCCGTATCACCTTCCGCAGGCGGGCGCGCCGGCCGGACGGCGCGCGCTCCGCGCGAGGGTCTCCTCGCTGCCCGGCGTTACGCTACCACCCCTCCCCGACGCGGGCCAGCGGCGCGCTGCAGGGAATGGCGCGGGCTCAGTGCGGGCGTTCGGCGGGGAGCGGCGCAGCCTCGACGCCGCCGGCGGCCGCGGCACGCTGCCAGGCTTCGAGGTCGGCGCCGATCTCGAGGCCCGTGATGCGGCGCAAGGAGCGCGCGCCGACGGCGAGCAGGGAGGGGCGCTCGATGGCCCGCAGCAGGTACGGTGCGGCGCGCTCGTCGCGCGCCTCGCCCAAGGCCCACACCGCGCGTTCGGCCACGCGGTCCACGGGGTCGAGGGCGGCCTTGCGGAGCGCCTCGCAGGAGAGGCGCAGGCGGCCCAGCGCCCAGGCCGCCCGCCAGCGGACCTCCGGCTCGGGGTCGAAGAGCAGCGGGTCGAGGAGGCCTGCGAAGCGATCGCGGTAGAGCGAGCGGCTGCGCGCGCTGAGGCGGCGAAGGGCCTCCACCGCGATGAGCCGGAGGTTCGCGTCGTGCGCGGCGAGGTTGGGGCGGAGCGCCTCGTAGGCCTTGGCGAGCACGGGCACCGTGCCCTTGCACACGGGGACCAAGGGGTCTCCGAGCTCGCCGGCTTCGTGGACCGCTCGAGGATCGCCTCGCCGCGCTTCGTCGAGGAGCCGCTCGCCCGCGCAGAAGGTCGTGCAGCTCGAAAGCAGCCAAGGCCCGAGGAGGAGCAGGAGGGAGGCGCTCCGCGGACCGCCGTGCCTTCGCCCCGGTCGACTCGAGGAGGCGCGAGGTTCCGCGACCCTGGCGGCCTGCGCGACGACGGACTCGGTCCGGGGGATCCGGAGCGGGTCGTCACTCGGCACGGCGCACCGCCAGTCCGTGCAGCCGCACGTCTCGGAGGCGGAAGTCGAGCAACTCGCCGGACAGGTAGAGGAGCGAGCGCGTCGTCCGCACGTCGAAGCCCAACCCGAACCCCTTCCAGCCGTGGTATTCGGCCTCACCCGTCGCGTAGACGTCGACGACCGCGTCGGCGCCGAGGAGGGCCGCGTAGTGGCGGAGTCGGTCCAGGGCGTCGGGCAGGAAGCGCTCGTCGAGGCGGACTTCGAACAGGTCCATGGGCGTGGTCCCGAGGCCCAGGACCTGGCCGAAGGAGGGGGGCTCGCGCAGCCAGGACCGCTCCTCGTCGCGCGGGTATTCCTCGGTGGTCACGTAGGCCACGGGCTCCCAGTCGCCGCGCGGAGGCGGCGGCGCCTCCGCCGCGCCGGGGAGGAGGAAGGCCTTGCGCAGGACCGTGGTCGTCGAGCAGGCGAAGTGCCGGCGGGCTTCGGTCGGTTCGCCCAGCGAGAAGTCGCGCTTGAGGTAGACCGCGACGTCCTCCGGCGCCTTGGGCATGCCGCGCGGATTCTCCTCGAAGCCTGCGCGCGAGGCGCCGGCCCGCCACAGCGGCTTGGGCGGCAGGGCGCAGCCCGAGTTCAGAAGCGCGAGCGAAATGACGAAGAGGAGGAAGCGCGCCTGCATGGTCGGGGCGCGAGCGTAGACGAACCATTGCCCGTGTCAATGGCGGCCTCCGCGCGGCGCTTGGCGCCGCGGCGTCAAGCGCCGCCAAGGGAGAGAGCCCGTGAACTTCCGCGCCGCCTGCCTGACGGCCCCCATCGCCTTGTTCCTCGGCTGCGCGAGCGGCCCGCCTCCGCTGCCACCGCCCAAGGCACCGCCCACGCCGCCGCGGATGGTCCAAACGCCCCCGAAGGGACTCGAGGCTCCGGTGGATCGCTGGCGCCGCGAACTCGCCCGCCGCCTCCCCGCGCCCTGGCGTCTGGAGCGGATCGACGCTCAGGTGACCGCGCCGACCGGCTGGACCCGCACGGCCGGCGACCGCGGGGTGGCGATCTGGTTGACCGACGGCCAGCAGCGGCAGGCCTTCCACGTCATGCCGTCCGACTTCGACGGCTACATCAGCGACGTTAGCGTGGCGGCGCGGCCCATGGTGCAGAGCGACCGACTGCGGCTCTTCGGCCCGCGGAGCGTCGCGCGCGGCTGGAAGGCAGACGAAGAACTCGAAGTCGCGCTCGGCCTGGTGCCCCCCTCGCCCGAGCAGGCCCTGGCCCTCGACCGCCGAGCGGCCCGCGCCGACTTGGACCGCATCGCCGAGGCCGTGGCGCGGTTCCGCAGCGACGTGGGCTTCCACCCGTTGCGGCTTTCGCAGCTCTGGGAGCCTCCGGCCAAGGTGCGGGGCTGGAAGGGGCCTTACCTCGAAGGGCCCCTCTACGATCCGTGGGGCAGCGGCTACGCCTACAGGCCGGGGCGGAGGAGCTTCTTCCTCTGTTCCTACGGCGCCGACGGAGCCCCGGGCGGTCAGGGCGCCGACGCCGACGTGGTGCGCGAGGAATCGCTGCAGAAGTAATTCGCCGAGGGGGACGGTGGGGACGACGAGGGCGCGGGGCGCCCTCGTCTCCTTTTTGGTTGCGGGCGCTCCTCGGATCGCGTTCCCCGGGCGAACGAACCCCCGTGCGTCCAAGGTGCGAGGGCGGCGCCGCCGCGCCGCCCTTGGGAGCCCGCCATGAACGCCCTCGCCCTTCTCTTTCCCCTGCGCTGGTTCGCCCGCCGTCGTGCCGCCCGAGAGGAACTTTCCATCACACCTGGCGGCGCGCAGCTGAAACGTAACGAAACCGTCACGTCGCTAAGCCCTTGCAGTGGGACGGAGGGGCAGCGGTACGGCGCTTGCGAATCGGTCTCCCGGTTGCAGGGGAGCAGCGACATGCACGGCTTCGAGTTCTACGACGACCGCTTTTCTTGCCCCAACTGCCAAGGGGCGCTCCCCCACTCCGAATTCCCGCAGACCTGCGAGGAGTGCGGTTACGTGGTGGAGGTCTTCCTGACTCGGGAAGATGCGGTCGAGGCGATCCTGAACTTCGAGGACGACCCCGACGCCCTGACCACCCGCCCTGCCCACGTCTACGGGCTCGGCTGGGTGGTGGGCCACACCCGGCTCCTCCTGATCTGAGCGCGGACGTCGGTCTCCGCGCCGTGCCGGGTCAGGAGTCCGTGGACGGTGGCGGGTCGCCGTCTTCGGCGGCTGCGTCGGCGCCCTGGTCCTCGTCCGCTTCGAGCGGGCGCGCAATGCCCAGGGCCTCTTCGAGTTCGGCGACGAGCGCCGGATCCGCGAGGCGCAGGGCGCACTTGTGGGCGTAGCGCAGCTTGCCCTGCGCCCGCGCCTTCTCGCAGGCGGCACGCCACTCCTCGGCGGAGAGGGCCTCGCCGCGCGCGTCGATGCGGTGGAGGACGAAGTAGTCCCCCTCGCCGATGGCCTGCGCCTTGAGGTCGGCGATGCGCGCCCGCCGGGCGTCCTCGGCGGGGATCTTCTCGTAGGCCTCGCAGGCGTCGCTCAGACGACCCGCGGCGCGGTAGTCGTCGCCAAGGGCCTGGAAGTCGACGGGCTTGCGGGGTTTGCCGTAGAGGATGGTGCGCCGCTCGAGGGCGTCGGGGAGCCGGGCCACGTCAGGACCCGCTCGAGGCGTCGCCGGTGCCCGACGCGGTCTTCGAGCCCGAGGCGGTGCTCGTCTCCTTCGAACTCTTCGACTCGCTCGCAGGGGAACTCCCCTTGCGCTTGTAGTCGGTCTCGTAGAAGCCGCTGCCTTTGAAGATCAAGCCGCCGCCCTTGCCGATGAGGCGCCGCAGCTTGCCCTTGCACTCGGGGCACTCGCTGAGGGGGTCCGAGGTCATGGACTGGAAGTGCTCGAAGCGATGGTCGCACTCGGTGCAGGCGTAATCGTAGGTCGGCACGGGGACCTCCTTCGATAAGTTCTTTCTAATAGGTGTCTTGGAGTATAGCGGCCCGGCGGCTCGGCGCGAGGGACAGAGCAAGGGCGCGGGCGCGCCGTTGCGGGGCGTGCGAAGAAGTGGATGCTCGGTCCGTCGCGGGGACGGAGGGCGTCCAGCCCGGCGGAGGCGACGCGCTGCGGCGGGCGGAGGCCCTTGCCGATGGTCCAGCCGAGGCGGGCGGTGACCCCGAGGGCGAAGTGCGCGAATCCGTTGCCCCGGCCGCCCCGAGGTGGGGCAGGAGGTCGCTGCCGAGTCCTCCGGCGTTCCCCATTGCCTGAAAGAGGAGCGTGCGGGGGTGGAGGTCTCCTGGCCGAAGGTCAGGGCCCGGTCGAGCGGGCGGGCCGCGCGGAGCGGGATCCAGTGGAGGAGCTCGCGAGGGACGTGGGCGGGTTGCTCAGAAGTCCTCGGCGTGGACGCGCCAGAGCTTGTCCTCGCCGCGAACGAAGACGAGCGAGCGTTCGCTGCGCTCCTCCCCGCGAAACAGGGCGAGGCGAAACACGACCTTGGCGGGCTCGGGCTCGTGGCGGGAGACGAGTTCGCAGCGCTCGAAGCGGGGCATGGGGTCGCGGCGACCGGACTCGGGGTCGTCGTAGAGGCGCGCGACGACCGCCCGCTCGCCGTAGCGCCAGGCGGCAAGGAGCGAGTGCAGGGCGTCGTTGGCGCTTCGGCGCCGCAGGGCGGAGAGGAAGGCGTCGCACGCCTGGATCTTGCCGATGACCAGGTGCGCCGCGGCGGCGAGGTTCGGGTCGGTGCTGCGCCGGAAGCGATGCACGTAGCCGATTCCGGGGCGTCCGTTCCCGGTGAGCGCCTCGAGGGCGGCGCTCCGTTCGGCCGGCGAGCCTCCCGCCAGGGAGACCAACTGGCGACTGGCTGCGTAGGCCCCCGCCACGTGGGCGACGACCTGCGGCCAGCGATGCGCGGGGACGACTTCGAGGGGGAGGTCGTCGAGGTCCTTGCCGACCACGATCCCCACCAGTCCGCTCGCGACGAAGGCTTCGCCGTCGGAGGGATGACCTCCGATGCCCAGAGCGACTTGCGGTTGCTCCCGATGCAGCTTGGCGACCAGCTTCTTCATGTAGGTGGCGTGGGAGAGGGAGCGCTCGAAGAGGTCCCAGAAGAGCGTCGGCGCCGGGGGAGCCTTGCGGAGGGCGAGCCACTCCTTGAACTTCTCGGTGAAGGCGCGCTCGAGGTCCGTGAGGTAGACCAGGTCGTAGTGCTGGGAGAGGACGCCGAGGGTCTCTACGGCGCCTTCGACGGCGGGGATCTTCTCGTTCTCGACGCCCCGGAACATCTGCAGGTTCGTGGCGGTGGACAGGGTTCGATCCACCTGGACCAAGATGACGGCGCGCTCCTTGCGCGGCACGAGGACCACGATTTCGGCCGGCAGGGCCACGTACTGCGACCCCTTGCGCACGCGCGCCTCGATGGCGAAGCGGCCGGGGCCCGGCGGCGTCCACTCGACGGTCGCCACCCCGTCGTCGTCGGTCTCGCCCGTGCCCAGGAACTTGGGCCGCTCGAGTTCCTTTCCGTTCGCGCGCACGAGGAAGAAGTCGAGGGGCTCTTCTTCCACGTCGGGGTGCACGCCGAGCATGCCGGCCGTCTCGAGCTTGGCGAGGAGGCGTACGGCGCGCCCTGCGCGGCCCAGGGCGTCGTAGCCGGTGAGCTGGGCCTCGTCGGCGCGGGCGAGCGCGGGCAAGAGGCCGAGCAGGGCCGCCGGGACCCAGGGGCAGGGGAAGGTCGCTCTCGTCCTCACGGGCTCCTCCAAGCACGCGGAGCGGTGGGCCGCCGGCGCGCGGTCCTCACCAGGTGGCGTCGCAGGCGCCGCAGCGCCGCGCGCAGCGGTCGATGACGTTGTCGGTTTCGTTGTAACAGTACGGGCACACGTGGTCGGGCAGGTAGAGTTCCCGCGGGGCGCCGTCCGGGGCGACCACCCGCACCCGCGAGCGGGCGGCCAAGGTCCCTTCGTGATCCCAGCCGCCACCCGCCTCGTCGTCCTCCGTGGGCTCCTGGGGCGCCCGCAGCCGTCCGAGGAGTTCCTCGAGGCCTTCGTGCGGGCGTACCGAGGCCACCCAGAGTTCTGCGTCGCCCGCGGCGAGGAGCGCGCGGAGGCGCTCGAGGTGCCCTTCGCGGTCGAGCCGCGCCAGTTCGGCGGCGAGCTCTTCGTTGATTCGGTAGAAGCTGCTGGGGTCGCCCACGGGGTTCTGCCTCGGTCCCCAGTATGAGCTAGAGTTGCCGAGTGCACGACGTGCTCATTGCCGGGGGCCTGGTCTTCGACGGAGAGGGCGGCCGACCGCGCCAAGCGGACCTCGCCGTGCGGGAGGGACGGGTGGTCGCGGTCGGGCGCCTCGGCGGTGCTGCGGCGCGCCTCCGCCTCGACGCCGAAGGGGCCTGGGTCCTCCCCGGGCTGGTCGACGTGCACACGCACTACGATCTGTGCCTCGACTGGCCGGGGCTCGGCGCGCACTGCCTGCGGCAGGGAGTGACCTCCGTGGTGGGCGGCAACTGCGGGCTGGGGGAGGCAGACGTGGCCGCGGTCTTCGCACGCGCCGCGGCGGCGCGCCTGCCGGTGCACTTTGCCCAGCTCGCCCCGCTGGGTCCACTCCGGTCGCGGGTGGTTCCGCGTTGCGCGGGCCGTGCGGCGCGGGCGGACGAGCGGCCCCGTGTGGCCGCCGAGGCGGCGGCCGCCCTCGACGCCGGAGCCGCGGGGCTTTCCTGGGGCCCCTACCACGCCAACGCGCTCATGGATCGCGAGGAGTTGCTGGCGGCGGCGCGTGTCGCCGCCGCCCGCGGGAAGCCTTTGTGCGTGCATCGCCGCAGCGAGGGAGCCGAGGGCCTGCGCGCCACCCGCGAGGCCGTCGACCTGGCGCGGGCCAGCGGGGCGCGGTTGCAAATCTCCCACCTCAAGGCGGCGGGACGCCGCAATTGGTCCGCCTTCGCGGAGGTGGTGCGCGTGGTGGAGGAGGGGCGCCGCAGCCTGGACCTGGGCGTTGACCTCTACCCCTACGACGCCAGCTTGACCTACCTCTCGGCGACGATCCCCGACGAACTCAAGGCCGACGGCGGTCTGCTCGCCCGCTTGCGGACTCCGGATGGTTGGGCGGCCGCGCGCGCCGGCGTGGAGCGCTGGTTCCGCGAGCGGCAAGGGCCCGAGCGGGTCGTCCTGCTCGAGCCGGGACTGGGCGTCGCCCGCGGCTCGACCCTCGAAGAGGCCGCCCGCCACCTGGGTTGCGCCGATCCGGCGGAGGCCGCCCTGCGCCTCGTTGCCGCCGACCCGAAGGGCACGGGCGGGTGGGCCACCTACCGCGAAATGATGTCGCCTGCCCACGTCGAGGAGTTGCTCGGACGTTCTTACGCGGCCATCGCCTCGGACGCCGTCCCCGAGGAAGCCGGAGCGGGGCTCAGCGCGCACCCGCGCGTCTACTCGACCTTCGCGAGGGTCCTGGCTCGAGCGAGCGCCCAGGGCGAGGAGGCCCTGAGCGACGCGGTACGGCGTTGCACCGGTCTCCCCGCCGAGCGGCTGGGCTTGGGGCGGGGGCGTCTGGTTCCCGGTGCCCCCGCCGACGCGCTCGTGCTGCGCGGACTGGAGGATCGCGCCAGCTACGAAGAGCCCGAGCTCTACCCCCGCGGAGTCGAGGCGGTCGTGGTGGGCGGCCAGGTTGCGCTCCTCGCCGGCGAGCCGACGGGAGAGGCCCGCGGCGAGCTGCTGCGGCCCTGAGGCGAGGGAGGCCGCCCGCGGTCAACGGCTTCGCCGCGGATGGCGTCCGGGGCGCGTTGGTTTGCGGCGGCGGTGGTGGCGGCCGCCCGGAGGCAAGGGCTGCAGGGCGGGCGGCGCCGCGCCGGGAGGCGGCCTGTAGAGCCGCTTCTCTGCCTCGGCGCGCAGGAGCACGTCGAGGGGGTCTTCGGCCCGGTGGACCCGCAAGGCCTCGATGGCGAAGCGCGGCGCGAAGGCTGCGCCGAGCAGGAGGCCGTCGCTCGTGGCTTCGATGCGCTCGAAGCGGCGGCCGAGGAGGCCCGATTCGGCCGTGAACACGCAGTGCCACAGCCCGGCGCCGCGTTCGGCGCTCTCCGCGGCGCGCAAGGTGGAGGCCTCCGTACGGGCGAGGAGGCCTTCGAGCGCGCGCAAGGGGGTCGCGGCGCCCGCTTCGGGGAGGGGGGCGGGAAGGCAGGCGACGAGCTCCCAGCAACGCGCGAGGAGGCGCAGGCCGCCTGGGTCCGCGCGCCGGACGACATACAGTTCGTCCACCGGGTCCCAGGCGATCCAGTCGCTTGCCGGTTCGGGCAAGTGGATCGATCGGATCAGCTCGCGCATGTCGTTGGCGAAGGCGAAGGCGTCTCGCTCGGCCAAGAGGCGTTCTTCGGGGGAGCGGCGGCCGCAGGCGGCGAGATGCTCCTCGAGAGGGACCGCGCGGAGGCTGGAGACGAGCAGCCCGTGGGTGGGTCCGGGGAAGCGCGCGAGGAGCGAGAGCAAGGGAGCGGCCGCGCCCCATTCGGCGGGGGCGACGGGTCGCGGCGCGTTGCCCAGCAACGTCCGGAGGAGCGGCGTGGCGAGGAGGTCCTCGTCGAAGGGAGGCACCGGGGAGGGGCTCGCGGGAGGCTCCTCGGCCTCCGGCGCCAACTCGCGCGCCTCCACCAACACGAACTCGAGGGGGCCCACCCGCAGGCGGGCCCCCCGCGGCAAGGGGACCCGCTCGCCGCGGGCCAGGGGGCGTTCGTCCACCCAGGTCCGACCTTCGCGGTCGAGGCCCAGGACCCAGGCGCGGCCCGCTGTCGCGTCCACGTCGACGCGGGCATGCTTGAAGGCGACACCCGCCCGGCGGAGGCAGAGGGTTCCCGAGCGGGCGGTGCCGATTCCGTTGGGGCCGGGGCGGAGGGGGTAGAC
>RFHU01000098.1 GCA_003695705.1 Planctomycetota bacterium
CCCCAACGGCCCGCGGCCCCGCGCGGCGCGCGGCTCCGCCCCCGCCGGGGGACGGGCTCCCGCGGGCCGCCCCCGAGCCTCGCCCTGGCGCCCCTGGGCGAGCCCGCTCGCACGCTTGCCCCACCCCCGTTGCCGAGCAGTGCTCTTCGTCGACGACCGTCGCCTCCTCTCCGCCGGCGCCGAGGGCTTGCGCCTCTGGGAGCTCCCCGAGGCCCTCGGGCGCCGCCGAAAGCCCCGGCGCCTCGAGCCTAGGTCCGTGTTCGGAACCGAGGACACCTTCGCGTCCCTGGCCCGGCTCACCCAGGGCGTGGTGGAGTCGCTCTTCCTCGCCGGCACCGCCGAGGGCAGCGTGCGGGCCCTCGCCCTCGGCGAGGCGGGGGGCCTGCTCGGGCCCTCGGTCCGCCTCGCGGCGCGGGGCTCGCCCCACCGCGACGACGTGGAGAGCCTCGCCGCCTTCCCTCCCGGCGCCCGCTACCTCGCGGCGGCCGCCTGCCAAGACCGCGTCCACCTCTTGCAACTCGGAGAAGGCCTCGCCCTGCGTGCGATCGCTGCCGCGCAGCTGCCGTCGCGAGCGGCCACCGTCGCCGTCGCGGGCGCCGGCAGGTGGCTCTTGGCAGGCGTTGCCTCGAGGAAAGTTGGCGGGGGGCTGGGCGACCTAGGGAACGCCGTCGTCTTCGAACTCACCGAGGTGGACACTGCGCACCGTGCGTGGCCTCGCTTGATCCGCCGAGACCCTCTGGGGATCGGGGAACTCCGCTCGTGCCTCGAACGCCCGGCCGACCTCTTGGCCGGAACCCAGGAGGGCAACCTTCGCCCCCTCGCCTGGACGGAGGCCCCGACTCCGCAGGAAGACCCCTTGCGTCCAGCGCCTCCGTGGACGGTGCCCGGCGAGCGATCCCTGGGAAGCGCAGTGCTGAGAGCCGCTCATTCCGGCCCCGTCCGCGCCCTGGTGCGCCTCCACGACGGACGGATCCTCAGCCTCTCGGGCCTTGCCCAGGGCCAACGCGCCCCGAACCGTTCTCCGGTGAGCGAACTGAGGCTTTGGAGCCCCCGGGGGGACCACCTTGCGGGCGGTGAGGCCCCGGGGCCCACCCGCCGCGACGGCTTCGGGCTCGCCCTCTCCCCCAGCGGTGAGCGCTTCGCCGTGGCCCTCGAAGGCGGCGACGGGTTCTGTGGCGTCGAAGTCTACGGAGTCCCGCCTCCCTGACCGCACACGCCGGGGCGCGGCCGCGACCGCACCGGACTCACGAAGCGCCCCTCCCCTCAGCGAACGAGCTTCGCACCGGGGAAGGCGGCGCCCAACCGCGCGCAGTCCGCGGCCCCGAGGCCTTCGCTCCCCTCGACACGCAGCCAGCGCACGCTGCCCCCCGAGAGCAAGGCTTCCACGCCCCGTGCGCTGATCCCGCTGCAAAAGGAGAGGTCCACCGCCTCGAGCCGTGCGCGGGCCAGGGCGGCCAGACCGCGATCGCTGATCCCCCCGCACCAGGAAAGGTTCAGGCGCCGCAAGGCGGGGAAGTCGGCGAGGCGCTCGAGGGCGCGGTCGCTAAGGCCGTCGCAGAAGGCGAGGTTCAACTCGGCGAGTTCCGCGAGACGGCGCAAGAGCCCCACCCCGTGCGCGGTCACCTTGCTCCCGGCAAGGTTCAGGGACCGCAGCCGCTCGAGGCGCTTGATCCGCGCCAGGCCCGGGTCGCTGATCCCCTGGCACCAGCCGAGGTTGAGGCGCCGCAGTTCCGTGAGCCGCGCAAGGTGCGCGAGCCCCGAATCGCTGATCCGGATCGACGGTCCGAGGGAGAGGGACTCCAGCCCTTCGAGACGGCGTGCGAGCTCGGCGAGCCCCGAGTCGCGCAGCCGCTGGCAATCGCGGAGCTCGAGCTGGCGAAGGCCCCGGAGCCGACCAATGCGCTCGGTGGCGGCGTCGTGCAGCCGCCGGCAACCCGAGAGGCTGAGCCGGCGCAAACGCCCGAGGCCTTCGAGGGCGCCAATGCCGTGGCCGACGAGGAGGGAACAATCTTCCAGGGCCAGCGAGGAGAGCTCCCCGAGGGAGGCAAGCGAGGTGAGTCCCTCGTCGGTAATCAGGGCGCCCGAGAGACGCAGCTCGCAAAGACCACGGAGGGACGAAAGAGCGCGCAGGCCGAGGTCGTCGACGAGCGCGGCGCCGCTGAGGTCCAAGCGAACCAACGACTTCAGCGCAGCGAGGTGCACGAGGCCGCGCCCTTCCACCTGCCCCACCTCCCGCAGGCGGAGCCGCAGCAGCTCGAGCCCGCGCAAGTGCGCGAGTCCTTCCTCGGTCACCATGCTGCACACGCCGAGTTCGAGGTGCCGCAGACGCGCGCAGGACCCGATCCGCAGCAGGGCACCGTCGGTTGCCTGGGTGCGAAGGGCGACGAGCCCGGGGACCGCCTCGCGGTTCAGCTCGCTGCACACGGCCTCGAGCTCGGAGAACTCGGTAACCCCGACGGGAAGACGCTGCTCGGGCTGAACCCACCAGATCGTGTGCGCCGGGATCTGCAAGGCAGGGCCCGCGTGGGGCGTCCTCCCCACTTCCCGCTCCTCGCCCGTGGGGAGGCGCACGAAGACGCGGAAGGGGATCAAGGAGTTGAAGCGCCGGGGAGGGTGCACCCGCTGCTCGAGCATCCAGCCCGGAACGGGTACGCCGGCGCGCTGGCGCGCGCGGAGAAGTCGCCCGAGAAGCGCAGGGTCGCCGGCAGAAACCGCGTAGGCCCGCTCGCAGCGGCGCCAGTCGCGATCGGCCATGGCTCCCTCCTTCTCCTCAGCCTAGCAGCCGATTCTCCGTCGCTCCGCGGGGCAAGCCCCGCCCGGATCCCCTGAAAGCAGCCCGTCCCTTCGCGGGTGGGAGCAAGACCGCTCCCCGGGCGAAGACGCGCGACCTCGCCCCGGACCGACGCACGGCCGCCGTCCGGGGCCGCCGTCAAGGACCGCCGTCCGGGGGCGCCGTCAATGGCCGCCGATGGTGATCCGCCCGCCGGGGGTCTTGATGGTCACGCGCCACTTGGGGCAGCGTCGGCCGCAACGGTGCCGCGGGTGGCCGTGGGGGTAGACGACCGGCCGCGCCGGCGCCCGCCAGTGCACGCACACCCCCTTGCGGCATACGTGCCCCGCCACTCCGTGCGGCGCCACCCAGAAGCGACACACCCCGCGCCGGCACACGTGCCGCGGATGCCCGTGCGGCGCCACCCAGTGCGCGCACCCCCCCTCGCGGCATACGTGCCCCGCCACCCCGTGCGGCGCCACCCAGAAGCGACACACCCCGCGCC
>RFHU01000099.1 GCA_003695705.1 Planctomycetota bacterium
ACCTTGAGGGCGACCTCGCGCCCCGACGCCTTCTCGCGGGCCCGGTAGACCACGGCGGTGCCTCCGACCCCGGCCAGACCGGCGACCCCCGCCGGCGCGGCCTGCCCGCCGTAAGCCAGGGGCCCGGCGCCGCACCCCCCAGCCACCACTACCGGCTGATCTACGCCCGGGAGGGCGCGCTCCGCTGGCTCGCCCACCGCGAGCTCATGCGCGCCGTCTACCGCCTGCTCCACCGCAGCGGTCTGCCGCTGGCCTTCACCCAGGGGTACAACCCCAAACCGAAGGTCGCCTTCGGCCCGCCGCTTCCCGTCGGCGCGGAGAGCCACCACGAAGAACTGGACATCTACCTGGCCGAAGAGCGTCCCCTCGAGGAGATCCTCGCCCGCCTGCGCGCGGTCTTCCCCACGGACGAAGGGCTGGTGCCGCTGCGCGTCGTTCCGGCGTTCGGCGAGAAGTCCGCGCACTCCCTGCGCCGGGGCGCCCGCTGGGCCGTGCGCCTCGACTCGCTGGGGATCTCCCCCGAGACCGCCCGCAAGGCCGTGGCCCGCTGGAAGGCATGCGAACGCTTCCCGCTGCGCGTCGAGCGCCCGCGCAAGGAACCCCGCCAACTCGACCTCAAACAGCTCATTGCCCGCCCCGCGGTCGAAGGAGGCGCCCTCTGCTTCGACTTGTCCCAAGACAGCCGCTCCGCCTCCGCCAAACCCAGCGAAGTGGTCGCGGCCCTCACCGGGATCCCCCTCGAGCAGGTGCGCTCCAGCGGTCGCTTCCTCCTCACCGAGGCCCTCCTCCGCAGCGACGCGGTTCCTTGCCCGTGATCCACCTTGCCTCGACCTCGCCCCGCCGCCGCGCCCTCCTCTCGAGCCTCGGCGAAGAGCTCGTGTGCAGCGACCCCGGGCTCGACGACGCCACCGAGGAAGCCCTGGCCCGCGAAGCCCTCGCCCGCGGTGCGCGGCCCGCGGAGGCGGCCCGCCGCCTGGCGGTGGCCAAGCTCCTCGCGGCCCTCCCCACGATCGATCCCCGCGCCGAGGCGGTCGCCGCCGACACGGTGATCGAGTTCGACGGCGCCCTCATCGGCAAGGCGCGCGACCGCGCCCACGCCGCCGAGATCCTCCGCTCCCTGCGCGGAGGGACGCACGAACTGCACACGGGCCTCGCCTATCTGCCCCGGGGCGGCTCCCTGCGCGTCGCGAGCGAAACGTCGCGCGTTCGCCTGCGCGCCTTCTCCGAGGAAGTGCTCGCGGCCTACCTGGACACCGGCCGCTGGGAGGGGAAGGCCGGCGCCTACGGAGTTCAGGACCCAGAAGCGGTCCCGCTCGTTGCCGGCGTCGAAGGCAGCGAATCGAACGTGCGCGGACTGCCCCTCGAACTCCTGGCGCGTCTGCGCGAGGAGGGTAGGGCCGCATGACGCGCGCGGCGGCCCTGCGCGCGCTTGCCCCGCTGGCCCTGGCCTGCGCCTGCGCCTGCCCCGCCCAGCGCCCCGCGGTCGGCGCGCGGCAGCCCGGCGCGACCGCGCCCAGCCGTCCGGGATCGGGGAACGGCACGGACGGCACCCCGCCGACCGCTGCGACCCCGGGCCGCACGGGGTCCGCGCCGAACGGCGCCGGGGCGGGGCCCGCCGCCGGAGCCCAGGGCGACGGTGCCCTTCCCGCAGCGGGGCCCGCCGGCCCGGGCGCGGCCGGCCCCGCCCCGCGCCGGCCGCGGATCCCCGAGCCCGAGGAAGGTCGGAACCAACTCGACCTGCTGCCCACACGGCCGCTGCGGGTGGGCTCCGCACGGCTGGTGGCCTGGATCGCCGACCGCGAGCCGAGCCGCCGCCTGGGCCTCATGCACGTCGACCGCATGCCCGAGGACCGCGGCATGCTCTTCGTCTACCCGCGGGCCGGCCGGCGGGCCTTCTGGATGCGCAACACACGCATCCCCCTCTCGCTGGCCTACGTACGCGCCGACGGGGTGATCGACCAGATCCTCGACATGGAGCCCTTCGACCTCCGCTCCCACCCCTCGCGCACCGCCGTCCAGTTCGTGCTCGAGGTGAACCAGGGGTGGTTCCGGCGCCACGAGGTGCGGGTGGGCGACCGCGTCGAGGGCTTGCAGGGCCTGCGAGGGCACTGAACCGGTGGCCCGCCGCTCGGACAACCCCCTCTCGATCTTGGTCATGGGCCTGTTCACCATCGCCTTCTTCGGCGGGGTGGTCGTCTACTTCAACGAGACCAAGCCCATCCTCAAGCTGCGCCCGCGCCTCGAGCAGCGCTTCTCCAGCCAGGGCTTCCGGACCCGCTTCGTTCCCCCACGCGGCGTCGAACCCTCGTACATCATCGTCGAGGTGCCGCCCGAACTCGCCGACCCGCTCCGGCGCCTCGAAATCGGCGCCTGGGCACTCGAAGACTACGTCGAACTCGCCAAGGGCCAGACCCTGGTGCAGTCCTGCGAGGTGCGGGTCGCCGGCCGCCCGAAGGACGAGCCGGTGCGGGTTAGCCGGGCCGCCCAGCGCATGGTCGATACGGCGCGGCGGCGCGTCGACGACCTGCGCGAAGCGATCGCGCGCGCCGGGCTACGCCGCGTCGAGGTCGAGGTCACGGGGCTCTCCTTCAGCGGCGTCCGCCTGCGCGCGCGCGGCCGACTGCGCGGTCCGAAGGCGAAGCCCGAGGTCGCGGGCCGCAAGGCGCTGCGCAACGTCGAACGCCTGGGCTTCGTCGGCTACGTGGAGCTTACGATCCGCCACGCGGGGAACGAACTCGTCCTGCGTGGCGGACGCGACGCCCCGCGCTTCGCCGCGTCCCGCTCCACCCCCGCCTCGCGCCCGACCCCG
>RFHU01000100.1 GCA_003695705.1 Planctomycetota bacterium
CGACGAACCCCACCCACTCCCCCCTCCTCCGTGCGAAGGCGTGTCCTCGACCGAAGCGGTCCGCTCCGCCCCCCTGGGGCCCGACCCGAGGAGCCCGGGCGCCTCGCCCCCCGAACCGCCTGGGAGCAGCACTCGACCGAGTTCGCCCTCGCAGCGGCTCGGAGCGGCTCCGCCGGTCCACGCGAGGCGGCGCGCGGCGGACGGAGGCCCCAGGTAGCATTCGCCCGCGGAGGTGCACATGGCGCGGGGCCACTGGCTGGTCAAGACCGAACCCGGGACCTATTCGTGGGCCGACATGCTCGCCGAAGGCGAGTGCTATTGGGACGGCGTCCGCAACTACCAGGCTCGGAACAACCTTCGGGCCATGAAGCGCGGCGACCACGTGCTCTGGTACCACAGCGTCAAGGAGAAACGCGTCGTGGGGATCGTCGAGGTCACCCGCGAGCACTACCCCGACCCCACCACCGACGACGAGCGCTGGTCGGTGGTGGACCTCCGGCCGATCTACGAGCTGAAGCGCCCCGTGACCCTTGCCGAGATCAAGGCCGTTCCGGAGCTCGCGGAGATCCCCCTCATCCGCCAGTCCCGCCTCTCGGTCATGCCCCTCGACAAAGATGCCTTCGACCGCATCGTGGCCCTTGGAGGCGGCAAGCGGCGCGTCGGACGCGCTTGACGCGGCCCCGCCGCGAAGCCGGACCCCCTTCGAGCGAGGAGCGCAGCCCACGACGCGACGGCCGTCGCCGCGGGCGGCGACGAGGCCCCGGGGCGGCGTCCCTCGGGGCTACGCCTCAGGCGGCGCGAAGGGGAGGGAACACACCACGCCAGGGACCTCCTCGGGGCCGACGCGGACCCGCGTCCCCTCGGCCGCGACCTTGCGATGGAGCAGCCCCATGCCCACCGGCGCACCGCCTCGCCGGGGGGAACGCGCCGCGGAAGTGATTCGGCCGAGTTCCTTCTCCTCCCCCTCGGCGCGGACGGGCGCAGGGACTTCTACGGCGGCCTCGAGGACGACGCCCCGCAGGTGCCGGTTCACGCGGCCGCGGTGGGTGGCGCGAGCGACGACCTCTTGCCCGAGGTAGCACCCCTTCTCGTAGCTGACCGCCTTCTCGACCAGGCCCGCCTCGAGGGGAAGGGTCTTGGCGTCGAGGTCCACGCCGTAGAGAGGGACTCCCTCCTCCACCCGCACGACGTTCACCGCCTCGGGACCCACCCGACGGGCCCCCGCAGCGCACAGAGCCTCCTCGCAGGCGGCAACGACCTCGCGCGGGCCGATGAGGTCCCAGCCGATCAGCCCGAAGGCGTCGTTGCGAGCAAGGACAACCGCTCCCTCCGAGCGCACGTGGGTGCGGTGCGCGTAGGGGACGGCGGGGGGCTCCTCGGCGAAGAAGGCGGCGAGCAACTCCCGCGCGCCGGGACCCCACAGCCCGCGCACGGCCCACTCCGCGCTCAGGTCCTCCATGCGCACGTCGTCGAAGAGGGCGTACTTGCCGAGGTGCCGGTAGATCCCCTCGGCCGCCGCCTCCGGGCAAAGGGCGAGCAGGTCGTCTTCGCGCAAGTAGACGGTCAGGTCCCCGAGCAGTCCGCCCTTCACGGTGAGCACGCAGCCGTAGGCCCCCTCTCCGGGCGCGCGCCGAACTTCCTGAGTGCAGTACTTGTGCAGGAAGGAGACCCTGCCCGCACCGACGAAGCGGCGCAGGTGGAAGGCGCTGCGGTCGACCCAGGCGGCCCCCGCGCGCAGGGCCTCGAGGTCCGCCTCGACGTCGCTCTTCATCGAACCCTCCTTCGGTTCGCCGGGCCGCCCACCATACCGGAGGGTGTATCCTCACGGCATGGGCAGCGAGCTGGCCCCCGGCGACCGCCTGGGCGAATACACGCTGGAAGAGCCGCTGGGCGAGGGCGGCTTCGCCGAGGTGTGGCTCGCACGCCATCACCGCTGGAGCTCGCGCTTGGCAGCGGCCAAGGTCATCAAGGACCGAGCCCAGGCCGACCGCCTGCGGGCCGAGTCGGACTGCCTCGAACGGCTCTCGCATCCGGGGATCGCTCGGGCGCTCGGCATGGACCTCGACCACGATCCCCCCTACTTGCTGGTCGAGTACGCCCCCGGCGAGACGCTGCGGGAGCTCCTGCGGCGCGAGGGCCGCCTCCCGCCCGCGCGGGCCTTCGCGGTTTTCTCCCAGCTCGCCCTGGCCCTTGCCCACAGCCACGCGCTCGGCATCACCCACGGCGACCTGAAGCCCGAAAACGTGCTCGTGGATGCGCAGGGGCGGGTCAAACTCACCGACTTCGGCCTGGGTCGCGTCCGGGCCAGCGAAGCTTCGCTGGCCCTCTCGGGCGAACTCCGCACCCAAGACGCCGCGGTCGCCGGAACCATCCCCTACATGGCCCCCGAGCAGCGCGACGGACAGCCGGCCGACCCCGCTTGCGACGTCTTTGCCCTCGGAATCCTCCTCCACGAAATGCTGACGGGTAAACGTCCCCAGCCCGGAGACCACCCCCGCGAGCACCTCACCGAAGCGCCCGCCTGGCTCGACGTCTGGGAGCAACTCTACACGCGGCGCGATCGTCGCCTCGCGGACGCGCGCGCCGTCGTCGCCGCGCTCGGTCTGCGCGAGGCCGCCCGCGAAGCCGGTCCGGAGTCGACGCTCCCGCCTGCTCCGCGCGGGCGCGGCCCGTGGAGCCTCGAGGAAGTCGAGCGGGCCGTGTGCCAGGAGTCGCACCTCTCCCTCGGCGAACTCCTCCACCACCGAGCGCGGCCCCAGCAAGGGGCCCTCGATCGACTCTGGAACTGGGCCGAGGCGCAGTTCTTGGGAGACGAGAGCCAGGTCGCCGCCGCCCGCCACCTGGTGTGGTATCTCGGCAGCGAGGTCCTCGACGTGCCCCACCGGGAGCTCGCCGAGCGCTACGGGACCAGCGTGACGCAGATCCGCACCGGCGTGCGCGCGGCGCAGGCTCGCCGCGGCTCCTACGCCCTCTGGCGGGGCGTGGTCGACCGCCTCGCGCCCCTTCCGCCCTCCTTCGTCAAGCGCGCCCGCGCCCTCGAGGGTGGCGTCAGCGGGCGCATCCTGGCCGCCGCCGCGGGCTTCCTCGCCGCGCTCGTCGCCCTGGCGCTCGCGCCGGTCGCCGCGGCCCTGTGGGGCGGCATCGCGGCGCTCCTACCCCTCGCGGTGGCGCTCTTCCTCGCCGCGCAGAGCGCCTCCGCTCTCTCGGGACGAAAGCGCCTCCGCCGTTTCCTGGACGCCAACCTCCGGCAGGTCCCCGGCCCTACCCGCCGCGAGCGGCTGGCTCGGCTCGCCCTCCACGAAGAGCTGAAGGTCGGCGCCCTCGCCCGCGAGCTCCTCGACGAGCTGCCCCCCCCTGCGGCCGGCGAAGTCCCCGCGGCCGCGAAGCCCATGGCGTCCCAGCCCGAGGCGCAAGAGCCCGCAACCGACGATCGAGCCCTCGACCTCGAGCGTCGGCGCAGGACCCTCGAAGCGGTACGGCGAGCCATGGCCGAAGCCGAGGCGGAGCGGGCCGTCGAGCTGGCGCCGCCTCCCCGCAGCGAAGCCCTCACCGAGGCAGGCGACGCCTCCCCCGCCGACGTGCGAGGGTCCACAGCCCCCGCAGAAGCTGCCGCGGCCGAGCCCGAGGCCAGGGCGCCCACCGCCACCGAAGCCGCGGCCGCCGCGCCCGAGCCGTCCGCGCCCGAGCCGTCCGCGCCCGAGCCGTCCGCGCCCGAGCCGTCCGCGCCCGAGCCGTCCGCGCCCGAGCCGTCCGCCCCCGAGGGCGGCCGGCACGACGCCGAAGGGACAGCGGCCGCGGGGCTCCCGCCGCGCCCTCCCCTCGACGAGGTCCTGCGCCGCCTCGAGGAGGAGAAAGCCGCGGGCGCCCGCCCCGAAGCGGCGGCCGAGCGCCGCAGGAAGCTCGAGGCCTGACCCCGCGCCTGCGCAGCCGAACGGCGGAGCGCGCGCTGGCGGCGAGCCTCCTGCTCCTCCTCGCCTGGGCGAGCTTCCACCCCTTCGGCTTGGAGGGGGCGAGCTTGCGCGCCACCGTCGTGGTCGGCGCCGCCCTGGTCCTCGCGGTGCGCGCCCTCGCCCTGCGCTGGAGAAGGGCCAGCGACGTCGGTTGGTCGCGCGGCGAGCGACTGGCCCTCGCGGGCGTGGGGGCGGCCCTCGCGGTTGCCGCCGCGCAGCTCGTTCCCCTGCCCCACGGCCTGGTCGCCCTCCTCGCCCCCGCCACCGGCGCCCTCCACGCCCGCGACGCCGCCGCCGCGGGGAGCCTTCCCGGCTGGCGCCCGCTCTCCCTCGAGCCCGTGGCCACCCTCCGGGCGCTGCTCCTCGGGCTGGCCTACCTGGGCACCTTCCTCGCCGCCCACGCGGCCGGCCGCCGGCCCCGCCTTGCCGCGGCGTTGGCCCTCGGCATCGCCGGCGTCGGCGCCGCCGCGAGCCTTTACGCCCTGTTGCGCACCGCGGGCCTCCCGCAGGGCGACCCGTGGGAGCGACGCCCGCGCGCTCCCTTCGTCAACCCCAACCACCTGTGCACCTTCCTCCTCCTCTGCCTGGGCCCCGGGGTGGGGTTGCTGTTGGCCCCCGAGTCCGCGGACCGCGGGCGGAGGGCACCCCGCGGGCCGGCCGTCGGCCGCCGCGGCGCGGCGGGGCTCGCGGTCCTGCTCCTGGTGGTGGGAATCTTCCTCTCCCAATCGCGCGCCGGAGTGCTCGCCGCGGGCGTGTGCGCGGTCGGAACCCTGGCCCTCTCGGGGGCCCTCTTCGTGGCGGCGCCCTGGCCCGGCGCCTCCTGGCGGCGGCGCGTTCGCTGGCGCCTGCTGGGCGCCGCCGCGGCGGGAGGCGTGCTCGGCCTGGGCGTCCTCCTGGCGGACGTGGACCCCCTGCTGCATCGGCTGGAGCACGCCGAGGTCGGCTGGGAAGGGCGCCTCCGGCTCTGGCGCATCGCCGCGCGGGTGATCGGTGGGCATCCGCTCGGCGGCGCCGGACTCGCCACCTTCGACGACGCCTCCCTCGCGGTCCTCTCGCCGGAAGAGGAACTCCGTCGCCGCCCCGGATCGGCCCACAACGACTACCTCGAGCTCGCCGCGGACCTCGGCGTCCCCGCCGCCGCCCTTGCGCTCGCCGGGCTCGGCGCCCTGCTGCTCGGCGCCGTGCGGAGGGGCCGAGACCTCGCGCCGGACGCGCGCTGCCTGAACGCCGGCTTCCTCGGTGGCGTCCTGGGCGCCCTGGCGCACGCCACCTGCGAGTTCGCCCTGCAAATTCCCGGCCCCGCCCTGCTGTTTGCCACCTGCCTGGGGCTGTCCGCCGGCCTCACCGCCCGCACCGAGCGTCGAGGGCGCGCCGGGGCGCGGCGACGCCTCTCCTTCCGCCTCGCCCTCGCCGCGCCGCTGCTGCTCTGCGGACTCGGCTTCGCCCTGTCCGCCTTCCGCGAAGCGGACGCTGCCGCCGCTCACGCCGCCTTGCGCGCACCGGGCCTGAGCCCCGAACTGCGCGCCGGCTTGGCCAAGCGAGCCGTCCCGCTCTTCCGGAGGGCCTGCGGCGCCCTCAGCCCCGCCCTCCTCTACCAGAAAGCCAGCAGCGCCTGCTACGGCCTCACCGCCTGCCGCGCCGGCGCCGCCGTGGCCCTGTGCATCCTGGACGGCGCCGGCCACCTCACCTACCCGAACCCCGACGGCGTCCCGGTGGCCGAACTCATTTGGACGTTCTTTTCCGCCTTCTCGCTCCCGTGACCCGGCGGGGGCTTCCGCACGCACCGCAGCCCGGCGGCGGGGACGCCTCCCATGCGGACCCTTCATGCCGGAGACGGTCCCGCACGCGCCGCGGCCCGCCGAGCCGAAGGGTGGATCCTCAGCCCTCAGCGGTGACGCCGATCAGTTCCAAGAAGCGGGCCACCTGGTCGCGGCCGTAGACCGGCACCCGAAACTGGCTCCCCTTTTGGAAGGGCCGGCCCGGCCGGAAGCCCGCCTCCTCCAGCAGCTCGCGGATCTCGCGAAGCTCGGAGGCGGTGTTGGCCACCAGGCGCAGCTCGTCGCCCTTCTTGTAGCGGCCCCACCCCTCCTCCTCAGCCCGCTCCCGCCGCTGCCAGCGCACGTAGCCGTTGCGGTGAAAGAACGCCGCCAGACGCTCCGCAACGGGATCTCTCGGGGCTCGCCTGCGTCGTCTCGCCATCGCCGATTCCTTGCGCGGCCCGCCGGGCCCGTGACCGCGGGGGGCACCCCCGCCGCGCGCCGCGCCGCGCGATCCCGCCACGGAACGCTCCCGCGGGCCATCGTATGCCGTCTCCGGCCCGTTGTCAGCACGGTAGCCCGAGCCGCGGCGCCCCCGGGACGACGGCTCTAAGGAGCGCGATCCGCCGGCGCGGGCAGCCCCAAACGCCCACATTGAAGGGGTCGATCCGGCCCCTGGGGCAGCCGCGGGCGCGTGGGGCGCGTCCAGGTGCGCCCAGCTATATCAATACAGGGGCCCTGATCGCCCTCCCCTGGGCGCTCCTCGGGGCTCTGGCGAGATGGCCCGCTGGCGTCGAGGGACGCGGGCGCCCCCTGGGAACGGGACCGACGCCCGAGCGGGCTTGCTCAGGGGATGGTGTAGCTCGCGGTGGCCTCGTTGTTGGTCTCGCTGGACTCCGGCACCTGGCAGCGAGCGTCCGCCAGCAGGCGCGCGGTGTGGCTGCCGCTGGGCCGGTCCGGCAGGGCGACGCTGATGGGCAGACACGTGGAGGCCGGCACCTCCAGGACGGCGCTGGCGTCGGCGCCGCTGCTCCCGCAGGTGGCCGGCGTCGAGCGGCTCACCCACAGGGAGACGACGAAGGGCCGGGTCGCCTTGGCGCCATTGCAGAGCTCGGTCGCCAGCGTCACGGTGGTGCCGGAGACGGTGGCGGTCATCGGCTTCCAGGAGAGGTCGGTGCTGCCGGCGCCGACGGTGAAGGTGACGGCGCGGCTGTTGTTGGTCTCGTCCGCCTCCGCCAGGGCGCAGTCCGC
>RFHU01000101.1 GCA_003695705.1 Planctomycetota bacterium
GGCGATCCTTGTATTTGAGGAACAGGTCATCGAGCGCTTCGCGCAGGAGCACCGCTTCCTTGACCCCGAGTTCGCGCGCGAGCTGCTTGAGTTCGGCGAGCTGGTGTCCTGGGTAGTAGCTGCTCTTGAGGGTCATTCGCTCGCGCTCGGCCAAGGCGCAGCGGTTTCCGCCCAGGGCCTTCGCTCGGCGCAGCGCCCCCTGGGCCGCCACCAGCAAGGCTCGCAGATCGGCGCCGTCGCGGCGCAGCCCCGCGACCCCGACGCTCACGGCGACCGCTGCTTGGCGCTTGCGGACCCCGCGGCCGACCCGCAGCGGCGCGCGCGACACCGCGCCGCGAACCCGCTCGAGGAGGCCGAGGGCCTCCTCCACCTCGACGCCACGCAGCACCACGCCATAGCAGTCCCCCGCCAGGCGACCGAGGTTCGCGGCGGCAGCCTCGCCGAGTGCCTCGCGGAGACGGTCCGCCACGCCGCGTAGGACGGCGTCCGCTCGCTCGGCGCCCAGCTCCTGAGCGTGGCGGGCGAACTCGTCGATGTCGATCAGCGCGAAGACGGCCGCCTCGCCCCGCTCGAGGGCCTCCTCCAGGGCAGCCTCCCAGCGGCGCCGGGCTCGGCGTCGGTACGGCAGACCGGTGAGCGGGCACTCGCCTGCGGGCGGCGCCTTCTCCGGCGCCGCCCGCGTTCGCTTGCGCCGCGCCGGGGCCCGCTTCTTCTTCGCCGCTTTGGGTGCCATGCGCCAGCCTCGTGCCCTGGGCACGTTATCGCACGGGACCGTCAAGGGCGCTGGCTGCGGCGCCCATCGAGCGGGCGCTCCCGCCCTGCGTCGCCGCAGCCTCTCCGTGCGCTCAGGTGCGGGGAGTCGTCGTGTCTCCAGGGCCGCGGGGGAGGAACTGCGCGTCGCCCCGGGTCTCCCCCCCCACCTCGCGAGTATGATCCGCCCGTGCGCCTGGCCTACGACATCACCTCCTACGTCAAGCCCGCCCTGGGGGGCATCGGCCGCTACGTGCGGGAATTCCTCCCCGCCGCCCGGGCCTTGCTCGGCCCCGATGACCGCTTGCTCTTGGGCTACCGCATCAGCCGCTGGAGACACCGGCGGATCGCGCGCCGCTGGCGCGAGCTCCCGGGCACCCGCGTGCGTGCCTACCCCAACGGAATGGGCTTCTACGCCTTCGGTGGCGCGGACATCTACCACGGCATGGGGATGCACGTCCCCGCCGGGCTGTTCGGGGTGCCGGCCATCGCCACCCTCCACGCCGTGTTCCAGGACCGCTTCGAGAAGGGCGACGGCGGGCGCGGCGCCAAGACCCTTCGCGCCCTGGCGCGCGCCGACGCCATCATCCTGCCCTCGGAGTTCGACCGGCGTCGCGCCATCGAGATCCTCGGCGTCCCCGAGGAGCGCGCCTTCGCCGTTCACCACGGCGTGGACCACGAGCGGTTTCGCCCCGACGCGGACCCCGAGGAGGACGCCCGCGTGCGCGCCCGCCACGGCGTGGGCCAGCGCCCCTACGTGATCTGCGTGGGGGCCTGGATCGACCGCAAGAACTACGACGGACTGGCCGCTGCCTTCGCGCGGATCGGCGCGCAACGCTCCCACGACCTCGTACTCCTCGGGCGCCTCGAGGCCAAGGGGGCGGCCATCGCCGCGGCCGTCGAGGCGGCGGGCCTCGGCGACGCAGTCAAGAAGCCCGGCTTCGTTCCGCCCGACGACGTGCCCGCGCTCCTCCGCGGCGCGGAGGTAGCCGCCTTCCCGTCGCTCAAGGAGTCCTTCGGTCTCCCGGCCATCGAGGCCATGGCGTGCGGCACGCCCCTCCTCGCCGCGAACACCCACGCCCTCCCCGAGGTGGTCGGCGAGGCGGCCGAGCTCTGCGACCCCTACGCGGTCGAGTCCATCGCCGCCGGGCTCGACCGACTCCTCGGCAGCGACGAGCGGCGGACCGCGCTGCGCGCGGCGGGGCTCGCGCGCGCGGCGCACTTCACCTGGGCGCGCTGCGTGCGCGACACCTTCGACGTCTACGAGCGCGTCGCCGGACGCCCCTTCCCCACCCGACCCCTCGACGCCGAGCCGGCGGGCCGCGGGCGCTGAGGTCCCGTCCGCGGGCGGGCGCCGACGGGGGCGAGGCGCCTTCAGCGAGCGAGCGGTCGCTCGGCGAGGACCTCGTTGAGCAGGTCGGGGCGGTCGGTCGTGATGCCGTCCACCCCCAAGGCGATCAGCTCGCGCATTCGCTCCGGTTCGTTGATCGTCCAGACCGTGACCGGAAGACCTCGTCGGTGGGCCGCCGCGAGAAAGCGCCGGTCCACCACCCGGAGGCCGCGCCCGGCGTCGTGGTTGGCGAAGAGGGGCGCCTGGTAGACCACTCCGCGCGCAGGCAGCAGGCCGGCCAGGCCGAGGCGGCTGAGCAGGTAGGCGTCGCGGATCTCGCGGCCAGAGAAGCTCGTGGCGAGGTCGGGGGCCGTTCGCCGCGCCGCGCGCAGGAGCCGGTGCGAGAAGGAGGCGAGGCACACGCGCTCGGCGTGGGGGCGGACGACGTCCGCCACGCGCGCGACGAACTCGGCTTGCGGCGCCTCCCTGAGCTCGACGGTGAACAGGTGCTCGGGGAAGGCGGAGAGCACTTCGGCGAGGAGGGGGATGCGCACGCCCCGGCCACGGAAGGGGAAGCTCTCCCCGCCGTCGGGGGAGAAGCGGTGACCGGCGTCCAGGGTCTTCAGCTCTTCCCAGGTCAGGCGAGAGACTTCGCCGGGGGCTGCCGAGCGCTCGTTCCAGTCGGTGGTGCGAGCGACGGTCGCGTCGTGGAGGACGACCACCCGTCCGTCGGCGCTCAGGCGCACGTCGAGCTCGAGGACGTCGACGCCCTCGCGGGTGGCCCGCTCGAAGCCTTCGAGGGTGTTCTCGGGGGCGAGGCCCCGTGCGCCGCGGTGGCCCGTGCGCAGGAAGGTCCCAACCGCCAAGCACTCGCGCAGGGTCACTCCCAGAGGCCCGTCGCGTGCAGCCAGTCGACGAACCATATCAAGCTGGGGGTCACCGGCGCGCCGATGGCCTGGAGGCCGAGGAACTCGGGGCGGGTCACCGGCCGCACGGCGGAGACCTCGCCTGCCTGCAGCACGAAGGGCCCGTCGTGGACGGCGCGGAAGAGGCGGATCTGCTCGTAGTGCACGTTCGGGACGGGAGCGAAGTGGCCCAGCTCTTCGAGATCCGCCTGCACACCGAGCTCCTCGCCCAACTCCCGAGCCGCCACGGCCGCGTAGACGCCATCGAGGCCCTGGTTCGGGCCCCCCGGGTAGTCGCTTTCCTCCACGTGTCCGGCGCAAGAAGTGTCCCAGTGCCCCGGGTAGACGTCCTTGTCCGGGTGCCGACGCTGGACCAGCAGGCGCCCGGCGCGATCGAAGACCAATACGTGGACGCTGCGGTGGACCAGGCGCCGCGCATGGACCTCCTTCCGCTCCGCCCAGCGAAGGAAGGAGTCTTGGGAGTCGACCACCGCGATTCGTCCGGCCATCGGCCCGTGAGCCTACCAGGTCCACGCTCGGTGGACGGATCGGGTGCAGGGGGAGGGGGCGCGTTGGAGCGAGGGCCCCCCGGCCGCCCGAGAGGGAAGGCCCCCGCGCAGAGCCCAGAGGGCGTGGTCGCGGGGCTACGATCCGAAGGCGGCGGGGTCTCCGCGTGCCTCGCCGGTCCTCCCTTCATGGATCTGCAGGAGAAGGAGTTGCGGCGACGCCTGGTGCGGCGACGACTGGGTGGGCTGGCCGAGCGGCCTGCCCGCCCAGGCCCCCCAGCCGCCCGGGACCGGTCCCCCGCCGGCTGAGCCGCGACGAGGGGGCGCTGCCTCTGCCCACCCCAGGCGGGTCGAGTAGCTGTGCGCCGTCTCCCGACGAGCGAAGGCGAGCCGAGAGCCCCCTGCGACCGGCCCCGCCGGTCCTCTCCGCCGGGGCCGGCCGCAGACGGGGTGCTTTCGAGGGAACCGGGGTCGCGCGCCCCTCCCCGGCAGGCCGAATCGAGAGCCGGCGATCCCCGACGTGGGCCTTGCGCGCGCGCGACGGTGCGGTAACTTACCGATCCTCTTGGATCGGTGCGGCAAGGGGCGTTCGCGCTTGCGCGACGTCGCCGCTCTGATATAAGTGGACGCTTTCTCATGGACCCGCGGGGGTCCATGGGCCCTAGAACAACGAACGCTAGCGTAGCTCAATCGGTAGAGCTTCGGTTTTGTAAACCGAGGGTTGTGGGTTCGGGTCCCACCGCTAGCTCAACAACAGGAACTCAAAACCACGGGTCGATTCCGGAGCGGTCAAACGGGTCAGACTGTAAATCTGATGGCTCAGCCTTCGGTGGTTCGAATCCACCTCGGCCCAAGCGCCCCCAGGGGGCAGAGAGAAGAACAACGAGCGCGGGCGTAGCTCAGTGGTAGAGCGTCGGCCTTCCAAGCCGTTCGTCGTGGGTTCGAGTCCCATCGCCCGCTCTTTCCAATCGACACTCCCTCGCTACCGTAGCTCAGTTGGTAGAGCACGTCCTTGGTAAGGACGAGGTCATGGGTCCGAGTCCCATCGGTAGCTTCCCGACCAAAACCACCCAACCAGACGGAACGGTGATCTCCACGAACCCGTCGACCTGACGAGAGAACGAAATGGCCAAGGAAAAGTTCGACCGCACCAAGCCGCACGTCAACGTGGGGACGATTGGGCACATCTCCCACGGGAAGACCACCCTCACCAGCGCGATCACCCGCGTGCTCGCCAAGCAAAACGAGAAGATCGCCGCGGTCGACTACGACACGGTGGCCAAGGGCGGCACCCGTCGCTCGGATTCCAAGATCATCACGATCGCGGTGTCCCACGTGGAGTACGAGACCGAGAACCGGCACTACGCCCACGTCGATTGCCCGGGGCACGCCGACTACATCAAGAACATGATCACCGGCGCCGCCCAGATGGACGGCGCGATCCTCGTCGTCTCCGCGGTCGACGGCCCCATGCCGCAGACCCGTGAGCACATCCTCCTGGCTCGCCAGGTCGGTGTCCCTTACATCGTCGTCGCCATCAACATGGTCGACGCCGTCGACGACCCCGACCTGATCGATCTCGTCGAGGAGGAGGTCCGCGAGCTCCTCAACAAGTACGAGTTCCCCGGCGACGAGATCCCCTTCGTGCGCATGTCCGCGCTGAAGGCCATGCAGGGGGACCCCGAGGCCGAGCAGCAGGTCCTCGAGCTGATGAAGAAGATCGACGAGTACATTCCCACGCCGAAGCGCGACTCGGAGCGGCCCTTCCTCATGCCCGTCGAGGACGTCTTCTCGATCCCCGGTCGCGGCACCGTGGCCACCGGGCGCATCGAGCGCGGGATCATCAAGGTCGGCGACAAGATGGACCTCGTGGGCATGTCCGACGAGATTCGGCAGACCACCTGCACTGGCGTCGAGATGTTCCGCAAGCTGCTCGACCAGGGCGAGCCGGGCGACAACGTCGGCCTCCTCCTCCGTGGCTGGAAGCGCGACGAGGTCAAGCGCGGGCAGGTCCTCGCCAAGCCGGGCTCGATCACTCCGCACAAGAAGTTCACTGCGCAGGTTTACGTGCTCAAGAAGGAGGAGGGCGGCCGCCACACCCCCTTCTTCAACGGCTACCGGCCTCAGTTCTACTTCCGCACCACCGACGTGACCGGCAGCATCAAGCTCCCCGAGAACGTCGAAATGTGCATGCCCGGCGACCACGTCGAGATGGAGATCGAGCTGATCACCAACATCGCCATGGAGGAGCAGCTCCGTTTCGCCATCCGCGAGGGCGGCAAGACGGTCGGCGCCGGCTCGGTCGTCAAGATCATCGAGTAACCCGCGCGGCGTACCGCCGGGCGCCGCAGCGCCCGGCGGGCCCGCTCGCTGGCAGGAGACAGCAGTGGCCAAGAAGAACAAGTTCGCGCGCGGCTACGTGACGCTCGAGTGTACCGTGTGCGCTCAGCGGAACTACCGCACTTCCAAGCGGCTCTCGGGGGGGCTCCCCAAGCTGGACCTCTCCAAGTACTGCAACACCTGCCGCAAGCATCAGAAGCACAAGGAGCGCAAGAAGTAAGCGCCGCCCGGCGCCGCTGCTGCGCTCCCGAAGGGGTGTAGCTCAATTGGCAGAGTTGCGGATTCCAAATCCGTAGGTTCAGGGTTCGAGTCCCTGCGCCCCTGTTGGCGCCCGTCCGCCAGGAAGTCCTCATGGCTCTAGAGCTCTACAAGCCGGAAGAAGCGACCCGTTCGCGTGGGCTGCTCGCGGTCCTCGCGGGTGGACTGAGCCTGTTCGGTGTGCTCTCCCTCTACGACTACCTCTCGGTCGGCTTCTGGGACGACGACCTCGTCCACGGCTTGCTCGGGGACGAATTCCCGCTCAGCCCCCGAGTCATCCTGGCTGCGGTCCTCATCCTCACCTGCGCGCTGGTCATCTACCTCCTCGCCAACAACCACAAGATCGTCGATTTCCTCATTGCCACCGAGAAGGAACTCGAGAAGGTTTCCTGGCCGCCCAAGCACGAGGTGATCTCGTCATCGATCGCCGTCTGCGTCACCACCGTCGTCCTCGCCGCGTACCTCGGATTGGTGGACTTCGGCCTGGTGCAGTTCAAGGACTCGGTGTGGCCGAAGCTCGAGGTGGCGATCGGCCTCAAGGCCCCCGAGGACGTGGGCGGAGGCTCCTAACCCGGTGGTGGTCGACAGCATGGAACAGCAGCAGCAAGAGCAGCAGGGCGCCACCACC
>RFHU01000102.1 GCA_003695705.1 Planctomycetota bacterium
CCGCCGGTCGTCCCGGTGCCGGTCGCGGCGCCGCCGGTCGTCCCGGTGCCGGTCGCGGCGCCGCCGGTCGTCCCGGTGCCGGTCGCGGCGCCGCCGGTCGTCCCGGTGCCGGCCGCCGTCGCGCCGGTGCCGGTGGGCCCGGTCACCACCTGGGCGCTCGACGCCGGGGCGCTTGCTGCCGCCAGGCGCGCTCGCTTCTTGCTCTTGCTGCTTCCGCAGCCCAGGAGGAGCGTCCCCACGGTCAACGACACGAGGCCGCTCGCAGTCCAGACAGAGATTCGGCCCATCGCTCTCCCTCCCTGAAGGGGCGACGGTGTAGCAAAGGACGGCCGGTCTTGGCAAAGGGGAGTCTCGGAATTCCCTGGTGGTTCGCCTCGGATCGTCCGATGTCGACGCTTTTTGGCTGCAGGGCTCGCCGCGGGGTCCCGGTCCGACGGTAGAATCCCGGCCCGGAGGGCCCCGTGGGCAAGAAGAACAAGGGCAAGAAGGGCAAGCCGCTGACGGGCTTGGCGGCCGCCCTCGTCAAGTCGGGGCACCTGAGCGAAACGAAGGCGAAAAAGCTCGTGCGCGAGCAGCGCCGCGAGGAGCGCGGCCTCGACCCTGCGGAGCGCGCGCAGCGCGAGGCGGAGCGTCGCGAGCGCCTGGCGGCCGAACGCGCTGCCGAGACGGCCGCTGCCCGCGAGCGCGAGCGCGAGCGACTCACCGCCGAGGCCCTCGCCCGCGCGCGCCGCATCGTGCGCGCGGGCGGGACCACCTCGCCCGGTCCCCGTCGCTGGTACTTCGTGGCCCGGGACGGCCGGATCCTCTTCCTCGACGTGTCCGACGACACGGCCGCGCTCCTCGCCAGCGGCGGCGCCGGCATCGTCGAGGCCCTCGAGGAGGGCCCCGAGGAGCATCTCATCCTCATCGGCGCGCGCGACCTCGAGAGCCTGCGCGCCATCGACCCCGAGGCCGTGCGCTTCTGGAACCGAGGGACGCCGTGACCCAGACCGCGTGCGAGTTGACCCTCGGCGAAGAGACCATCCGCATCGAGACCGGCGAGGTCGCCCGCCAGGCGGGCGGTGCGGTCCTCCTGCGGCACCGCGACACGATCCTCTTCGCCGCCGCCACCGCCTCGGCGAACCCCACACGACTTCCCTACATGCCCCTCACCGTCGACTACCGCCACCGCCTCGCCGCGGCCGGGCGCATTCCGGGGAGCTACGAACGCCGCGAAGCCAAGGCCACCACCCCGGAGGTGCTCGTCAGCCGCGTGGTCGACCGCTCCGTTCGACCCTTCTTCCCCGCCGGCTGGCGATACGACACGCAGGTCATTCTGCAGCCGCTCAGCTACGACCCGCGCAGCGACCTGGAGGCCCTCGCGGTCATCGCCGCCAGCGCGGCCCTCAACCTGAGCGACGTTCCCTTTCGCGTTCCCCTGGCTGCCGTGCGCATCGTGGCCGCCGGCGAAGGACTGCTCGTCTTCCCCGAGCCCTCGCGCCGCAGCGCGGCGCGGCTCGAGGCCTTGGTCTCCACCTCCGACGAAGGCATCGTGATGGTCGAGGGGGGCGGCCGCGAGGCCCCCGAGGAGGAGGTCCTCGAGGCGTTGGCGCTTGCGCATCGCGCGACGGAGTCCGCGCGCGAGGCCATCGCGAGCCTGCGCGAAGCGGCGGGCAAGCCCGCGCGCTCCTTCGCACTTCCTGCCCGCGACGAGGCTCTGCGCGCACGAGTGGACCAGCTCGCGCGTTCGGCACTGACCGACGCCCTCGCAGGGGCCAGCAAGCAGGAGCGTGCAGCCGCAACGGGCGCCGCCTGGGAGCGCGTCCGCGCCGAGGCCCTCGGCGCGGAGCCCGAAGCCGAGGTCGAGGCCGAGGCCCGCGAAGCCTTCGAGTCCGCCAAAAAGGAACTGATTCGCGAGCGGCTCCTCGCCGGCCAGCGCCTCGACGGTCGCGCCCCCGACGAGGTGCGCTCCATCAGCGGGCGCAGCGGCTGGCTCCCGAGCTGCCACGGCTCGAGCTTGTTCACCCGCGGCGAGACGCAGGTCGTCGCCACGTGCACCTTGGGGGACGGCCGCAGCGCGCAGCGCCTGGAGTCCCTCGACGGGGAGCGCACCGAGCGCTTCCTCCTCCACTACGACTTCCCGCCCTACTGCGTGGGCGAAGTGCGCCCCTTGCGCGCCCCCGGCCGCCGCGAGCTGGGGCACGGCGCCCTGGCGCGCCGTGCCCTCGAGTCCGTTCTCCCTCCCCTCGAGGACTTTCCCTTCACCCTGCGCCTCCAGAGCACCGTCACCGAGTCCAACGGCTCCTCCTCCATGGCGACCGTGTGCGGGGGCAGCATGGCCCTCTTCGACGCGGGCGTCCCCTTGCGCGCGCCGGTCGCGGGCATCGCCATGGGCCTGGTCTGCGAGGGAGAACGTGCCGTGGTCCTTTCGGACATCCTCGGCGACGAGGACCACGCGGGCGACATGGACTTCAAGGTCGCCGGCACGCACGCCGGCATCACCGCCATTCAGCTCGACAACAAGCTCGGCGCCCTCCCGCTCGACCTCATGCGCGAGGGCCTCGAGCGGGCCCGCGCCGGGCGGCTGCACATCCTCGGCCGCATGTCCGAGGTCATCGCCGCGCCCGCCGAGCCGCGCCCGCACGTCCCGCGCGCCGCGACCCGGCGCATCGAGCCGGCCCGCATTCGCGACCTCATCGGCGCAGGCGGGCGAACCATCAACGGCATCCGCGGCGCCACCGGCGTGGAGATCGACGTCGACGACGCGGGCCTCGTCTTCCTCTTCGCGCCCCCCGGCGCCGACCTCGAGGGAGCCCTCTCCCGCATCGACGACGTGGCCGGCCTTCCCCGCCTCGGCGAGACCTACACCGGCCGGGTGGTCGCCGTCAAACCGTTCGGTGCCTTCGTCCGCCTTTTCCAAGGCGTCGAGGGCTTGCTCCCCGGGGTGGCGACTTCCCCCGGCGCCGAACTCCGCGTGCGCGTCGCCGGCGTCAACCCCAAGGGCAAGCTCGAACTCCAGCAGGCTTGAGGCCCGGAGATGGCGCTCTTCCGACCGAGCGCTGCGCCGGCCTTCGCTCCCTTGGAAGTCCGGACGGGCCCGCGGAGTTCCTGCCGGCCCAGCGGGGCGCTGCCGGCTCGCGGAGGCGACCCAGCAGGTCGCCGGAGGAGCTTCGCGCGGCCAGGCCGCACCGTCCCGCGCCGAGCTCGGGGGGGCTCCTCCCCCGGAC
>RFHU01000103.1 GCA_003695705.1 Planctomycetota bacterium
CCGTGGGGCCCGTGTTGAGGAGTTCGACGTAGGGCGGGTCCGACCAGGAGACCTCGGCAAGGACGACCTCCGCTGCCGCGGGCGCCCCCGCGAGCAGGAGGCCGGCAACGGGCGCGAAGTGGGCGAGGCGTCTCACGCGGCCGCCTCCCTGCGCCGGCGGCGCCAGCCGAGCGCGCCTCCGCAGAGGAGGACGGCGCCCAAGGCGGCGAGGGATGCGCATTCCCGCACGACGTAGGCGCGGCGCGCCGCCGGCGCGATGCGCCCGGCGCCTAGGTCCGGGGCGTCGAGCGCGGAGGCTACGTAGCGGCGCCGCTCGCGCAGGTAGAGGCGCAGGTGCTGGAGGCCGCGCGCGAAGTGGAAAGGGGTGAAGGGTTTGACCAGCGGGCGCCCGTCCGAGCGCCCGAAGTAGCGCTTCCAGCGGGCGCGGTCTTCGAGGACGCTGCGCTCGGCGCGTTCGGCGAGCCGCGCGAGCTCGGCGTCCACGGCTTCCGGGGCAAAGGGGCCCGCGAGGGCCCGGCGCAGGGCCTCGCGGTAGGCCTCGAAGAAGGCCGGGACGGAGAGGAAGCGCGTGCGCAGGCGGTTGTAGGTTTCCTTGCCCGACCAGTGGACGGGCAGTGCGCGGGTGCCGCGCGAGAGGGGGTCGTCGACGACCAGCCAGCGACCGTGGGCGAAGTCGCCGAAGGATCGGTCGAGGTCCCAGGGGATGACCGTCCAGCGGCGCGAGCCGCGGCGGTCGTAGGCCCAGAAGAAGTTGCGGTTGGTGCTGTCCCAGTGGCCGACGAGGGCGGTCGCGGCCAGGTAGGCGGCGTAGCGCTCCGTGTCGAGGCGTTCGCGCAGGTAGCCTTCGAGCTCCTCGGGGGCGCAGGCGTGGAGGCCTTCGACGAAGGCGGCGAGGTCTCGGTGGTCCGAACTCGGCGTGCAGGACTCCCAGGCGAGCTCGTAGTCGAGGAGGGACCCGAGGGGGCGGCCGTCGCAGGGAGAGGTGGTGCGGCGGCCCCGCGGCTGGCGGGCCCGGAACAGGCTTGCGCCCGCGAGGCCCTGGTGGGCGAGGAAGTCGGAGTTCACCGCTTCGACTTCGGTGTAGAGCCCGACGAATTCGCCGTTGGCGCGGAGGCGGACCAGGCGCGCCCGGGGCGCGACGACGCCGCAGCGCCGGTAGACGTCGAGCGCCAGGGGTTCGCGCAGCGCGGTGGGGTCGCGCCAGGTGGTGCGCAGGTAGACCTCCCGCCGCCCCCCCCAGCCGGGCAGGGGGCGTTCCAGGAGCAGCCGCCAGGAACGCTTGCTCCAGCGGCGCACACCGCCTGCGCTGCCCCGGGCTTCGAGGCGGGCGCGCGCCGTCGCCGGTTCGAGGCCGTGGGGGCCGTGGCGCAGCACCACGACCCAGGCTTCGGCCGCCCCGCCCCGCCGCAGAAGGCGCTCGAGCTCTGCAGGGGGGAGGGCGACCCGCAGCGTCGGCAGGGGCGGTGGGGACTCCTTGGCGCGGACGTAGGCCAACGCAGGGCGCCCGCTCTGGGGGTCCGCGTCGAGGCCGAGGCGGCCGCGCGGTCCCTCCGCTACCACCCGGCAGCGGACCAGGGTCTCGGCGGGGAGGGGCGGGAGCGTGCCTAGGTAGAGCTGGCTCCCTCCGCCCGCCGGCCCGACCCGGTGCAGGGGCACCTCGCCGGCTCCGCGGGCGACGGTTTCCCAGCGGAGGTGCACCGCGGAGACCTCGCCGAACACGCGCACACTGGCCTCGAGGGGCTGGCCGGGGAGGGCGACCCGGGGGCTGAGGGCAAAGCGGTCGAGGCCGAGGGGTGGCGGTGTGCTGGGGACTGCGTTGGGGGCCGCCGGAGTCGGGGGAGCCTGCTCCCAGTAGGCGGGGCCGCGGTAGGCCGAGGTCGAAGAGCGACGTTGGTGCGAGCAGCCGGCCCGTGCGCGTCCGTAGCGCACCCAGTCGAGGAGCTCGTCGTCGGGGTCGTAGAGGCGCAGTTCGCCGCCCCGCGCGCTGAGGCGCCCCCAGAGGGCGTCGCCGATGATGACTCCTTGGCCGAAGGCCGCGGCGATCTGGCGGGGTCCGTGGGCGACGACGAAGTAGCCGCCGGGGGGAATCGAGAGATCGCCCTCGAAAATGTGTTTGATGTCGCCGAGCAGCTTGTAGCCGGTCAGGCGGACGGGGACGGCGCCGGCGTTGTGGAGCTCGACGAACTCGGCGCCCCGGGGGTGGACCTCGCTGATGACGAGCCCCGCGGGCCTTGCGTTCGCGGAGCCGGTAGGGAGGACGAGCCCGGCGAAGAAGACCGCCCAGAGGGAACGCGCGCTCGGAGGGGGCACCGGGACAAGGTAGCGATTAATTGGCCGGCGGGGAGGGGTAGTAGAGCGAGCGCAAGGTCACTCCTTGGTAGGTGCCGGTCTGCCCCGATCGCTTCCAGGCCGCCGGTGTCCAGCGGACGGCGACTTCGACCTCGAACATGTTCCCGTCGTTCCAGGTGTCGTATTCGGCGGGGTTGAAGTCGTTGCTGCTCCAGTCCACAGGGGGGGTGGCGTTCTGGAACCCGGCGGTGCCGGGATCGCCGTCGGGGTAGGGCCCCCAGACGACCACCTCGCCCACCGGATGGTTGGCGAGGGCAAACCAGTTGGTGGTGATCACGGGGTCGGTGCCCGCCGTGGTGGAGCTCCGCGCGGTGTCGCTGCTCGCCACGCGGAGGCGGGCCTGGTAGCTGCGGATGGTGACGCTGGTGCTCCAGTCGGCGAGCTCGGGAGGCGCGGTTTCGCCGAAGTCGGTGAAGTCGAGGGTCTTGGGGGTGCCGCTGACCGGGTCGACGAAGTTGCTGTCGCTTTGCAGTTCCTGGGTGGCGAGGATGGTGTTGAGCACCGCCTGGGCCTGGGCGGTGGCGACCCGGCGTTCCTGCATCATTTCGTTGAGGTTTGCCGAACTGGCCGCCGCCGCGGCCATGAACAACACGAGCACCGTGAGCAATCCCAGCGCCACGACGACCTCGACCAGACTGAAGCCCGCCCGCGTGGGCTTTCCCCGGCGCAGGTCCCTTCTCGGTCCCATGACCCCTCCTCTTGGGTGCAAGACTTCGCGCTACGGGTTGCCGGTGACGGTGCCGTTGCTCGAGGCGGACGGGGTGGTCCCCGCGGCGGGCTTGTTGGTCAACTTGACCGTCCCCCCTCCGGTGAAGGTGACCGAACCGCGGCCGGTGGCGAGGCCGAGGGCGAAGGGGTTGGTCACGTCGGGGATCAAGGCGCACTGGGCGGAGCGGATCGCCGGGTTGTTCGGGTTCGCCACGCCCGGCTGGCTGGTCTTCGCCAGGCAGTGCACGTGGTAGTAGAACTCGCTGCCCGAGGTCTTGTATTCCACCCGCGCGACCCAGTCGTAGGTGGCGTCCGTCGCCAGCTCCGAGCGCGCGCTGGCCTTCCAGGCGTCGGTGGTGGTGGCGAAGTAGGCAGCGGGCGCCGTGCCCGCGAGGAGCTGGGCGATGGTCGTTCCCTTGCCTCCGAGGACGAAGTATTCGCTGCCCGCCGCCCCCTGCCAGAAGCCCGGGGTGGAGGGCTGCGGGGTCGTCGGCTCGAAGGGATCGCCGTTGAGCAGGGGGGCGTTGAGGTAGGCGGCCACTGCGGAGAGGCCACCGCGGGCGCTGAGGCGGGTGTGGGCGACTTCGAGGGTTCCCCGGGTCTGGCCGGTGAGGTTGCTGCTGGCGACCAGGAGGAGGGTCAGAACGGCCGTGGAGACCATGGTCAGGATGACCACGTTGATGAGGGCCGTTCCGCGGCGGAGCTTGCTGGGGGCGCGCACGGACTACTTGCCTTCCACGATGGGCAGCATGCGCAGCCGCTTGGCCTTGCCCTTGGAGGGGACGGCGAGCAGGCTCGCGTCGAGGAAGACCTTGTCGGTGAGGTCCCCCCCCGCGCCGGCGTCGAAGCTGAGGTTCCCGTTGGCGAAGCCGGCGCCGGTGAATTTCTCGGTGTTGATGGTGACGTCGCCGCCGGCCTCGATGAGCACACGGCCGCCGCCGGATTGGGTGATCTGGGCCCAGTTGAAGGTCACGTTGCCGTCCACCATGAAGACCAGCTCGGTCCCGTCCCGGATCTCGATGGCGGCCTGGTCGATGGTCAGGTTGCCGGGAATGTGCACGATGACCGTGCCGCCGCCGTCGACCAGGAGCTTGGCGGGTGGAGCCTGGTCGAAGGTGCTGTTCCCGCCCGAGCCGTCGAACTTGATGGTCTTGACGTTTCCGGTGCCGGGACCGTTGAGGGTCACCGGGCCGAGTTCGCTGGCGCGGGTCTCGTCCCAAGTCGAGGGGGCCGTGTAGGTGTAGGCGGGGATGGACCCGGTGAGCGAGTTGGTCCCCTCGGTCCCGGTGACGCCCGTCGCCGTCGCGCCGTCGTGGAGGTTGATCTCGCCCTCCACGGTCACGTTGGAGCCGGCCGCGTAGACGAGGGAGGCCGCCAGCAGAGTGGTCCCCCACACCAGCGCCCGGGGGCTGCCCTTCCTTTCCTTTCCGCTCATGACTCCCTCCCTCACTCCATGGTCTTCACGTCGAAGTGCTGCACGGCGACTTGACCCGCCGTGGTCGATTCCTGGAATTCCTCGCCGTTGGCACCCTGGCGCCGGCTGCGCAGCGTGAGCTCGATGCGGACGAATTGGCCGCCCTGGTCGATCACGCGGAAGCGGCTCACGTCGTGGCTGAGGATGCGGATCTGCTCGTCGGGGACGTAATCCAGGGGCGAGGATGTGTCGATGCCGAAGCGGAGCCGGCCGGTTCCGTTGGCTGCTGCGTCGTAGATCTTCGGAAGGCGGTTTCCGGCCGCGTCGACCACGTCGATGATCGCTCGCTGGGTCTCGGTGACCTGCAGCTTGAGGTTGGCGTAGGGGGCGGCGGTTTCGATGGGGTAGAGGACGAGGACTCCCATGGTTTCGGTCGGCACCGCGGCCGCGCAGAAATCGGAGTTGACGTCGTCGACCACCGTGTCGCGGATGGCGTCGGCGACGCGGTCGAAGGCCTGCTGGGATTCCACGTTGCCGAGGGCTTCGGCGCTCTGCTGCTTGGCGAGGTTGGTCTGGACGAGCATGAAGGAAAACCCGACCCCGATCAGGACGAGGAGGAGTCCCGCCGCAATGACCCCTTCGAGGAGGGTGAACGCCCGTGCGCGCGTGCCGCCGATCATGCGCGCACGACCCTGCAAAACTCGATCCATGCCCAACCCCTGGGTCGCCGACCCGGAGTGTTCGAATTCCAAGACAGTTTGCAGGCTGCCTGTGTCTGGATTTTCGAACACGTGTCGTTCATTGTATAGGTTGCAATTGTTTGTTGTTCGAATTGCATTCGCTGGGCCGGCGGCCCCGGGCCGGAACGCTCTCCCCAGTTTTCGCGCTGGTCCTTCGGATCTTTCGTGCGAAGTCGGTTCCTGCGTAAGGCCTTGCGTGTTTGATGTTTGCGTCGGCGCGGCAGAGGCTGCCCGGCCGCCCCGCGCGTTGGCGGCGCGGGCGTGGGGAGGCGTTCGCCCGTGGATGGCTTCCTGCCGCCCGCGCAGGGAGAGGGCGGGGGGCCTTCGGGGCGACGCTCTCCGCGGCGGAGGGCGTCTGCTTGGCGGGGCTCGTCCCTCCTAGAGGGTGCGCGCGAGGTAGGAGCGCACCCGGTCGAGCACCTGCCCGGGGGCGAGGCCGAAATGCTCCGCGAGCGCGCCGGCGGGGGCTGAGGCGCCGAAGCGGTCGAGGCCCAGGCGCAGGCCCAGCGGCCCTGTGTAGCGTTCCCAGCCGAAGGTTGCGGCGGCCTCCAGGGACACCCGGGCGCCGCAGGCGGGAGGGAGGACGCGGTCGCGGTACTCGGCGTCCTGCTCCTCGAAGACCTCCCAGCAGGGCAGGGAGACCACGCGCACGGCGCGGCCGTCCTCTCGGTGCAGGGTGCGCGCCACGTCGAGGGCGACGTGCAGTTCGGAACCGCTGGCGATCAGGAGGGCCTCGGGGGCGCCGCCGCGCTCCCAGAGCACGTAGCCGCCCCGCATGGCCTCCTCGGCGTCGGCCGTTTCGCTGCGGTCGAGGGTGGGCAGTCCCTGCCGGGTGAGGGAGAGAACGGTGGGGCCGCGGTGTTCGAGGGCCATGCGCCAGGCCACCGCGGTCTCGTTCGCGTCGCCGGGGCGGATGACCCGCAGGCCCGGGATGGCGCACAGGGCGGCGAGGTGCTCGACGGGTTGGTGGGTAGGGCCGTCCTCGCCCAGGAAGATGCTGTCGTGGGTCATGACCCACACCGTGCGGAGGCTCATGAGGGCGGCCAG
Organism: Planctomycetota bacterium; assembly: GCA_003695705.1. Taxonomy (GTDB): domain Bacteria; phylum Planctomycetota; class J058; order J058; family J058; genus J058. The sequence continues at coordinate 6,259 of RFHU01000103.1, forward strand.
ACGCAGGGAGGGGCGGCAGTAGTCGCTGAAGACGAGAAAGGTCCCGCCGTAGGGGATCAGGGCGCCGTGAAGGGCCATGCCGTTGAGGATGGCCCCCATGGCGTGTTCGCGGACGCCGAAGCGCAGGTTGCGTGGCGCGTAGTCTTCGCGGGAGAGGATCCCTTCGCCGTCGATGTTCGTCTTGTTCGAGCCGGTGAGGTCCGCCGAGCCGCCGATCAGGTTGGGGACCGCCCGCGCGAGCGCGTTCAGCACCTTCCCGCTCGCCGCGCGCGTGGCGATCTTGCTTCCGGGTTCGAAGCGAGGCCACTCCGCGGCGTCGAGGTCGGGCGCCTCGCCGGAGAACCAGCCCTCGATGGCGGCGGCGGTCTCGGGGTGCTCTCCGCGCAGGCGCTCCCAGCCGCTGTCCCAGGCGGCGCGAGCGGACTTCCACTCCTCGCGCCGCTGCGCCCAGCGCGTGCGCACGGCGTCGGGGACGAGGAAGGGGTCGAGCGGCCAGCCCATGGCCTTCTTGGTCGCCTCGAGTTCCTCGACGCCCAGGGGGGAGCCGTGCACGCCCGCGGTGTCCGCCTTGTGGGGAGATCCCTTGCCGATGATCGTTCGGCAGGCGATGAGCCAGGGGCGGTCCGTGGTCCGCTGGGCCTCGTCGAGGGCGGCGGCAACGGCCTGTTGGTCGTGTCCGTCCACGCGCGTCGTGCGCCAACCGTAGGCCGCGAAGCGAGCGAGCACGTCCTCGGTGAAGGCGAGGTCGGTGGAGCCGTCGATGGAGATGTGGTTGTCGTCCCAGAGGACCACCAGCTTGCCCAGTCCGAGGTGTCCCGCGAGGCTGCAGGCCTCGGCGGAGACGCCCTCCATGAGGTCGCCGTCGGAGGCGAGGACGTAGGTGCGATGCGCGAGGAGGTCCGCGGCCGCGGGGAAGCGGGCGCACAGGTGCCGCTCGGCGAGGGCCATGCCGACCGCGTTGCTGATCCCCTGGCCGAGCGGGCCGGTGGTCGTCTCGACGCCTGGGGTTTCGAAGTTCTCCGGATGCCCTGGTGTCCGGCTTCCGAGCTGGCGGAAGCGCTTCAGCTCTTCGAGGGGGAGGTCGAAGCCGGCGAGGTGCAGGAGCGAGTAGAGGAGCATGGAGCCGTGACCGGCGGAGAGCACGAAGCGATCCCGCCCGATCCAGCGGGGGTCTTCGGGGTCGAGGCGGAGGGCGCGCGTCCAGAGGACGTGGGCGAGGTCGGCCGTTCCCATGGGCATGCCCGGATGCCCGCTGTTGGCCGCCTGTACCGCGTCCATGGCGAGGACGCGGATCGTGTCCGCACAGAGCTGCTCGAGGTCCACGCCGGTCAGGTTCGAGCCGAAGTCGCTGCTCATGGGGCCCACCTCCGCAGAGCGGGCCAGTGTAGCCAGCCGACCGAAGCGTTCCACCCCGGCGCGCGATCCGTTCGGCGGCGTCCGCTCAGCGGCGAAAGGCGAACAGGCCCACGAGGACCAAGACGACGACGGTCACGGTGGAGCCAAGGAGCAGGGCGTTGCCGAGGGGGCCGAGGTCGACCCCCAGGCTGAAGGCGGCGACGGTCGCCGCCACGTGGGTCACGGCGGGGGCGACGGCGTAGACGGCCACGACGGCGCGAAAGTCGCGCGGAGGCTCGTCGCCGGGCGGCGTACGTTGGGAGCGGTGGGGCGGCGGCGGGTGGGGCGCAGTGGACACGCCTTGATGGTGCGCGCTCGGGGCGAGGGATCAAGGCTCCGCAGTAGAATCCCTCCTGTGATCGAAGTGGAGGGACTGACGCTGCGGCTGGGCGAGGCGCCTCTCTTCGACGGCATTGGCTTTCGACTGGCCGCCGGCCAGCGGGTGGCCCTCGCCGGTCGGAACGGGCAGGGGAAGTCGACCCTCATGAAGGTCCTCGTGGGGCAGGTCGGCTACGACGCTGGCCGGGTCAGCGTGTCTCGCGGCACGACCCTGGGCTACTTGCCGCAGGACCTTGCCTCGCAACGCAGCGGCCGGACCGTGGTGGAGGAGGCCCTCACCGCCTTCCCCGAGCTCGGGCGGCTCGAGGAGGAGGTGCAGCGCTTGACCGGCGCCATCGCCGAGGCGCCCGACGACGCGGGGTTGTTGGAGGCCTACGGGAGGGCGCAGGCAGCCTTCGAAGCCGGGGGCGGTTACTCCGCCGACGCGCGCGCGCGCGCGATCCTCGCCGGGCTCGGCTTCGACCAGGAGCGGATGCAGGCGCCGCTGGAGACCCTCTCGGGCGGGTGGCGGATGCGCGTCCACCTCGCCAAGCTCCTGCTCCGCGCCCCCGACGCGCTCCTTCTCGACGAACCAACGAACCACCTCGACCTCGAGACGCGCGAGTGGCTCCTCGAATGGCTGCGGGGCTACGAGGGGGCGCTCCTCGTCACCAGCCACGACCGTTTTTTCCTCGACGCACTCGTGCAGCGGGTGTTCCTCCTCGAGGGGGGAAAGCTGACCGTCTACCACGGGAACTACAGCGCCTACGAGGTCAAGCGTGCCGACGACCTCTCCCGGCTCAAGTCGGCCTACGCGCGCCAGCAGAAGGAACTCAAGCGGCAAGAGCGGTTCATCGAGCGCAACCGCGCCAAGGCCTCCACGGCTTCCAACGTGCAGAGCCGGATCAAGCAGCTCGCGCGCATCGAGCGCATCGAGTTGCCCCCCGAGCCGCCCGACATCAAATTGCGCTTTCCCGAGCCCCCTTCCGCGGGAGCGCTCGCCTTTCGCCTTTGCGGAGTGGCGAAGCGATACGGCGAGCGCGAGGTGTTCTCCGACGTCGAACTGGAGCTTCCCGCCGGAGAGAAACTCGCCGTGGTCGGGGTCAACGGCGCGGGCAAGACCACCCTCCTGCGGCTCGTCGCTGGCGAACTCGAGCCGAGCGCAGGGACGGTCGAGCTGGGGCACAACGTGCTCTTGCAGACCTTCTCCCAATACGAGGACGATCTGCCCAGCGGCGACCGGACGCTCTTGCAGGCCATGGAAGAGGCCGCTCCTCCCGACTGCGCCGTCAGCCGCCGCACGGTCCTTGGCTGCTTCCTGTTCGGCGGCGACGACGTGCACAAGCGGATCGCGGTGCTCTCCGGAGGCGAGCGGGCGCGGCTCAAGTTGGCGCGCATGCTCCTGCGTCCCAGCAACCTGCTCGTCCTCGACGAGCCGACCAACCATCTCGACTTGCACAGCAAGGACGTCCTCCTGGCCGCCCTCGAGGCCTTCCGCGGGACTGTGGTCTTCGTCTCGCACGACCGTTGGTTCCTCTCCCGGCTCGCCACCTCGGTGCTGGAACTCCGGGACGGGCGGGCCCGCCTCTTCCCTTGCGACTACGACCAGTACCGTTGGCGCGTGGAGCGGGACGCACGGGAAGAGACGGCGCGTTCCCCCGTTTCGCGGGAGTCACGGGCCGAGGCGCCGCGAAGGCGGAGCGACCGCCCGCACCGGGCCGGACGGGAACGACGCCGCGAGGAGCGGCGACTGCAGCGGGAAGCGGAGGAGCAGCAAGCCCGCCTCGAGGAGCAGGAGGTTCGTTTGGCCGCGCTCGAGGAGCGCATGAGCGCTCCGGGCTTCTTCGCGGGGGGGAAGCCGGAGAGCCGCGAGGTCGTGCTCGAGTTCGAGGAGCTGCGGAAGCAGGTGGAGGCGGGCTACGAGCGCCTCGAGGAACTCCTGGGCGCGCTCGAGGCGCTGGGCGACGCGGAGGCCGGCGGAGCGCCTCCGTAGCGAGCGGCGAGAAGGGCGGGGAGGAGCAGCAGGTCGCCGACCAGTGCGAGGAGCGCGCTGAGGGCGAGGAGCGAGCCCATGACGCGGAGGGGGAGGAACTCGCTCGCGAGCAAGACGGCGAAGCCTCCGGCGAGCAGGAGCGAGCTGAGAACGAGTCCGGGGCCGGAGAGCGCCAGGGTGCTCGCAAGGGGAGCGGGGTCGGCCCGCAGGCGACGGAGCTGGGAGACGACGTGGATGGTGTCGTCGACGGCGAGGCCGAAGACCACGGTCAGGACCAAGGCCGAGGTGTAGCGGAGTTCGATCCCGGCGAGGGCCATGACCCCGAGGGCGCAGAGGACGACGAGCAGGTTGGGCGGCAAGCTGGCGCAGGCCAGCCAGGGGTCGCGGAAGGCGCCGAGGAGGGCGAGGGAGACCCCAAGCAGGGCGATGCAGAAGCCGGTGGAAAACTCGGAGACGATGGCCCGGTTGGCGAGCTGGGCGAGGTAGCCCTGTCCGGTGAGGACGACTGGTTCGCCGAGGACCTCCTCGGACAGCGCCTTCACGCGCTCGAAGAGGGCGAAGGCGTCTTCGGTGTCGAGGTCGGCAAGGCGGAGGCGAATCCGCAGGGTGTCGCTGCGCGCGTCGACCCAGGGGCGGACCTGCTCGTGCGCGAGCAGGAGGGCGGTGGGGAGGAGGCCGGGCACGTCCTCGGGCGGGACGCGTTCGAGGAGAGGGGCCAGGCGCCGAAGCGGGTCCACGGGAGAGGTCGCCCAGAGTACGCCGGGGAGTCTGCGCAGGCGTTCGGTGAGGCGTTCGACCCGCGCGAGCCGTTCCTTGCGGTAGGCGGCGAAGGGCGGTGCGCCTCGGGGTGGGGGGAGGAGCAGGTCGAGGGGGACCGCCCCGCCGAGGCGCGCGGCGAGGGTTGCGTTGGCTCGCCGCAGGGGGTGGGCGGGGTCGAGGTCGCCCAGGAGAGGAGAATTGACGCGCAGCGCGGCGGCGGCGACGAGCCCGCAGAGGGCGAGGACGGCGCCGGCGCAGAGGACTCCCCGCGCCCGGCGGCAAGCGAACACCGCCGCGCGCTCGGTCCACCGGCCGAGGCGGCCGGCGCGCGCACCGGGGTCGCGGCCGAGCCAGCGCGCGCAAGCGGGGAAGAGGAGGAGGGTGAGCGCCAGCGCCGATCCGACGCCGAGGGCGACCTGCAGTCCCATGCGACCGATCATGGGAATGTCGGTCGTGACCAGGCTGGCGAAGGCCAGCGCCGTGGTGAGGCTGGCCCAGGCGCAGGGGGCGGCGACCTCGCGGAGGGCCAGCGCGGCAGCGGCTGCGGCCGAGAGGCCCTCGCTGCGGAGCTCCTGCTGGCGGGCCAAGAGGTGGACCGAGTCGGTGACGCCGACCACGGCGACCACCACGTAGACGGCGGGTCCGAAGATGTTCGGGGGGAGGCCGAGGAGGCCCATGAGCCCGGTCGTCCACAGGGATGCCCCCGCCGCCACGGCCAGAGGGAGGACGACGCTCGCCAGGCTACGGAAGGCGAGGAAGGAGAGGAGGAGCGTGGCGCCCACCGCCAGAGGGAGGAAACGGCGCGACTCGCTGGCGGCGAGGCGCGCGAGGAGGACGCGTTGCAGCGGGTATCCGGTGAGCTGCGCTTCGATCCCCTCCGCGGCGAGGAGGGTGCGCTCGCGCTCGAGTGCCTCCAGCACGCGCGCGCGGTCGGCGTGGCCCAGGCGCTCGGGGCGGAGGACGGCGCCGACGAGCGCGTGGCGGGCGTCGTCGGCGAGGAGCGCGCGGCGGTAGGGTGGCTCGGCGCAGAGGGCGAGGAGTCGGCGCACGCGCCGCTCGCTGGCCGAGCGCCCGGCGGGGACGGCGCGTTCGAGGACCACGGCCCCGTCGGCGCGGCGGGTGGGGAGGAGCGCGTTGGCCGGCGAAACCACGCGCTCCACCTCGGGGAGGGCCTCCAGGCGGCGGGTCAGCGCGTCGATGGAGGCAAGGAGCGGGGCGTCGAGGGGGCGGGGGAGGGAGAGGACGCAGAGGGCGGTGCGGTCGTCGCGGCCGAAGGCGGCGCAGGCGCGCTCGTAGGCCCGCCGGGCGGCGGTGTGCTCGGGGAAGAAGTCTTCGATTTCGTAGCGGTGCCGCACGCCGCCGGCCGGGACGGCGAGGGCTGCGCTCAGCGCCGCGGCCAGGCCCAGGGCGAGGAGCGGGCGACGGGCAGGCCAGGGGTTGCGGGCGGGGGTCACGGAGCGGCGGGTACGGGGGAGGGACGGCGTCCGGCCGCGTGGGTTACCCCCCAGGCGGCGAGGACCGCGCCAAGGAGCGCGCAGAGGGCCGCAAAGCGGCGGCGGGCGGTCGGGGTGGCGGCGCCTCCCCGACCGCGTGGGGTCCTCGCGCGCGCGACGGGGCGCCCCTGCCCCTCGACCAGGGTGAGGCGGACGCGGGCGGGGAAGGGGCCGAAGCGCTCGGCGGGCCCGCCCGGCCAGCGGACCTCCACCTCGTCGACTCCTTCGGCGGCGCCGAGGCCGATCACCTGCTCGAGGGAGAACTGAGACTGGAAACCGTGCCCGGCGCCGACGACCCGGGCGGTGCGGAGGGTCCCGGCCCGCACGATCACGGTGGCGCCGATCCCGTCGCGATTGCAGTGGGTCCCGCGCAGGCGGAACGCGATCCAGGGGCGGTCCTGGCCGATGCGATTGAGGAACAACTCGGCCGGCGCGCGGTAGTTGTTGACCACGAAGTCCACGTCGCCGTCTCGGTCGAAGTCGGCCGCGGCGACGCCGCGGGGGTCGCGGACGCTGTCCAGGCCGAAGGGGACGCCGACCTCGACGAAGCGGCGTCCGCCTTGGTTCCAGAGCAGTTGGTTGCGCTCGCGTCCGTTCCAGGAACGCTCGCCCAGGAAGGCGTCGGTGTAGATGCGCTCCTCTTCGGCGGCGGTCTCGGCGCTCACGGCGCCGCTGGCGAAGGGCAGTCACAAGTCGTCCTTGCTCGCGCCGGTGATCCAGCCCGCCACGGCGAACACGTCCTGCCAGCCGTCGTTGTCGACGTCGAAGAAGCCGCTGCTCCAATACCAGCCCGGCGGTCGGGCGTGCGCGCGTTCGCTCCAGTCTTCGAAGCGGCCGTCGGCGCCTTGGCGCAGCAGGTAGTTCCCGGCCAGCGAGAGGTCGCCCACCTGCGCCCAGCGGTCGCCGAGGTGCTTCCGCAAATCGAGGAAGAGTTCCTGCAGACCTTCGCGGCGTCCGCTTTGCACGATGTTCACTACGTAGCTGCGGATGTTCGGGGGTTGGCTGAACCAGCGCTGGTTCGAGCCGATGCTCGACACGTAGAGGTCGAGGCGTTCGTCGTTGTCGAAGTCGCCCCAGGCCACGGACATGCCGCCGGAGACGGCAAGGGTCCCGGTTTCGAGGGCCACGTCGACGAAGGTCCCGTCGCCGCGATTGCGCAGGAAGACGTTCCGGCCGTAGTCGTTGGAGAGGTAGAGGTCCACGTCGCCGTCGCCGTCGGCGTCGGCTGCGCCGACGCCCAGGGTGAGGCCGCGGTCGTCGGCCCCCGAGGCAGCGCTGGCGTCGCGAAAGCGGAGCGCGCCGTCGCCGAGGTAGAGGCGGTTGGGCTCTCCGTTGCGCGTGTAGAGGATCATGTCCGGAACCTCCTTCCGCGCGTCGAGGAAGCGGCCCAGGTAGAGGTCGAGGCGCCCGTCGCCGTCGAAGTCCGCGGCCGCAACCACCGCCGTCGCGTCGTCGGAGGCGAGGCCGGAGCCTCGGGTGCGGTCGACCAGGCGGCCGTCCACGTTCTCGAAGAGGAGGTTCTGGCCGTAGAAGCGGCCCAGGAACAAGTCCGGGTCGCCGTCGTTGTCGAAGTCGGCGAAGAGGGGGGCGTTCGCGTGGCGCACGTCGGCGAGCCCCACCTCGTGCGTGGCCTCGCGGAAGCGGCGCCCGCCTTCGTTGCGGTAGAAGCGGAGCCGGTCCCCGGTGGTCAGGAGCAAGTCGTCGTAGCCGTCGCCGTCGAGGTCGGAGGCGGCCGCGCCGCCCACGGCGTGGCGAATCACCTGGTAGCGCAGCGCTTGGCTGGGGGGAAGGAAGCGCGGGTCGGGGTCGCCCACGCAGTCGAGCCCCCACTCGGCCGCCCGCTCGACGAAGGCCCGCCCGTCGCCTTCGACGACTTCGCCGCGCAGCGGACGCAGGGCGATCAGTGAGGCGGTTTCGTCCTCTACGAGCCATTCGCTTGCGAGCACGGCGCGCTCCGTCCGCCGGGCACCGGCGAGGGTCGTGCCCACCGCGCGGAAGCGGATCCGCGCGCGAACGCGGCCGTCGGCCTCCACGCGGTCGACGAGCAAGACTTTGAGGGCCACCTCGTCGAGGCGGGCGAAGGCGCGGCGCCGTTCGCTCCACCAGCGACCCGCGGGCAGGCGCCCCGGCGCGGGGACGAGCGCGAGGGCGCGCACCCCAGGCGGCGCGGGGGTGAGGGGCCGCTCCGTCCAAGGGGCGACCTCGAGGGAGCCCTGCGCCCAGGGCGGCGCCTCGTCGAGCGCCGCGGGGCCCTCTCGGAACGCCTCCGCAACGAGCGACAGGGCCCGGTTCAGCGCGCGCCCAGCGCGGTTGTAAGCCGGCGAGCCGACGCCTTCGCCCAGGCGCGGACCGTCGGCCAGGGCGATCCCGCACGCGGCGAGGAGGAGGCCCAGGCCCGAGGCGAAGCAACGCACGCTCGGATTCTGCCATCCCGTTCCTGCCGGTGGAGTGGACGAGTGCCCGGGCGGGCTCGGCCTTCGCACGCGGCGGGTGGCTTGGGCTTCGGCAAAACAGTACCTTTGCCTCGGTTCGGGGGAGGGTGGGCGCGCGTGTGAGTACGGTGACCGTCGAGTTGGTGCTGGCGGACGGACGCAGCTGGACGCTGCGAACCGGGCAGAGCTTCTTGATCGGTCGTTCGCCCAAGAACACCGTTCACCTCACCGGCGACGGCCTCGTGTCGCGACGCCACGCAGTGATCGAGCTGCGCCGCGGCGGACTCTACCTGACCGACCTCGGCAGCCAGAACGGAACCTTCGTCGACGGGGAGCGGCTCACCCCCCACGTGGCCACGCCGGTGCACGCCGCGCGCAAGGTGCAGATCGGCGAGCACGTCCTTTCCCTTCGGGCCAGCGGGGCGTTCGACGACGATGAGGTCGAGACCCAGGCGCGGCGCAAGCTGCCGCTCCCCGAGGACGAATTCGCGCTCCTCGGGAAGATCGCCGACGGGCTCACCGGTGTGGTCTACGCCGCAGAGCAGATCCTCCTGCGGAGGAAGGTGGCCATCAAGGTCTTGCGCAGCGAGCTCGCGCGCGACGAGCCGACTCGCCAGCGCTTTCTTCGACAGGCCTGGCTGGCGGCGCAGATTCAGTCGCCCTACGTGGTCGAAGTCTACGACGTGCGCACCGAGCGCGAACAGGCCTGCCTCGTCATGGAGCTGGTGCAGGGCCCCTCCGCGCGCGATCGATTGCGGGCCGGACCGCTGCCTCCCGCCGAGGTGTTACGGATTGGAGAGGACATTGCGCGCGCCCTCCAGGCCGCCGCCGAAGCGGGGGTGGTTCATCGCTCCATCTCCCCCTCGGCGATCCTCCTCCATCCGAGCGGCATCGCCAAGCTCTCCGACTTCGGCAACGCGAAGGCCATCGTGACGTCCACCGGCGAGGCCACGCCGCTCCGGCAACTGTTCGGAACCACCGCCTACGCCGCGCCCGAGCTGGCGCGTGCGGCCGAGGCGACCCTGGCCGTCGACGTCTACGGGCTCGGCGCCACCCTGCACCATCTCCTCTGCGGAGGCGAGGAGTCCCCGGCGGACGACGGGCTGTCCCCTCTCTCCCGCTGTCCGCTCCCCGCCTCGCTCCCCACCGAACTCGAGCAGCTCATCGAGGCCATGCTGCGCGATGACCCCGCCGAGCGCCCGCGCGTGGACAGCCTGCCCGACCTGTTCCGCTCGGTGCGCCTGCGTCACTACCGGCCCGACCGAGCCAGTTCCCAGGCCATGGTCAGCGAGACGACCCACCGCCGTCGGCCCCGCGATCCCGCCGAGGATTGAGCGGAAACGCTCGGGGCGGAGTTCGCCGCGTCGGGGTTCCTGGCCAACTTCCTTTCGGTGGCCGGCGAGGGTAGCTTGAAGCCGGAGAGGGCGTGAGCAGCGTCGTGAGCGTGGATCTGGTGGTCGCCTCGGGCGAGCGGTTGGGGAGGACCTTCACCCTCCGCCCCGGGCAAGCCTTCCAGATCGGTCGCTCCCCCAAGACGACGATTCGGCTCGAAGATCCCCTGATTTCGCGGGTGCACGCCCTCGTCGAACTGCGCCCCGAGGGCTGTTTCGTCACCGACCTTGGCAGCAGCAACGGGACCTTCCTCGACGCTCGGCGGCTCGAGGCGCACGTCCCCGTGGAGGCCACGGGCGCGACCGAGCTCCGGATCGGAGACCAGCGGCTCTTGCTCAGCTTCGAAGACGAGGACGAGGATGCCGTTTCGACCCGCTTCGAACTCGCCCCGCCCCTTCCGCGCGACGAATACGAGCTGATCGGAGTCCTCGGAGAGGGCGAGCAAGGGGTCGTCTACTCGGCGGAGCAGAAGCTGCTCAACCGGAAGGTGGCGGTCAAGGTCCTGCGACCGGAACGGGCACGCGACGAGGCGCTGCGCGAGCGCTTCCTCCGGCAAGCCTGGCTCTGCGCCGACGTGCGGAGTCCCCACGTCGTCGACGTCTACGACGTGCGTACCTACAAGGGGCAGGTGTGCATGATCATGGAGCTGGTCCAGGGTCCGTCGGCCGCCGACCTGCTTCGGGGCGGACCCCTGCCGCTGCCCGAGGTGCTGCGGGTCGGCGAGCACATCTCCCGCGCGCTTCTGGCCTTGCAGGAGGCGGGCATCGTCCACCGCGCCGTCAAGCCTTCGAACATCCTCCTCGACCCCAGCGGAGCGGTGAAGCTGTGCGACTTCGGCGCCGCGCGCCAAGTGCTCCCCACCTCCGGGCAGCTGGCGGGAGGAGCGACGCCCGTGGTGGGGAGCTTCGGGACCGCCGACTACGCGGCGCCCGAGCTGGTGCGCTCTGCGCAGGCCACCTCCCAGGGCGACGTCTACTCCCTCGGCGTCAGCTTGCATCACCTGGCCCGGGGCGGAGACTCCACGCCGCCCCGAGACGAAGAGGGAACCCTCCTTCCCCTGAGCGCCTGCGGTGTCCTTCCTGCTCCAGCCGCCGCCGTGGACTCGCTTCTGGCGGCCATGGCCCACCCCGATCCCGAGCAGCGGCCGACGCCGGCCGTCCTCCCCGAATTGTTCCGCAGCCTGCGCGTCGGCTGCGAGCCCGTGTCCGAGGCGACGTCCGTCGTCGAGGACTGGGGAGATCTGCTGGTTTCCTAGCAGGCCGTCCGCGGGAGCCCGAACGCCGTGCGCAGAGTCCGGCACCCGTGTGGTTCCAGCCGACGAGGGGTGCGGTTCGGGCTCGTTGCCCGGTGCGGTGGCCCGGACCGAGTTCGTCCTTCGTCCCCTCAGGGGTCGACGAGCAGTGCCCAGCCGTCCCAGAGGACGGAAAAGTGGTCGAGCCCCCAGCGCTCGACGCCGTAGTTGGGGTCTCCGATCACGACGCGTGGTGGGCCGTTCGGCGCGGTCCCGGGCGACGGCTCGGTGCCGAAGAAGACCACGGCGTGCACCTCGTCCTCTCGCCAGTTGCAGCGGTCGCGCAGGTAGGCGAACAGGCGCTCGTCCTTCGCCCGCGCCCGCGAGAGCCCGACGAAGACCAGGCACGGTCGCCGGCGCGCCAGTAGGTCGTCCAGGAGCAGGCGCGCAAAGCGTACACGGTGGGTCGGGGCGGACAGGCTCAGCCCGCGGAAGAGCCCTAGGTCATGGGTGCCGCGGAGGGGGTCGGTGAAGCAGAGGCGGGCCAGGCCCGCCTCGGTGGCCTGGGGAGCGAGGCCCAGGGCGCGGAGGAGGGTCGCCGCCGCGGCGGGTGCGCAGGTGGCGGGTTGGCTCTGGCGGAGGACGAAGGGCTCGCCCGGGCGCAGTCGCGCGGGCTCTTGCCCCCCCGAGGGGGCAGGGACGGGAGGAGGAGCCAGCGCGACGCGCCGTGCCTCCACGCCGGCGCAGGCCAAGATCGCCAGGGACAGCGCGGCCGCGCGCGCCCGTCCTCCGCGGCCCTCGGCGCCGGCGAGGGCCGCGCCGGCGAGGAAGCCCGCGAAGTGGACGAGCAGGTCGTGGAAGAAGAACAGGTCGGGCCAGGGGACGAGCGCGGCGAGGAGTCGCGGCTGCGAGAGCACGAAGAGCTGCACAGGAAGCCCGAGGCAGAGCAAGAGCCCTCCGGAGACCGCCGTCGCGCGCGGGCTCCGTCGACGGAGCCACGCGCCGCAGCCCAGGGAACCCAGGAAGAGCAGGGCGTGCGCTGCGAGGTAGGGCGCCGGCATGGGATCAGGCTACTGCGCAGGCGTCCCTCCTGCAGGGCGAGCGACGGGGCCGCGCCGCGCGGAGCTCGAAGCGAGCGGTTCCCGCCTGCCTGGCCTGCGGGCTCCCCGGAGCCCCGCGGGCCCGTCGGCGAGGGGGATCAGACCAGGGCCATTTCGAAGCCAGGGCGCCCCGCGCCGGGATCGCGCTCGTTCCACGGGCTCCCCGGCGGGCTGACCGTGAACAGGCGTGCGGGCAGGGGGGTGCAGCGGTAGCGAGCGAAGGCTGCGCCGAGGGGGTCGCCGTCTTCCACGTAGGTGCTGACGAAGGCGTAGCCGCGTCCGTGGGCGTCGGCGTAGAGGCGGTCGAAGAGGGCGGCGAGCACGTCGGGATCCTCGCTGGGGATCGAGGTGTGGGTCAGGTAGGCATAGCGCAGCACGCCGCCGGCCGGCGGGAGGGGAGCGCAGCCGAGGAAAGGAGCGCCGAGGTTGAAGCCCAGCCGCAGCCAGCGCATGGACCCGCGGTAGGCGAGCACGCGGAAGCGCTTGACCGCGTGGGCGTCCCAGAGTGCCGTTGCGCCCACGAGTTCGCCACCGCGGAAGGCGAGGTAGAAGTCCTCGAGGCGTAGGCCCGGCCAGCGCGCGAGGCGCTCGCGCAGCAGCTCCTCGTCGAAGACGTAGCCGAAGGGTCTGCGCGCGTGATCGCGGGCGAGGAGCGCGGCGACCTCCGGGAGGTCCGCCGACGTCGCCCGGCGCACCTCGAGCCGGGTCGGCCGCGGCCGGCGGCGGCGGGTGAAGTGCACGTTGAGGATCGAGAAGGCGCGCCAGGGGCGGTAGACGGGTTTGTCGGGGAAGCGTCGGCTGCGCCGGGTCAGGAACCGCAGCGCGGCGCGGTTCGTCGCCAGGACGGCGGTCAAGGCGACCTCTGCGTTGCTGTCGGCGAGGCAGGCGCGGAAGCGCGGGCCGAAGCGGCGCCCGAAGAAGAAGCCGCCGCGCAGGCGGGGGCCGAGGCGCAGGTCGCCCAGGTAGCCCACGGGAACGACGCGTCCGCCGAGGTGCCCCCGGCGGGCCAGGTAGGCGGCGACGCCTTCGATCTTCCCCTCCACCTCGGCGACGAACACCCGGCGAGCGATGAGGCGCTGGAGTTCGTAGAGGGCAAAGAAGCTCGGTTCCCGCTCGACGGCCAAGCTCAGGTCGCCCTCCATGGCGACGCGGGCGAAGAGCTCGCAGAGGGCGGCGTCGTCGGAGTCGTCGGCCTCGCGGACGAGAGCCTTCAAATCCAGAACTCGATCTCTTTTCTGATCGGACGCGGTCGGGGACCGGCGCCGCCGGATTCGGCCCAGCTGCGCAAGGATTCGATGCAGCGGTGGAGGAGGTCGGCCTCCGAGTTGAGGAACTCGCTCCCGTAGCGCCGCAGGCTGCGCCCCTGGTTGGCCATGATGCGTACGTCCTGCTCGATTACCTGGCGGGTGTAGGGGGGGAGCAGCAGGCGCCCGAGCGCGTTGAGAAGGCGATGGCCGAGGCGGAAGGTTATGGCCGTGTAGACACGGGTCCGGGTGGCCGTGACCGGGGTGCACTGCGAGGTGATGACGAACGCGCGCCGGGAGCCGAAGGCGTAGTCGACTCGAGTCACGTTCGGCATGTAGAACTTGTCCGTGTGCCGCATGGGCTCGCCGGTCGGGTTGAGGATCCGCCCGTGGAAGCCAATGGTGTCTTGCTCCTGGTGGTAGGTGACCAGGACGCTGTCCTCGGTCCGCTCGACCGTGGCGCGGACCGAACGGAGGGCGCGGCGCCGGAACCACTTGTCGTGGACGTAGACCGTATGGGGGACGTCCATGAAGTTCTCCACGCAGTTGGTCACGTCGTTCTCGAAGTCGGTGACCATGTAGTAGGCCCGCCAGCCGTCTTCGTTCCAGTAGGGGATCGGGAAGGGTTCGCAGGCGATGTCCTCGGGGTCGCCCATGTAGACCCACACCAGCCCGTGGGCCTCCTGGCAGGGGAAGCGCTCCAGGCGCTTCTTGGGAAGCACCGCGTTCTCCGGTCCCGCGCTGGGGACGGCCGTGACCCGCCCCGCCGCGTCGTAGGTCCAGCCGTGGTAGGGGCAGCGCAGGCAGCCTCCTTCCAGCGTCCCCTCGGAGAGTTCGGCGTTGCGGTGGAGGCAGCGGTCGCGCAAGGCGTGCGGCGCGCCGTCGGGGCCGCGGAACAG